>DKAR01000111.1 GCA_002450895.1 Proteobacteria bacterium UBA6921
GCTTCGACGCAACGCAGCCGGTAAATCCGCTCTTCCAGGGCATGCGGCTTGATGAAGTCCTCAAGCTGATAGGTTGCCGGCTTTGCAACTTCGCCTCCCACTTCGATGCTCCACGGCTTGGTGACAAAGTTCTTGGCCCATTCTGCCGGCTGCTCCTTCTCGACCCCAAATTCGTAAAAATTGTTGTACGACGTAATATCGGCATACGAATTCGGCGACTCGCTCGTTGAAAGTGGGCTCTTCTTCACATTCGCCAGTTTTTCACCGGCCCGCGCCGAGTCTGGCGTCCACAACGCACCGGCGGCGAGACCGACCGCCGCGGCAGCGCCTGCCTGAAGAAACCGGCGCCGATCCTGATAAACGGCCTGGTCGGTGATCTCGGAAGGCGCGATCTCGTTGGAGGGCTTGATACGAATGAGCATGGGAATTCTCCGAATCTGCAGTTCTGCGAATTAGTTCTAGACTAGATTTGTCCTTGCCGCTGGATATGCGACTCGCTAAGTTCAGAATTGTTTCACCCGATACATGCGAGGATGACGTCTTGGGTAGGCCAAGCCGTTCCGACGAACAAACCTTATATTAGTGAGAATCCTATGTATTCACGAAAGTTTGCNNCCCTGGTAACTGGCCTGTTGATTGGAGCCTCCCAAGCACCTCTGGCCGCCGACACTCCGAAGGGCCCCGCCCCGGACTTCAAGCTCGCGTCGGCGAAAGGCATGGTGGAACTTAGCAAGCTGAAAGGAAAGGTCGTCTACGTCGATTTCTGGGCGTCCTGGTGCACGCCCTGCCGGAAATCCTTTCCCTGGCTGAACGAAATCAACAAGAAATACAAAGATCAGGGCTTGGAAATCATCGGTGTGAATCTGGACAAGTCCCGTGAGCCTATTGACGAATTTCTCGCCAAAACCCCGGCAGAATTTACCATCGCTTATGACCCCAGCGGGGGCGCAGCGTCCGAGTACAAGGTTATGGGCATGCCCAGCACCTACATCATCGATCGCGCAGGAAACATCGCGTTTACTCACATTGGTTTTCGCGACAAGGATAAGGACGAACTCGAAGGAATCGTTAAGGAATTATTGGCGAAATAAGGCGTCATATAACCTATCTCACGAACATTTTTCAGTTCGTTGAGCTTGAGGTTTAGAGGAAATGAAACGGATTGTGTTGTTCGCCGCGGCCCTCGCGGCGATATTGTCCGGGTGCTCCATCGAACCGGTTCAGCCGTGGGATCGAGATCTTCTCGCTGAAGATGCAATGCAACTCGTCCCGCACCCGGTGAACGAGTACACGGCTGACCACGTCTACTTCAGCAAAGAAGCGGCCAGCGGCGGTGCGGGTGTCGGTGGTGGAGGCTGCGGATGCAACTAGCAGCCAACCGCAGCGTGAGCGAACGCCTGGCGGTGGCAACCTGCGGTCTGCTCTCCCTGGACTCAGCACATGCGGGCTTCTTTGACTACGACTCGCTTCTGAACGTCGATGCCGCCACCCTGTTTTATTCTGAAAAGGACCGTGTGCAGGTCACTGAACCCGTGCTGCAGGTCAAGAAGGAAATCGGTGACGGAGAGTTCTTCACGCTCAAGCTTGTCTACGACGCGATGTCCGGCGCGACACCCAATGGCGCCGTGCCGACGAATACCGTGCAGACCTTCTCTTCCCCGTCGGGGGAAAAAACATTTGTCATTCAGCCGCATGAATTGCCACTCGTGGAATTTTCCGACGCACGCGGTGCCATCAGCGGCGATTGGGAAATTCCTCATTCGCGCACGCTGCGCGGCCAGTACAATCTGAATTATTCTCAGGAAACGGACTACAAATCCGCCGGCATGAGTGCCGCGTTATCGTGGGACCTCAACAACAAACTTACGACACTGACGGCCGCAGTGGGCACTAACTACGATCAGGTCAAACCGCGCGACGGAGTTCCTGACGAACTCGGCGTTGTCACAGCGTTCACCACGACGTTCTACCGCCCCGGCGAAGTGGAATCCGAATCAGAGTCGGAATTCGAAGGCGGCGGCGGGCCGGGAAAAATCAAGACGGGCTTCGATGCCATGCTCGGCATCACTCAAGTCCTGTCGCGCCGAACTCTGATGCAATTCAATTACAGTTACGGTCGCACTTCCGGTTACATGTCCGATCCTTACAAGATCGTTAGTGTGATTGACGGTACGACAGGCGAAACCACTACCTATCCCGGATATGTTCACGAGAAACGACCGGACTCGCGAACGCGAAACACCCTCTACTGGAAGACCGTATATCACTTTCCTTCGGACGTAATTCATGTGGCATACCGCTATTTCTGGGATGATTGGGATGTCCGTTCCCATACGCTGGATTTGACTTACCGCTTCAACCTTGGACCGCGGACCTACTTCGAACCGCACTATCGGTACTACACTCAAACCGCCGCAAAATTCTTCACCTACTCGATCGTCTTCGGGACCACGCCGGAGTTTGCGAGCGCGGATCTTCGCCTCGCGGATTTCCAATCCACGACGTACGGAATGCGCCTTGCACATCGGATTTCTGACGACAGCGAAATTGGTTTGGGCTTCGACTATATGGTTCAGACCGGCGACAAACACCCAAAAGAGGCCATCGGTGTGCAGCGCAACGAAAATCTCTTCAGCGATCTCAAGGCAACCAGTTTCATTCTCGATCTCAAAACAAAATTCTGATTTGGGCGCCCGACCCAGGAGTGACGCGGGCACGGGCACACTCATCCAACCGTAAAGCCCCTTCTTGTTGGTATCCGTGGCGTCTATGCTTGTTTCAGCACCCTGGCGCAGAGACCCGTGAACCCCATTTCCGCGGAACGTAAGGATAATTACTGGACTGTCCGATTCAAAGCGCTCGGAAGTCCGTGTGAATTGCTTGTCGACGGCGATGACTTAGACCTCGCGCAGGAACTCGGAAAATTGGCCTGCGACGAAGCGATTCGCGTGGAACACAAATTTTCACGCTACCGTTCAGACAATATTGTTCACCAGATCAATACTAGCAACGGCACACCGGTCGAAGTAGACGCTGAAACGGCCCGGCTCCTGGACTACGCCGATCAATGTTTTGAGATGACCAGCGGAAAATTTGACGTGACTTCTGGCGTGCTGCGCGCGGTATGGAAATTTGATGGCTCCGACCGCATTCCGGATTCTGCGCGCATCGACGAAATTCTTCCCCGCGTGGGATGGAACAAAGTCCACTGGGCATCGCCCAAAATTGTGTTGCCTGCCGGGATGGAAATAGATCTCGGCGGCATCGGCAAGGAATACGCCGTGGACAAGACCGCGCAAATCCTCGGTGCACAATCGGCCGTTTCCCTCGTGATTAATTTCGGGGGCGATCTGTACGTATCCGGCCCGCGCGCGAGCGGTGATGCCTGGCGCGTCGGCATCGACAACCCCAACGCCAGCGGGTCCGAAGCACTGCACCAGATTCAGGTTTTGCGTGGCGGTGTCTGTACCAGCGGCGATGCGCGCCGGTTTCTGATGAGAAACGGGATTCGGTACGGTCATATTCTGGACCCGAAGACCGGGTGGCCAGTGCGCGGCGCCCCGCGCGCTGTGACTGTGGCATCGACAACGTGTATTCAGGCCGGCATGCTGGCAACGTTTGCGATGCTTGAAGGTGCTAACGCAGAAAAGTTTCTGCATGAGCAAGGGACGAGATACTGGGTCATCTGGTAACAAGCGCAGGCGTCCTCACACCACCGAACCGGCATGTGCCGTGCCCTTCGCGGAAGTTACTCTTCGCCAGGTTCTCCGAGAGACTCCCCCTCAAGTCCCGAATCCGTCCCCTGTCGCGGAAATCGACGACGCTCTACACCTTCCGCATAGTATTCATCTTGCGGTTCGCTCCAATCCTGCGCGGAAGTGTCGGTGACTTCGGTACCGTAATCATCGCGCTCGGAAACGTCGAGTGCCCCGCTCCAGTTTTCGGGCTCTTCACCGGGCTCGATATTCAGTACACGCCACTCATCAAAACCATATTCCTCAACGTCGCCGTCGAAGTGCTGTATTTCAATTGTCTTTCCCGCTTCGTCAATGGCTGTGACACAAAAGCACCTGCCTTTGCCGCGAAACACGTACCATTGATCGACGCGCGGATCCAGTTCGTTCGGCATGGCTCTTTGTCCTCTCATTCCTCGATAGGAGTCCAGTTAGGCTGAATGTTCAAAACATTTATCCGGTCAGTACGCGAACCTGACCTGATGATTCCTATATGACAGCCCTTGCCAGCGAAAGCCATTCGTGCGGTTACTTACTCCGAGAACAATCGCGGAGGTCAGGCGTCCTACGAATTGACCATCCTTTCTTCAGTTCCTATTTTTTTCGAATGGCCACACACTCCGGCACGGGCGATTCGGCATGAGTTCGTATGCCTTCCTCGTCGTTCTACTAACCTTGTTGGCGTCTTACGCCGGACTTCACGTCTATACGTACCGAAAATTCCGAAGTTCGGTCGGCCGATACCGGGGTACATTCGGTTGGATACTTGCTGCGCTGGGCTGCTCCGTCGTCGTTGCCGAACTTGCGCTTCACTTTGAACGCCTGACCACCCTCTTGCCACCATTGGCCTGGATGGCCTTCACATGGATGGGTTTCGTTTTCCTCTTCTCTTCAGTCTCCTTTGTGGTTGACGCGCTCGGAGTCGTGGCGCGCCTCACAGGTCAAATAGCAATACATCAGGCATTGGCGTCACGACAACGTTCGTATGGAGTTGCGTTGGGTGTGTTGCTGCTGGTGTTCTTCGGAATACGTTCGGCGCACGAAGTGAATCTCAAAACCGTGGTTATCCAGTCTTCACGACTTCACAATCCGATTCGTATGGTTCAGATTTCCGATCTTCATCTGGGCGTGATGACTCGCTCTGAAGATATTCGCCGACTGGTGACCGTTGTAAATGCACTGAATCCGGACCTGATTTTTTCTACCGGCGATCTGGTGGACATGCAGTTGGATCACATCGGGGAATTCGCAGAGATACTGCATCAGTTACACGCCGCCAAGGGCAAGTTTGCGATTCTTGGAAATCATGAAGTATTTGCCGGTGTCGACGCTTCGACACGCTTCATCGAGAACGCAGGATTTCAACTGATACGCAATGCTGCAGTAATGATCGACAACGAGATTGCCGTTCTTGGTGTCGATGATCCCGCGGTAGAGCGTCGTGTGACCACATCCAGCGTGAAAGAAACGGATTTGATCACGCCGCGCTTCGCCAATGCCTTCACCATTCTGTTGAGACATCAACCTGTCGCAGACGAAACGAAGGATACGCATATTGACCTGCAGCTTTCGGGACACACGCATGGCGGACAGATTTTTCCATTCGGTTTGCTCACTCGACTCATATACTCCCTTCCATTTGGACTGAGCCAGCGGGGACCGAACCAGTGGATTTATGTCAGCCGCGGCACGGGGACCTGGGGCCCACCAATGCGCATCCTGGCGCCACCGGAAATCACACTCATTGAAGCTCGCCCGACTCCAGTCACTCCGAAATCTTAAGGGCGTCGCCAGACTCAGCAGATGGTAATTTCAAGCGCCGGGGGCGAGACCTATAGATCCCCAAAAATCGCCCCACGTCATTGATTTTTCTAAGGCACCCACACCGATCGCGCTGTATTCCAAGTCCAATATCTAAAGAGTTCCGAACATTGGGACGCCAACCATCAGTGCGGCCGTCGCAATGGACGGAGTCCGCCTGCGCCCGCGTGGTGCCAGGCGCTCCGGCCGCTATCGAGAATTCAAACCGTTCGCGCGACATTGGGTGCAGTGATTAAGGGAGTTGGCATGTGTTCGATTAGCTCGGGGTCATCAATTCACAGCGCGCTTCACAAGCGACGCCAGGTGGGCGCGACGGGATGGGTGGCGGGAATCTTCGCGATCCTTTCGTGGGCGTCGCTGGCGATCGCCGGAGCGAGTCAGTGGTCACAATCTGGCGGACCCGAAGGCGGTGAAATCCGCGCCCTGGCGATTCATCCGACGACCACCACGACGATGTACGCCGGCACCTATGGCGGCGGCGTCTGGAAAACAACAAACAGTGGTACGACGTGGTCAGCTGCGAACAGCGGATTGACGAATCACTACGTCTACGCGCTGGCCATCGACCCCGCGACACCAACGACACTGTACGCCGCCACGAACGGTGGTGGCGTTTTCAAAAGTACCGATGCTGGCTCAACCTGGAACAGTGTATTCACGGGTTACAGCAACGTTGCAGCGATCGCCATTGACCCTTCGACACCGAGCACGATCTACATTGGAACCTCAGGCGGTGGAATCTATAAATCCACGGACAACGGATCCAACTGGAATACCGCGAACTCCGGGTTCATGAATTTGTACATCTCCGGTGTCATTGTGGATCCAGCAACGCCGTCCACACTGTACGCTGGAACCTTGGGCGGTGGCGTCTACAAGAGTACTGACAGCGGGGCTAATTGGAACACCGCAAATACTGGGCTTTCGGATCCGTCTCTGTACGCACTTGCCATTGATCCAGATACACCGAGCACGCTCTATGCGGCAACGTGGGGCAGCGGTGTTTTCAAGACGACGGACGGCGGTGACAACTGGAGTCTGGCAAGCACCGGCCTGACCAACCTGTTGCTGTACACAATCGCCGTAGACCCGTCCACGCCAAGTACGTTGTACACCGGCACCTACGGTGGTGGCGTGTTTAAATCAGTCGACAGCGGCGACAACTGGAGCGCCGTCAACTCCGGACTGAGCAACAAGAGCCTGCGCGCACTCGCCGTCGATCCAACGACCTCAGGTACGCTGTACGCCGGAACCGCCGGCGGCGTTTATGCCAGTACTAACAGCGGTACATCCTGGAGTGAGGCCAACGGAAACCTACAAGTGACGAACGTCACGACCATCATCTCAGATCCTGTTTCACCCAGCATCATCTACGCGGGTGTCTTGGGCGGCGGCGTGTATCGAAGTGCGGATTTAGGCGCAACATGGTTTGTAAACAACACGGGGCTCACCAACACTAACGTCAATGTAATCGCCGTGGATCCGGCGAATAACACGACAATTTATGCAGGGACAAACGGTGGAATCTTCAAGTCTACCGACGGCGGGAGCAACTGGTCGTCCATAAAATCATCGGTGGTTGTCTGGGCACTCGCCGTTGATCCAACGACAACAAGCACGTTATACGCAGGAACGTCCGGCGGCGGAATACTTAAAAGCACGGATACCGGGACAACGTGGAATGCGATCAATACGGGTCTTTCGGGACTTTCAGATCTCTCCGTCCGCGCCCTAGCCATAGATCCATCCGCATCCACAACGGTCTATGCCGCCACCAACGCGAATGGCATATATAAGAGCATCAACGGTGGATCCAGTTGGAGTGCAGCCACGACGGGACTCACCACCCTCAGCACGCGCGCCATTGTTATCAATCCGTCTACAACTTCGACACTTTATACTGGCACAGCGACAGGAGGCGTCTTCAAGAGCACCGACAGCGGCGCCAACTGGTCCGCCGTCAATACAAACCTGTCTGACCTGCAGATCCTGGCCTTGGCCATCGACCCGCAGATTCCAACGACGCTGTATGCCGGCTCCTGGGGCAGCGGTACGTTTCGCAGTACCGACGGCGGCACCAACTGGTCTGCCCTTACGACGGGTCTGAACAATCTCTTCGTCCAAACACTCGCCTACAGCGCAGGGACGGCGCCCACCCTGTTCGCGGGTACGCTCTATGGCAGCGCCTATGAGTACACGTTTGATACCACTCCCAACGGGTTTTCATTTACCGATCAGACCGGCGCTGCGCTCAGCACGTTTGTGAATTCCGACAGCATTACGGTCGCTGGATTGGAGACCGCCGTAACGATCACTGTCAGCGGAGGCAGCTACAAGATCAACGGGGGAAGCTATACCACCGATTCGGGTTACGTGAAAAACGGCGACACCGTCACCGCCGGAGCCACCACTGCGGCGAGCTATTCGACCGCGAGCAATGTCGCCATCACCATCGGCGGTGGCACTGATACATTCACCGTCACCACGCTGGATGACACAACGCCAGACGCTTTCACTTTCACCAACCAGTTGGATGTCCCGTTGAGCCAGGAAATCACGTCCAACACGATTACCGTGTCGGGCATTACAGCGGCGACGACGATCGCCATCAGTGGCGGAACGTACTCGATTAACAGCGGGACTTACACGGCGAGCTCAGGTACGGTCAATAACGGAGATACGGTTTCCGTGCGTGTCACTGCCTCGGGAAGCTACTCCACCACCGTCGGCGCGACGCTGAATATTGGCGGGATGAGTGACACCTTCAATGTCACCACACTCGATGACACGACACCGGACGTTTTCACGTTCACCGATCAATCGGACGTTGCACTGAATGCGATCACCGCATCGAACACGATTACAGTTACCGGCATTACCGGGCCGTCAACGATCTCCGTGACCGGCGGCGAATACAAAATCAACAGTGACCCGTTCACCTCCAGTTCCGGAAGCGTAAACACTGGTGACATCGTCATCGTTCGCGTCACGGCATCGTCGAGCTACGCGACCACCGTCAACGCGACGCTCACCATCGGCGGGGTCAGCGACACCTTCAGCGTCACGACGCTGCACAACACCACGCCGGACGCTTTCTCGTTCACCGACCAGACCGGAGTCGCGCTGAATTCCACAGTAACTTCAGGCGCCATTTCCGTGTCAGCAATCACCACATCAACGTCGATTTTGATCAGCGGTGGAACCTATTCAATTAACGGGGGCGCGTATACCAGTTCGGCAGGAACGGTAGCTAATGGAAACACCGTTACGGTACGCGTGACATCCTCAGCAAACTACTCCACAACCGTTGACGCGGTCCTGACGATTGGCGGTGTCTCCGATACGTTTAGCGCGACGACAGTGGATGACACCACACCCGACGCATTCTCCTTCACGGATCAAAACGGTGTCGCTTTGTCCACCGCGATCACATCCAATGCCATTGTGGTGAGTGGAATTACCGGTCCCGCGCCGATTTCAATTACCGGCGGGAGCTATTCCGTCAATAGCGACTCATTCACCAGTTCGACAGGTACTCTAAACAATGGTGACTCCGTTACGGTGAAGGTGACCTCTTCTGGGACGTCTTCCACGGCCGTCAATGCAGTGCTCAGTATCGGCGGTGTCAGCGATACATTCACCGTAACAACACTCGATGACACCACACCGGACGCGTTTACATTGACCGACCAAACCGGTGTGGCGCTTGCAACGCCGATCACATCAAACTCCATCACCGTAACCGGAACTACGGCCGCCGCGAGTATTTCTATCGTGGGCGGAACCTACGCGATCAATAGCGGCAGTTTCACTTCAGGCGCCGGCACCGTAGCGCCCGGCGACACCGTCGCCGTGAAAGTCACATCGTCGGGCAGCTATTCCACCAGCGTCAATACGACGCTGACGATCGGCGGAGTGAGCGATACATTCACTGTGAAGACGCTCGACGACACCACCCCGGATGCCTTCGCATTTACCGACCAAACCAATGCCGCGCGCAACGCCGACGTCACATCGAATCCAATCGTCGTTTCTGGAATCACCGGTCCAACGCCAATTTCCATTACGGGCGGAACGTATTCCGTGAACAGTGGCAGCTACACAGGAGGTTCCGGTTCAATCAACAACGGCGACACCGTCGTCGTTCGCGTGACTTCGTCGGGAGGTTACTCGACCGCGGTAGACTCAATCCTGACCATTGGCGGAGTCAGCGACACGTTCACTGTCACAACCCTGGCGGATACCGTCCCGGATCCATTTTCATTTACTGACCAGACCGGCGTCGCGTTGAACAGCGTTGCAACATCAAACTCAATTACCGTCTCTGACATCACCGGGCCGACGAGCATCTCGATTACGGGTGGATCATATTCGGTCAACAGCGGTGGATATGTTTCCAGCGACGGCACGGTCAACAATGGAGACTCTGTCACGCTACAGCTCACAGCATCGGGCAGCTACTCCACCACGGTCTCGGCGACATTGACCATCGGAGGCGTCGCGAAGACGTTCAACGTCACAACGCTCGACGATACCACTCCCGACGCGTTCAGTTTCTCTGATCAAACCGGCGCGTCGCCCTCTGCCGTTGTTACGTCGAACTCAATTTCGGTAACCGGGATTACGGCTGCTACTCCTATTTCAATTGCGGGGGGAACCTACGCCATCAATGGAGGCACGTACACCGCGAGTTCCGGAACGATATCGAGCGGCAATTCCGTCACAGTCCGTGTCGCGGCATCCTCCAGTTATTCGACAACTGTCAACGCCACACTCGTGATCGGAAGCATCAGCGATACCTTCTCCGTCACAACGATGGACGATTTGGTTCCCGACGCCTTCTCCTTTACAGATCAGACGGGCGTTGCCTTGAATCAGCAAGTCACCTCAAACGCAATCAACGTAACTGGACTTACCGGTGCGACCGCCATATCCATCTCCGGCGGCACCTACGCAATCAACGGCGGACCTTATACTTCGAGTGCCGGTAGCGTCGCCAATGGAGACACGGTAACGGCGCGCATCACGGCCTCGGCGAGCAACTCCACCACCATCAATGCCACGGTGACCATTGGCGGCGTCAGTGACACCTTCAGCGTCACGACGCTCGATGACATTACACCCGATGCATTTCTGTTAACGGACAGCTCTGGAGCGTCCCTTTCATCGGTAGTAACTTCGAACACGATCTCGGTATCCGGAATCTCCGCAGCCACGTCGATTTCCGTCACCGGCGGCACCTATTCCGTCAATGGCGGCGCGTACACGAGCGCTTCTGGATCGGTAAGCAACGGCGATACGGTGGCGGTGCGCGTGACATCCTCCGCCAGTTATTCCACTTCGGTCAACGCAACGCTCACCATCGGCGGCGTCAGCGATACTTTCAGCGTAACGACCCTCGACGATGTGGTGCCGGATTCATTCGCCTTTACCGATCAGAACAATGCCGCCTTGAATGCGCAGGTGACGTCCAACGCAATTACAGTTTCCGGTATCAACGCTCCGACCGCTATTTCAATTGCCGGCGGCACTTACTCAATTAATGGCGCCCCCTATACAGGCAGCAGCGGATCCGTCAGCAACGGCGACTCTGTGACGGTGAGAACGACAACCTCATCCAGC
The DNA here is from genome assembly GCA_002450895.1 of Proteobacteria bacterium UBA6921. Lineage (GTDB taxonomy): Bacteria > Pseudomonadota > Gammaproteobacteria > SG8-11 > SG8-11 > UBA6921. Next base: position 11,178 of record DKAR01000111.1, read on the forward strand.
TACTCAACGAGCGTGAGCATTACGCTGACCATCGGAGGCATCAGCGACAATTTCGACGTGCGCACCCAGGATGACACGACGCCGGATGCCTTTGCATTCGTCGATCAAAACAACATTGCGCGAAGTACGCTCGTCACTTCCACTGCAGTGACAATCAGTGGCATCAACGCCGATACCGCGATCTGGATCGCCGGAAGCGGAAGTTACTCCGTCAATGGCGGCGCCTACACCACAGACGTTGGCATGATCCAGAACGGCGACTTCGTGATGGTGCGCATTGTTTCCTCCGATAGCTTCGCGACAACGGTCAATGCCACCGTAACAATCGGTGGGTTAAGCGATGTCTTCAGCGTCACAACGGTCGATAGCGTCGCACCGGTCCTGGATGCCGGGGGTGTCAATGGGATCATCCTGTCGCAGGGTAATTCTGTCATGGTGGATTTCAATGTGACGGAAACCGACACTCCGGATCCACATACGTATGCGGCAGTCTTCGCATCGACGGGAACTTCGCTTTCGACTGAGGCAAAGTTGTCCTGGGCGGATAATGTTCTGACGGTCACGGCGGTGGCGCCCGGCAACGATTCCATCACCATCACCGTCACTGACTCGGGCAACAAGACAGACCAGATCAGTTTGCCGATATGGATTTATGCCGCGTCGTCCAGCGATTCGAACGGCGACGGAATATCCGACGATGTGGCAGTTGCGCTGGGATTGGATCCCGCAGCGATAAATGGCGATACCGATGCCGACGGAATCCCCGATGCGTTGGAGCTCGGCAATCCCTCCTCCCCAACCGATAGCGACGGCGATGGAGTCATTGATGCGCTTGAAGTCGGAAACCTGGCGACGTCGGCTGCGACACTCAGTTTTTCTATTTCCTCATCGCAAGCGAGCCAGTTGAACTTGAGCCAAGCGAGTGGACTGTCTGTGTCGCTTTCAACAAATACAATTTCGATGTCAGCACGCTTGCGGCCCGCATCCACGCTGCCGGTATTTTCGGAATCCGATTTCACAGCCGATAGCGCCTACGACTATCCGTTCGGCATTTATGATTTTGACGTCGTTACGGGTGTCGGACAGGCTGTGCTGACCTTGCACATCAGCGCACCATCGATACCGCCGGACGCTGTGCTGCGCAAACTGGATCGCAACGGCCAGTGGCAAACCCTCTCGAACGCATCAATCGACTTCACAACACGGACAATTACATTTGTCGTCAACGATAATGACACGCTGGATTCGGATTTGACGCCGGATACCTACCGGGGACCGGTCGGAATTGCCATCCCATCGACGAATTCTTCGGGCTCCACGGATAATTCAGCACCGGCGACATCAACGAAGAAATCAAAAGGCGGCGGCGGTTTTGTTCCAACTGTTGTAACAGCAAACGGCTTCGTCGATCCATCGGTGCCGATGATGATCATGATGGCCCTGTTCGCGATATTCCGGCGATTCAAGGCACACCACCACTTCAGGTGCGACAAACCGGGCGTCAGTGACACAATTCAATTCGAAGCTGCAAAGGTAGATACGTCGCGCGCGGTCGATCAGGGAACTCGTTCAAGACCCAGAAACTGAGACAGTTTTTGCGCCAGGCTGGGCTGGACGACGACCTGGCAGAGCACCACTGTAATATTGTCCCTTCCCCCACCCATTTTCGCCGCGGTCACCAGCGCGTCGGCGCGCCGGCCCACATCTCCCTTTGCTGACGCGAGAGCGAGTAAATCTTCGTCCGACACCATGTCGGATAGACCATCGGAACACATCAGAAAGATATCTCCATCCTTGACCCGCCCGCGGATAATGTCGACCTGAATTTGTTCCTCGAAGCCCACCGCGCGATGTATGGCATTGCGGAGTCGATGATTCTCGGCCTCTTCTTCCGTGAGCAGGCCGCGATCCAATTGCTCCTGAACGAACGAGTGATCTTTAGTAACGAGGCTGATCATTCCATCCCGAACCAGGTAAGTCCGGCTGTCACCCACATGACCGATGATGTACTCGTTGTTGCTGAACGTCAGGACTTCTGCGGTACACGCCATCCCCTGCGTTTCAGGAGCCGACCGGGCGTGATCAATGATTTTGCGATTCCCGATCTGGAAGCAGCGTTCGATCAATGCGGAAAGGTCGCTCGGGCTCTCGCCGGCGGCTTCAAATTCCTGTTCGCAGCTGCTGACGAAAAGCTGACTGGCCACTTCTCCGGCGGCCGCACCGCCAACACCGTCCGCAACAACAAAAAGCGGGAGCCCGATGCGAACGAGGTATGCATCTTCATTGTTCTTACGAACGTTTCCGATATCGGTTCGGCCTTCCGCCGCAATCTGCATGCTTGCCTCGTGACGATTTTTCCGGGCCCAGCATACTTAAACATGCCGCCAGGAACCAGCTGAATGCGCGCACCCGGGATCGTGAAAAGTGCAGGCGGATTTAACCTTCAGTCCGGCCGCTAATTCTGAAATAATAGGCCGGTTTTCCTGTAACTTGCCGCAAGCCTCGCCCCGGAATGTCTGGGCCAATCGCGGGCATCGCGACAAATGTAACCAGTTTGTCCCCTTGCTCCGTAACCAGCGAATGAAGGCATTCGTAGCGTATCCGAACCAAAGATTGCAACGTGTTGAACCACAGGCATACAGACAAGAGCCGTAAGAAGCTGCTCCGTCGCCTGGCCGGAGTCGCGGCAGCGCTGGTTTTTCTTCAACTCGTCGGCTGCGCACTTAATCCCGCACCACCTGAAGCGCCTGCTTCGCTGGCCCCTCCGCCACCACGTACCGAATTTCGAAGTGACGATTTTGTGGTCGTTGTTGCAGGAGAAAACGACACAGCCTACTCCCTTGCCAAGCGCTATCTGGGGGATGAGAGCTACTTCTGGGTCGTCGAAGACTTCAATAACACACTCACCTTTTCTCCTGGTCAGGAAGTCGTAATCCCGTTGAAACCCGCGAACCCCACGGGCGTGTTCTACAGTGGATACCAAACCGTACCCATACTCTGTTACCACCAATTTGGAAACAACCGATCAAAAATGGTCGTAGCCCCGGAGGATTTCGCACAGCAGCTGCAATATCTTTCAGAGCATGGCTACCGCATCGTGCGCATGAGCGACCTCGCTGACTTCCTGCAGGGACGCCGCGCCCTTCCACGTCGATCGGTCGTCATTACAATGGATGACGGATACAAATCGGTCTATCAGTACGCTTTCCCTCTGCTCAAGAAGTATCACTTCCCGGCTACGCTCTTTGTTTACTCCGACTTCATTGCCGCACGCGATGGCTTGACGTGGAAAGAGATGAAGGAAATGGCCGATTCCGGACTCATGGACGTACAGCCCCACTCGCAGACACACTCCAATATGGGGATCCCCCAACCCAGTGAAAGTGATTCCGCCTTTTCTGATCGGATCCAGCTCGAGCTTGCCGTTCCGCAAAAGGACATTTCAATGAACCTGCATTCGCCGATTCACACGTTTGCCTACCCTTTTGGCGACACCAACAAAGGCGTGATCGAACGTCTCAAGCAGCGAGGCTACCAGATGGCTGTTACGGTTCAGGCCGGGACGAACGCTGCATTTTCATTTCCGTACATGCTGCAACGCACCATGGTGTACGGCGACCAGGGCCTCGACGCGTTCATCAAGGCCCTGGTCACCTTTGAGGAAACTCCCGCACAGTGAAAACGGCAATCCTGATCCGCGGGTTATTCACTACGGGGTTTATTTTGTTGTTTGGCTGCGCAACTAACGCGCCGCAGGACTCCGAACTCCCTCGCGCTCATTCTGTGGATGCTGGGCCGGTTTCCAAATCCATATCTGTCGCGAAACACGAACAGCTCGCTGCATCGCTTACGCGCCAGGGCCGGCTGGCGGAGGCGCGCATTCAGACAAGAATTCTGCGCACGATATATCCCGACAACCCTGCCTACGAACGCCAGGAACGCCGCCTTCGCGACTTGATTCGCGCCAAAGCGGCTGAGTATCTCCGCAGCGGTTACAGCGCGCTTTCAAACGGAGATACACGCCTGGCGCGCGTAAAATTTCTTTCAGTATTGGCGATTGACCCCGCCAACCCGGACGCGATGGAGCAACTGCGACAAATAGACTTTGACCGCATGTGGCGACTCCAGTCAGCAAAACTCGACAAGCTACGACAGTCGACGGATCGCTCTTCGGCAAGTTCGATGGACCAGGAGCGATTTTATTTTGAACTGGCGACCATGCTTTTTCGTCAGGGCGATTACATCGAAGCCATTCGTGAGATGCAGAAGTATCTGAATTCCTACCCCCGCGATCAGCAAGCGCAACAAATGATCGCCAGTTCGTATGAAGGTTTGGCTCGCGCCCAGCGGGACAACGGTGATCTGGAAGAGGCGGTAAAAAGCTTTGAGCAAGGCAGACGCTATCAGAAAGATGCGTTCGATCGACCGACACCTGAGGAGATCGCAGTCCGCAATTCGCTTGCCGAACAGTATTATGAAAAAGGGTTGGAAATGAATGACGTCAATCTTTCGGACGCCATTCAAGCCTACAAACGCGTATTGGATCTCAATCCGAATCACACCGAAGCGAAAAATCGCCTTAAAGAAATTCAGGATGCGCGTCGCAATGCACCCCCGGTAAAGCGATAAGTGTAATTCCGAATTGATCCTGTTCTTGCGCCGTGGACTTGCTCGCCGCGGACACGATTTCCACAGATTTGCTGCTCCGGGCTGTGTACTTTTACCGATTCCGCGCACGCAGCATTCGCCGAAAATATAAAACCCGGATCTTGTTGCAGAGGCTGGGTCTCATGCCAACAAACAGACGTGAATTGGCCCCTGACTATCGAAAAACTCGCACGCTGGCGCGAACGGGCGCTGCGTTTCGAATGCTTATGCTTTCCGATTTTGGACCAAACCGTCCAACTTCCCTGACAAACGATGCCGAATCCGCGCCCGACCCATCAGGACATTCTGCAACGTCCAGCACGGAGCTGACCTTCGATGTCCACAATAGATTTTCCTCGTCCGATTCGCGCCTCAGAATTCGCATTCCCGTCGCGGATTTGAGTGACCTGACTCCAGCTGGAATTGTTGCTCACGTGCCAATACTCCGTGCCGCTGTCGACATACGCCACCTCTCACTTTCGTATCTGGAAGGCCGTCGCGAGCGCACCACCCCTTTCGCTTTTCCCGCCTTTGAAAGTGAGCACGATCTGCTTGCCCAGATCGTGAACGATATATCACGTCAATCCGCGCTGAAGGAAAGTGTCGCAAAGCTCACGACCCTTATTGATGCACAGATCAATGATGTGCTACATCACCCCGTATTTCTCAAAGTTGAGTCGGCTTGGCGTGGCTACCGGTTTCTTTTGGAGCAAACGATCCGCGGTACGATTCAGATCGATACCGTCATTTCTCAACGTGACGATCTCATAAATTCACTTCGTGAGCGCCTGCTCAATACATCTCCTGAAACGCACGCAGCGCCGAGCCTGGCGGTCGTCGATTTTGATTTCACTCCGGAGGACGAGGACGTGGCGCTTCTACAACATCTCGCCGAACTCGCTCAGAAGTATCAGGTTCCCGTCATTGCCTCCGCCGCTCAGACTTTTTTTGGGCCAGCGACTTCCCTTGATGTGATCCTGCACACACCCACTCGCCATGAGAAGCAGCGACCTTTATCGGCATGGAATATGTTTCGAGCCCAGCCGAGTTCACAGTGGCTGTGCCTTGGATTTAATCAATTTGCTCTTCGCGAACCGTATACAACGGAAAATTGCAGCAGTTTTCATTTCGCTGAATCACCGGTCCCGGAACATTCCTTGAGCTGGGGAAATCCGGCCTGGGTCGTTGCGGCCCTGGTTGCACGAAGTGTCAATCAAACCCACTGGCCAACGCAGATCACAGGTATGCAACACGGGCAACTCGCGCGTCTGCCGCTCCGTGCGGCACCCGGCCAGCAGATTCCCGACTCCCGGATTACCCTTCGATCGATCCTGACGATGCAAACGGCCGAAATCATCCGTGCGGCCGGACTTGCGCCTTTGCTGTGTCAATCAAACAGAGACAGTGCTTACCTGCTTCAGGCGCCCACCGTTTATCGGCCACTAAAAAGTGACGTTGTGGGGTATGCCGAGCCATTCTCTTTTCCGCACCAGCTTTTTATTTCACACGTCACGCATTCGCTTCAACAGAATCAGCGGATCCGGGTCGCAGGACAAAATCAAAAAGTCACGAAATTACGGACGCTGAAATTCCTGGACACACTTCTTGCCGATACGGGACCAAATCATGCGGCGTCTGTTGAAGTCGCGAGCGACCCGAATTATGACGACCGCCGCGTGCTGCAGCTGGACGTACATTCCGGAAGCGACATCCTGGGTGGCGCGACCGTCAGAATGAATGTGCCCCTTTAGATTTAACTGTGTCTTTCGGGGGATACCGAGGAGCTAGCTCCGCTTTCTCTTGCGGAGCAGAAATGCAACGCCAATCAAAATAGCACCGAAAAGCGCCAACCGCTCCGGTTCCATAAAGGGCGCCAGCGAATCCGTACCCATGGAAACTTCTTCCAGACTTCCCCCTTTAACCGTGAATGGAGAACTGGGGTCGCTCCCCTTCATATTCGTCATGGCATAGCCATCGACGAATGCGACTGTCGTATCTGCCAAGTGCTGACTCCCGGACAATGACAGTGCCCCCATTCGTGAGTCATTGTTATCGCACACGCCAAGATAGGGGCAACTTACATCGAGTTCAGTTCCGCCCGATGTTGAAAAGGCAGTGCGTACGGAAACAGTTTCAGCGTGAGGATCCAAAAACCAGCTCGGGCTACCACCGATCTCGCCTGGCGCCTTACTCCCGACGACAGTATCGGATTCACGCTTGACGCGGTGAAATATGAGTGATGCAGATCGTCCGTCATGGGATTCGATCTTCCGATAACCGTTTTCGTGAAAGCTGACCGCATAAGAGTCGATCGGTGCCGCGAGAATTGGCAAGAACATTCCTGCCGCCACGGCGCCGGTCAGGACGAATGCTAACTTCATCATTGACGTGAACCTCAGCGTTCCAATGCTTTCAAAAGTTCAAGGTTTGAGGCAACTTGAGTGCCAGTCTCTATCCTGAGACTGACCAATCTGCGCAAGCGCATAATAATACAGCTGCTCCGGAGCCGAACAGTCTCGTTGAGGGGATTTGTATTTGAAATGAAATCAGAAAGTGTAAACGACACCGACAATGAGCACGGAAAGATGTCTGCTACACCTGAAAAAATAAAAAGTGTCAGGAACGCCGACGCTGCGGTACAGATTTTCGGTTGGCGTACGGATTTTTCGACGACTTGAATTCGATGACAATCGGCGTGCCACGAATTTTCAGCACGTCGCGAAATCGCGCCGCGAGAAATCGCTTGTAGGAATCCGGAACCGATTCCGTCTGGTTACCATGAATGACGATCCGCGGCGGGTTTTTTCCACCCTGATGCGCGTAACGCAGTTTGATTCGGCGCCCTTTAACGAGTGGCGGTTGGTGTTCCCGAAGCGCGCGCTCCAGAATTTCCGTCAATTTAGGCGTTGGAAGCGTGCGGGTTGCGGACCGATATCCTTCCTGGATGGATGCAAAAAGATCGCCGACACCGCTGCCGTGCAGGGCAGAGATAAAATGCGTTCGCGCATAATCCAGAAAGGAAAGTTTTCGGTGGATTTCAGAACGAATTCGTTCGCGCTGGTCCGGCGCAAGTCCATCCCATTTGTTCACCGCGATGACGAGTGCACGTCCGGAACTCAGTAGATGTCCGAGCAGATGTGCATCCTGATTGCTGATTTCCTGTTGAGCATCCAGAACCAGAACAACCACGTTGGCTCGCTCGATGGCGTCCAGCGTCTTAATGACACTGAATTTTTCAATGGCTTCGGTCACGTGCCCCCGACGCCGAACGCCTGCCGTATCGATGAGCAGATAGTCCTGATCATCGCGGCGGAAAGGAATCGAGATACTGTCTCGTGTCGTTCCGGGAGCATCAAACACGATGACGCGCTCCTCACCCAGCATTCGGTTCACGAGTGTAGACTTGCCGACATTCGGCCGCCCGATTATTGCAACTCGAATTCCCTTGGTGTCGTCGCTTTCATCAGCTTCTTCCGGGAAATCGCTCAGGATCGCATCCATCATCAGGCGAACGCCCTGCCCGTGCGCCGCCGCGATTGACCACGGATTACCTAGCCCCAAAACATGAAATTCAGCACTGGTAGTCTCGGTGTTCAGTCCCTCGGATTTGTTTACCGCGACAAACACCCGTTTGCCGAGTGGCCGCAACTCCAGAGCAATTTTCTGATCTGCGGGCGTCAGGCCCTGACGCGCATCGACAACGAAGACAATGACGTCTGACTCCTGCATTGCGGCGCGTGCCTGATCGGCCGTCAGTGCCTCAATGTGTTCTTTTTCAACGGTCAGACCGCCGGTATCCACAACGATGTAGCGGCGCTCACCGACACGACCGATTCCGTAGTTTCGGTCACGCGTAATGCCAGGCTGGTCCGCTACAATGGCGTCGCGCGTCTGGGTGAGATAATTAAACAGAGTGGATTTGCCAACGTTCGGTCGGCCGACGATCGCGATGACGGGTTTCATATAAGAACTTACGAGCCGGCTTGAAATGCAGCGAGAATTCCGTTTTCGTCACGCACAAAGACCCGTTCGCTATCTCCCCAAGGCGTCGCACGAATCGGCGCCGGGTCGGGAAACGTCGGATAGTCTTCAGGCAGATACACCGAACCGGACACGGTCGCGCGACTATTGGCATCGCGCATGCTGCTCCGCGCTGCAAATTTTCCGTCGCTCGCGTTCAGCCAGTGGACGTAACCCTGATAATCACCTAGCGCCAGCAGCGAGCCGACAAGCACCGGCGCGGAAAGCAACCGCCCGCGCAACTGCTCCTGACGCCACAGCGATGCACCCGTCTTTCGATCGAGCGCCCAGATCTGTCCGTCAGCGGCAGCGAGATACACCCGCGCTGCGTCAAGCGTCATATCAACGTAAGTTGATGTATCTCGAGTCCAAAGCGTTTGACCGGTTTCCAGCGCGAGTGCCGCCACCTGCCCCTGGTAACCTGCCGCGTAGATCGTTCCATCGAACACCCGCGGCGTCGCGTCAATATCAACCAGGCGCTCAATTTCGGAACGACCTTTCGGAACCGCAACTGTTGTTTCCCACAATCGCTTGCCGTTGGAGACATTGAACACGGCTACATGTCCGTTGGAGAATCCAACGACCACGCGCTCACCCACAATGATGGGTCGACCCGCGCCGCGCAGCGTCAACGCGGGAATATTGTTCGCTGCACTCCAAATTCGCTGACCAGAGCCGGCATCAAATGCACTGACTTTTCCGTCGCTGGTACAAAGGACAATCTTGCCGCCGGAAATTTGGGGTGCGGAGAGCAGTTCACTGGACAAGGGCGCACGAAATTTTTCGGATCCATTCGCGACGTCCAATGCAACGATTTCGCCACTTTCGAGACCTACGACGACAAGGCCTTGCCCCGCCCCGGCGCCTGCCGAGATCGTCTGATCGAGCAGCTTTTCCCACTGAAGCTTTCCACTAGCGGCATCGTATGCAGAAACACGACCCGTCGCTTCCGTAGCGATGACTTTTCCTTCAAAGACAACAGGTGAAAGCGAAAACCCCCGTCGCTTTGTATCGGGATTTAACTGTGCGCTCCACGCAAGCTTGATCGCTGCGGTCGGTTCGAATTCAACAAGCGGCGCCGGGCGGCTGTTGATGTTTTCTGTAACGACATCACTGCCGCCACATCCCTGTAACGCAATCAACGCGACCGCAAGCGCGATCCAGGCTTTCATTTTGCGATTTCCAATTTCGGAATTTCTCCGCCGACATCTTCAAGCTTCATTTCGAGGCTGCTGCGGTCTGATACCTGCTTTGATGCCCCCAACAACGCATCCCGATACGCACTCCGCGCCTCGTCGAGCTTGTTCATGGCGCGATAAATGTCGCCTTCAAGTTCCTTGTAACTCGTTACAAAACCGGGCGGCGGCGCGGATCCCAACGTTGCCAGTGCCTGCTGGGACTCACCGGCATCGTACATAAGCCGCGCCAGTCGCAGCCGTGCAACGTGCTTCATCTCCTCCGGCTGCCCGTGGTCAATGACCCATTGAAGCTGAACGCGAGCCGCCGCGGAATCGTTTTGTTCAACCTTGATCTTGGCGCTGGCCATTGCCGCGAGTGTGGCGTAAGGCGTGTCGGAGTATTGCCCCAGCAGGCGCGACGCCTGCTCGAGGGCGGAATCCGGTTTCGATGCTTCGAGCGCGATGATCATTCCCTGATACAGCGCGGAAGCGTTTTCACTCTGGGTATGTCGGTAGTCGACCCAGGCTCGCCCGCCCATGATAATTCCCAGGCCAACAATCCCGGCCGCAATCGTGGATTTTCCATTCTTGGCCCACCACTGCTTCAGTTCTTCAACCTGTTGCTCTTCGGTCTTGTAGGTATCCACAATTAACTCCCGTTAGAAACTGCTTCACGTAACAGCGCAGCCACCTGCTCAACGGGCTGCTGCTGTTGAGGGCGATCTGCGCGCAGGAATTTTACACCGACCGCCCCTTTCTCCAACTCCTCATCTCCCAAAACCAGCGCGATTTCCGCACCACTCTTGTCTGCACGCTTGAATTGCGCCTTGAAACTGCCGCCGCCGCAATTCATTAGCAGGCGCAGGCCGGGAATTTGGCCACGTAGCGTCGCGGCCAGGGATAGTCCCGCACGTTCGGCGGACTCGCCCACCAAAATAAGATAGACGTGCGGCGTATCCTCCAGGGATTGTGACCCCTGCACCTCAAGCAAGGCGAGCAAGCGCTCCATGCCAAGCGCAAATCCCACCGCGGGTGTCGCCTTGCCACCCAGCTGTTCCACCAGGCCATCATACCGACCGCCGGCGCAGACGGTCCCTTGGGCACCTAATTGATCGGTAACCCACTCGAATACTGTCTTCGTGTAGTAATCCAGACCGCGCACCAGGCGCTCATTGACAACAAATTCGACGCCACACGCCGCCAATAAATTCTTCAAGCGATCAAAGTGAGTTCTGGATTCCTCATCCAGATGCTCAAGCAGACGCGGCGCCCCTTCGATCAGGGACTTCAAGTCCGGGTTTTTGCTATCGAGAATTCGCAGCGGGTTGGTTAGCAGCCTACGGCGACTGTCCTCATCCAGCTGGGTCTCGTATTGTTTGAAATACTCAACCAGCTTTTCCCGGTAGGCGTGGCGTGCCGCTACGGTGCCCAACGAATTAATTTGTAGCTGAAGCCCGGTCACACCGAGGGAGCGCCACAACGCCGCAGACATTGCAATCAGCTCGGCATCGATATCGGGGCCAGTCATTCCATAGGTTTCGACGCCCGCCTGGTGAAACTGCCGATAGCGGCCTTTTTGCGGACGTTCGTGACGAAACATTGCACCTAAATACCAGAGGCGCGGCGTTTGATTGTGCAGGAAACCGTGTTCGATTCCGGCACGCACACATCCGGCCGTTCCTTCCGGCCGAAGTGAAAGGCTCTCCTTGTTGAGGTCCTCAAACGAGTACATTTCTTTTTCAACGATATCGGTAACCTCGCCGATGGATCGCCGAAACAATTCGGTTTTTTCAACCAGCGGCAGACGCACTTCCCGGTAGCCGTGACCTTCGAATACGGCGCGCAGGACCCGTTCCACATGCCGCCAGAGCCCTGTTTGCTCCGGCAACAAATCATTCATGCCCCTTACAGCCTGGATTTGCTGCGACACCTGAATTCCTTCCGAAAGATTATTCGTTGACAACCGGCTTGATGGGAATGATGCGGGACGTATCCACACCAGCTTCTTTGCGAAGCCGGATTTTTTCGCGAATCATCTTTTCCAGTTCGTCGACCAGCCGCTCATTGTCGACCTTGTGATCCGGCTTGCCGTCGACATAAAGCAGATTGTTGGGCGTGCCGCCAGTCAGACCGATGTGCGCTTCGCGCGCTTCTCCCGGCCCATTCACCACGCAACCGATGACCGCCACATCAAGCGGATCCGTGATGTCTTCGAGCCGCGCTTCGAGCGCATTCACCGTCGAGATAACGTCGAAATTCTGCCGGGAACACGACGGGCACGCGATGAGATTGATGCCCTTGCTGCGAATATGAAGGCTCTTGAGAATATCAAATCCGACTTTCACTTCTTCCACCGGATCCGCCGCCAGCGAAACCCGTATGGTGTCGCCGATACCGTCGGCCAGAAGCATGCCCAATCCGATCGCCGACTTCACGGCGCCGGATCGAAATGCACCCGCTTCTGTAATGCCAAGATGCAGCGGGTTGTCGATTTGGCCAGCGATCTCCCGATATGCCGCCACCGCCATAAACACGTCAGAGGCTTTGAGGCTGACCTTAAAATTCAAAAAATTGAGCTTTGTCAGGATTTCCACGTGGCGAAGCGCCGACTCTACAAGCGCCGCCGGCGTGGGTTCGCCGTACTTTTTTTGCAGCTCCTTTTCCAAGGACCCTGCATTGACGCCGATACGAATCGGAACATTTCGATCTCGTGCCGCTTCGACCACGGCGCGCACCCGGTCTTCACGGCCAATGTTTCCAGGATTGATGCGCAAGCAGTCAACACCCAGCTCGAGTACACGCAAGGCGATCTTGTAATCGAAATGGATATCGCTGATCAGCGGTATGTCCACCTGCGATCGAATCTGACCAAATGCCTCGGCGGCCTCCATCGACGGCACCGAGACGCGAACCATATCTGCACCAGCCTGCTGAATTCGCCGAATCTGACCTACGGTCGCGACTACGTCGGTGGTTTCCGTATTGGTCATGCTCTGCACGGAAACCGGCGCATCGCCGCCGACCGGTACATTGCCCACCATGATTTGGCGCGATTTGCGCCGGTTGATTTTGTGCACGTATTGCATAACTAGTTCGATGAAGCCTGTGGCTGATTGTCTTCGGACTTTCCAATTTTCAGATTGACCATTTTCGCCCGCGCGTAGCGCCGCATATCAAACATCGCGTCATTGAGCCGGATGTCGACTTCTGAACCGGCGCCCAGCGTCACCTGAAACGGTGCTACACCGGAAAGCTCGCGAGTTTCACCGGCAGGAACAAGTTCATATGCAAGCCGCTTATTCGCCGCGTCGGTAACCTCAACCCACGACTCGCCGCGAAANNGCGAAATTGAAGCTCCAGCCGTGAAGAACCTGAGCTTGTGTTGGCAGACGCGCCTTCGGCCGGAGGATTCGCGGATGCTGAGGTCTCCGCTTCCGTAACGACGGCAGCAGGTTTTTGCGGCGGCGATACCACCGGCTCGGCGGGCGCTTGCCCTGCAGTTACTGTGTTGCTTTCCAAGGGTTGCGTCGGGCTCGACTCGGCAACTGTCGTTGGCGCTTCAGGCGATGCCTGGGGGAGCGATGGCTGCGGCTGCTGCTGCACCGCCGTCGGAGTACTCGATTGCGGTGTCGGAACTTGTTGCGCTTCCTCCCGCTTTCCCGACAGCTGCATGATCAAAAAAACAGCGAGCGCCCCGGCCGCAAGCACCATCCCGACATTAGCGGGCGTAAACCCCGGAATTGGCGCCTGGCGAGTCGCGTCTTCAGTCGGAACCACCATTTGCGTTGGCATGACCGTTGATTTTACGCTTGCGAGGTATTCAGGAACGCCGGGAAAGTTGTTCAGGATCTCATCCGGAGGCAGGCCCATCAGCTTTGCATAACTGCGCAGATAACCGCAGATATAGGAAGGGCCAGGCAATTGCGTCAGGTCTTCAGCTTCGATCGCTTCAATGTTGCGAACGGACAGACGCAATTCGTTCGCCACCTGCACTGCATCCATCTGTTGCGCTTCGCGCGTCAGCCGCAATCTTTCACCCGATCCATTTACGAGTGGATTTGATTGCGATCCTGTTGGTGATTCGCCTGGGTTCATTTCAGCCCCGCGTCCAATTGTCTGAGTTGTTGGGCTTCTTCGGAATCCGGGAACTTTCCGTTCAGCAGCGACGCGTAGGTATTGGCGCGCTGCAAATCACCCAAACGCCGCTCAGCCTGGACCGCAAGCAGCAGACCCTGGGGAGGAAGCTCTGAAACGGCTTCGAGACGCTGGATCCACCCTCGAGT
>DKAR01000183.1 GCA_002450895.1 Proteobacteria bacterium UBA6921
TCCACGACTTTTTCTTCCAGAACTTCTTGTAGCCGCTCGGATCGGTCATCGACAGCGGGTTATTCGAGACGTAGCTGTAGCGGTTGTAGCCCTGCATCGTCGTAGCGCCGTCGATGGTCGGATCGGCTTGCATGAATCGTCCGAGCGTTGGGTCATACCATCGGCCGTTCATGTTGATCAATCCGATGGAGTCGATCATTTCGTGGCCGGTGTAGCCGTGATGCGTCACGGTCGAGGTCAATTGCGTCGTGGCGTCGGTGCCGTTCGCGTTGCGGCGCTTGCCCCACGCGTCGTAGCCCAGGCGTTCCACAACACTGCCGTCTTCCTTGGTGATCACATCCATGGATCCCAAATGATCGGTGTGGAAGTAGCGTGTGTAGTTGGTCGTAGTATTGGCCCCGTTGTCACGTTTAACCACATACATCGCCACTGGGCTGCCGCCCGCATAGATGTAGTGTTTATATTCGTCGACTTTCCCCTTGGTTTCTTTTTCGAAGTGAACCCCCGCATCCCAGCGCGGATTGATGTAGATCGTTGTGTTCGAGGCGCCTTCCGTCATCACGATGCGCTGGTGTTCGGCGTCGTAGGCGTAGCTTTGTGACACGGTCGCCGTCGTGACGGACTTCGGCAAGTTAAAGCTGGTGTAGCCCATGGTGCGGCCCGCGCCGGTCGTGAGATTGCCGTTGTTGTCGTAACCGTAGGTGGGATTCACGACACCATTGACGGTTCCGGTGACCCCGGACACTGCATGCGGGCGCACGGTTGCACTGCCGTAGGCATACGTTCCGACGCCGGTCTTGCTGGTGATGTTGCCGAGGCTGTCGTAGACAAATGATTTGCCCGCGCTGCCGCTCACGTTGGCGGTGAGCACGCGGTTGAGTTCGTCGTAGGTGAATGTTTCGGAGTACGCGGCACCGGCCACCGCGCTGCTGCGCGTGTTCAGGTTGTAAACACCGGTGTAATAGGTGTAGTGGCTGTCTTGAACAATGCCCTTCGGTCCGGTCGTATCGATATCCGACAACAACTCGGTGATCGGATCGTAGGTGTGTTTCGTGTTTGTCCCGTTACCCAGGGTCTGACTGATGACACGACCTTCCGCGTCAATCCCATTGGCATCGACTTTCCAGTACACGGTTCCGCCGTTATTGGCGAGGCTTGAGACTGAAGACAAAAATCCCGTTGGCGTGTAGTTGTTGAAAAACGCGAACGCGTTTACTCCGGCTACAGTGGAGGGAAACTGCACATTCGTCACGCGACCGTTTGCAGCGTCGTATCCGACACTCATGTTGTACGTGACGCTGTTGATCGTGGTTCCGACAATCGATGGCCGGCTCAGTGTGTCGTAGATGTACGTTCGGGTGTAGCCGTTGGTCGGGCCAGTGACCTTGGCGAGCTTGCCCTTGCCGTTCGCCGAGGTGTCATAGGTCCAGGTGCTGGTACCTTCGGACTCGATTCGGTCGGTCATGCGACCCAACAGATCGTACTTCAGCGTGGCGGTTTGATTCTTGGCGTCCGTCTGCGACGTGAGTTCGCCCAGAACGTTGTACCCGTAAGTCCAATTTCCCATGTCGGGGTCGTTCGTCGCCGTCTTGCGCCCGCGCAGATCGAACGTACTTGTAACGGTTGTTGTCTTGCCGTCGCTGCCGGTCGTCGTCACTTTCGCTGGGAGTCCAAGGGCGTCGTACCTGTACGTGATCGTGTTGTAACTGTCGACTCCGTTGCCGCGCTCGGTGACACTCACCAACTGGCCGGCAGAGTTCTTGGTCTCCGTACGCTTGCGAATCTTCCCGTCGCTGCTGGACGGCGCCGTCACGGTCGTCGATAGGCCGTTGTATGTGGTCGTTGTAGCCGCGCCGTCCGGCTCGGTAACACTGATCAGACGATCAAGACCGTCATACGCGTAGACAACGACATACGACGAACCGGATGCAAAGTAGGGACGCGAAACGGTCGCCACACGAAAGCTCGCGTCGTAGATTGTGTCCTGGTAAATCGCCGCACCGCTGAAACCAGCCGTCTCGGTTCGCACTTCCCGACCGAGCAAGTCGAAGTACACCGTGACCGGAGGAGCAATGTCGACCCCGCTGGAATTCTTCACATTGGTCACCGATTTGTATGCAGCGTACTTCACCGTTGAATTGATGTAGCAAACGCCGGTGCACGACGTCGTTGTAATCGACGTCGACGTTCCATCCGCGCGCGACTCGCCGACCTTCCGACCAAAGCCGTCATACGACCAGGAAGTCGGGAGGTTGTTGGGGCCACGCGTGCTGGTGGCCACACCGAATCGGGCATCGAACGTGGTCACTTGCGTGTGATTCATCGCGTTGGCTATTTGCACCTGCGGATTCGCCGATCCGGGATTGGTGCCGTTCACATACGCCGTTGTCGTTTTTCGAGTGGCGATGTCTTTGCCCCGCACCGTTTCGGTATTGACGAATCCATAGGTTGCGTCGAACGCGTACTCCGTGATCAACGTCAGGTACGGCGTTGGTGCGGTTGCGGGTTCATTGTAGGTACCCGTGGATAGGGTGTAAGAGCCCGATTCCGGTTCGATCACGGCACGCACTAGGCGCCCGTAACTGTCATAGTTTCTCAGTTCGGTGCGCGTTTGAGTTTGTGCAGTACCTGTGTTGCTGTAGGCCGCGGGAACTGTGCTAGCTTCCTGTTTGGCAACCATCAAACCCAGACGCCAGTTCGTGGTGTCATTGCTGAAGTAGCGCGTGGTCGTACTCTTGTAACCGTCGTACGTTGTATCGCTCGTCGTCGCGACGTTGCCATAACGATCCGGATTGCCGGAATCGGACAACCCTGCCATGTACGCCGCCGTGGAATTCACGTCGTAGTTGACGGTGTAGCTCCAGTCCACGAATGGCAGACAAGTGCGCGTCCCATCGGCGAGGCTGCAGGCGGACTTGCTGAAGTAGTTCGTCCCTGGTGGTGTCAGCGCGACCGACGCGGGAATGGTCGTTGGACTGGAGACGATTGACGGCGTGCTCGATGTGGATGCCCAGATCCCCGCGTTCCATTCCGCAGACGCGAGGTAGTTCTGTTTTAACATGACGGTTACATAGCGATACTTTGTGCTACTCCACGCCTGCTCATTGACCTGCACGGGCATGCCGATAAACGGCCACGTCTGTGAATAGACTGTCGTGTTCTGTCTTCCGCCGGCGATGTACGTGGTAACCGATCTAAAACCAAGTTCGCCGCGACCACCAAGATCCCGTTTCAGGCCGGCATAAGAGTGATGCGACGAGTACGATACCCCCGCATGCATACCGTCGCTGACCGAAACACTGTTGACGAAGTAGTCCGCAGACTGAACATCCTGAACCGGATAAACCGCGTCGGTGTCCTTGGAATAAAACGTCGAACCCGTCGTCAGCGGAAGATACCCGAACACCGTTTGCGCGCCCAACGCGTTAGTGACGGTCTGCAGCAAGTCAAGGCTGTACTTCAACTGCCACGTCTTCGCCGTTCCTGACGTGTTCGTGACATGGATCAGATCGATCGTTCCGTCGCCGGTGACGTCACCCACTTGCCAGGACCCGCAAGTTTGCATGCACGTGTCGCTGGTGGTTTGCGATATCACGTTGTAGGCGCCGCTACCATTGGAAATCCAGGTTCGGACGACTCCCGCGGTATTGGTTATGTGCACCAGATCATCTTTGCCGTCCCCGTTACTGTCGGCGACTTTCCAAATACCGCAAGTCGGACTCGACGGCAGGCAGGTATCCGTGGACGACGTGTACGACACAACGTCGAACACACCGTTGCCCCGTGAACTCCAGGTGCGCAGCAACCCGGCCGTGTTCGTGAAGTGAAGCAGATCGGACTTGCCGTCGCCGTTGATGTCACCGATTTCCCACGTTCCACAGCCCTGGATGCATGAGTCAGCGCTCGACGTCATCGGAACGATGAAAAACGATCCTGATCCGCTGGAGAACCACGAGTAGATCAAACCAGATGTCGACGTGAGGTGAATGAGGTCGGTGCGACCATCGCCGTTGAGGTCGCCGCTTTTCCACGTCCCGCAGGAAAGACATGTATCGGTCGAGACCAAGGTGGGGACAACGGTATAGGTACCATTGCCGTTGGACACCCACGTCGTAATGAGATTGGTCTGCGCTCCAATGTGCAGAAGATCGGTTCGACCGTCGCCGTTGACATCGCCCGCTTCCCAACTGCCGCATTTTTGCACACACGGATCGGCGGTCGACGTCATTGNNTTTGGATAACCATGTGTAAACCAGGCCGTTAGTACTCGTGATGTGAATCAGATCTGCCTTCCCGTCACCGTTCACGTCGCCGCTTTTCCACGACCCGCAGGTTTGCAGGCAAGTGTCTACAGTGGATGTCATCGACGTCACCGTGTACGTGTTGTTGCCGTTCGCCAGCCACGTGTAAACGAGCCCGTTTGTGGTGGTGATATGAATCAGATCAGTCTTGCCATCGCCATTCACATCGCCCGTTTGCCAGGAGCCGCAGGTCAAACACGTGTCGGCTGTCGAAGCATATGACCCAACTGCGTAGGTACTGGCCGTGGTCGGATTCCAGTTGAACCACAGGCCACTCAGGCAAACACCATCTGCTCCGCAAGGTTGCACCCGGATCAGGCGCGAGCGACTGGTGGTTCCGCTTGAATCGTACGTAACGTTGTAGGTGCGAACCAGCGATGCACCGAGCCACGTTTGGATGTTCAGGAGTCGCTTCGTCGTCTTTAACGTGGCGCCGTAGGAAGATCGCGACTCAATATCGCTGCGGTTCTCGTAATTGAATTGCAGTTTTCGGGTAACACCTCCGACAGCTGCACCGCTCTTCATCGTGTAGTTGATATGATCGATGCGGTGTTCGCCGGTCGTTGCGCTGTCGGTGTTGTAGACAAACTCGATGTAGTTTCCCAGCGAGTCCTGCATCTTGTTGATGTGCCACGCGACAATCGTGCTGTTTCCGATCGCGTACTGCTGCGACCCATTGCCATTGCCATACTCCATCAACTGCCCGGTCTTCGTTTTTACAGTGAAGTTGGTCGGTCCCGACCCTGTTGTTCCAATCGCCGTAATTTTGCTGAACGACTCAATTTCAGTTCGATACTCTGTTCCATTGGAGCCGTAAGCGGTGCCTGCTGAAATAAGAACGAGGCGTTGGCCATCCAGGCAGAACCCCCCATTGGAACCAGCGCGGTCGGGTGCGGCCGCACAACGCGTGATCGCGGACAGGCCGCTGATGGACCAACCGACACCGACAACGCCGTTACCGCGCTGGCTGCTGTACGACAGCGATATCGACGGTTGCACCCCGCCGACACCCGGTGGAATCTCGATAGGAATGTTGTAAGTTGCGGCGCCCGACGCCGATACTGCATAGCTTCCAGGCGTTACACCTATTGTCGACGTCGCGGCATACAACAACGGTGCGAACATGCAGAGAGTGGCAACTGAAAGAAGACGGACTCTTTCAATCGACGTTTTCCAAAGACTAAGCGAGACCGCCTTGTTCTGACAAATATTGTGCATTGCCATGGCTCACCCCTAGTTCATATTTTTGATTCACGTTTTCGGTTACCCGCCGTTTTGAAACGCCTTCATTACATTTGTACTGACACCGATAGGCGTCGAACTCCCCAAAAACTCAATACAAGAACTGCAACCGCAATTTGCGGAGACTGTTTCTTAAGCAAGGAAATGAATCTATGCATTCATCACAACGGATTTCGCCAACAGTGTTGTTGTGATTGACGCGACGCGCTATTCTGCGGACCGGACTACGGAAAGTTCCATGACCAAAACGTCGCAACTCATGACTAAAACGCCGGAAGCGAAAGCGACACCCAACATTGATTTTCTTTCCGACTTACTCGGCAGTTTGCGTTTAACCGATGTTGTTCTGTTCCACGCAGATTTCTTCGAACCTTGGGCGGTGATTACGCCAGATTCCTGCGGTCTAGCGCGGGTACTGCCGATTCGAACGGAACACATGATTCCGTTTCACGTCATCGCGTCTGGCGGCTTCTGGTTGGAGCTACCCAATGGTCAACGCGAATTTCTATCGGAAGGGAGCGCCGTGTTGTTGCCCTATGGCGACACCCACATCTTAAGAGGTGAACAACCTGCAGACCCGGTCTCAGTGGGTTCCCTGCTTCCGCCGCCACCCTGGCACGGCATTCAAACGGTAAGACACGGCGGAAAAGGCGCCGTGACGAGAATCATCTGCGGATTTCTGCAGTGCGATGAAATGTTGTTCCATCCGCTCCTGCGCAACTTGCCGCCGCTGCTTCAGGTGACGCCCGGCTCGGATCCGGAAAACAACTGGCTGGTCGCAACCATTCGGCATGCCGCAAACGAAGCGTCGTTATCTCTGCCGGGTACGCGCTCAATGTTGTCCCGCCTCACGGAATTGATGTTCCTTGAGGTTCTGCGGAAGTACATGCAATCGCTGACACCGAACAAGATCGGTTGGTTTGCCGCGCTAAAAGATCCCGTTGTGGGTGCGGCGCTTCGCTTGCTTCATACCAAACCGATGGATAACTGGGACGTCAATCGCCTGGCGACGGCGGTCGGTGCTTCACGTACGGTCTTGTCGGATCGATTCAAAAATTATCTTTCTCAGCCGCCAATGCAATATCTCACCGGTTGGCGACTGCGACTATCCGCACAGGCGCTTAAAACATCGACGGCGCCCATCAAGGCCGTTGCGCTGGAATCCGGCTATGAGTCCGAAGCCGCATTCAGCCGAGCCTTCAAAAAGCACTTCGGCTCTGCACCCGCAGATTGGCGCAAGCAGCAACTCCGCGAATAACAGGGAACCACCCGTTTTGTCTTCGTCCTCTTCCTCGGAATCGGCATTCAGCTGCTCTTCCTGCCGCAGATTCAGGCGCCCGAGAATTTCACTCTCGGGCACCCATCATTCGGCATCGCACGCGCATTTCCGGTGGCAAGACGGTCGCGACTCGCAAACCTGACAAGCGCCGGCGCCACGCTCAAGGTTCCTTGATGTCTAAAATTCTTCCTTCTCAATTTCCGAATACGCCGTGCTGATCAAGGGGCCTAGGCTCTCCGTCATGTTTCCCCAATCGCGATAATCCTTTAGAGCCTCCGCTATTTTCGATTTCATCTCGAAGTCCGTCAGTCCCAACTTGTAGTTTGCGCGCACTTGTTCGCGCATTGTTTCCAGAAACGTTCGGTACTTCATAGCAACTGATCGGTCGCCGCTGTGGCCGTGACCAGGGACGAACACCGTTGCGTCGGTTTTCAACCCGCGATCGATCGCTTCGATATTTCCCTTATAACTAGCCGTGAACGGTCCGGCCAAATCGTCGCGCACGATGTCGCCGAAAAACAGCACTTTTTCGTCCGGCAGCTCGATCATGATGTCGTCTTCGGAGTGCGCGGGACCGGGAAACAAGATATGGAATCGGGTACCACCGATCACGACAATTTCATCATCATGCACGGCTTTGTCGACACCCACGGGGGTGGTTCCTTCGGCCGCGCCATTGCTGAGATTGTTAAATGCTTTGATCCACTGCTGGCCTTGAGTTTGGACGGCCATTTCCTTCATCTTCGGATGACCGTAGATCACTGCGCGAGGAAAGGCGAGCTTGATACCCTCGTTGCCAAGCCAATGATCGCCGTGGCTATGAGTGTCGAAAACCGCGACGATTGGCTTTTTGGTGAGCGACTTCACGCGGCGCACAACCATCTCGCCGACGTAGACCGTACTCCCCGGATCAATCACCACGGCCCCTTCTTTGGTGAGCACAATCCCCGGATTGTTACGGAACGCCTGCGTCTCCGGCATGGGATCCTGGGTCGGTCCGCGAATGATGTAAACATTTGGCGTCAGCCGTTCGAGTGGATAGTCTTTCGTAATGGCACGCGCCGGGTCAGGCCCGGCCGCTTGTGCCGCCACAGCGAAGAGCAACATAAGCAGTGCCACGCCGTTTCCGATGAATGACCAATTCATAGTTGCCTCCAAAATTGAAGCTAATCGTTGTTCGCGCGATTTCACGCAACCCGCGTCCAGGTCTCTCCCTGCAGCGCCTTGTCCAGATCGGTGCCCATGATGCGATTGGCATACACCGCAATCAGCTTGTTGGCAATGAGCAGCAACACCTCCAACGCCTGGCGTCGGCTATAACCCGCTGCT
Organism: Proteobacteria bacterium UBA6921; assembly: GCA_002450895.1. GTDB lineage: Bacteria > Pseudomonadota > Gammaproteobacteria > SG8-11 > SG8-11 > UBA6921. The sequence continues at coordinate 8,152 of DKAR01000183.1, forward strand.
AAAAGACGTGTCACGTCAAAATCTGTGACTGCACCGTTGTATTCAACCGCCTTGGTTGCAAAACGGCGCAACTGTTCAAGACGTGGGTCGCGCAGCGACTGGCCTTGGCGTAACTGCTCGACCTGGTCCGGCGGTAACCCGGCCATTTTTGCGAATGCCGAGTGCGCGGCCACACAGTAGCTGCAATCGTACTCGCGGGTGATGGCGAGCAGGAGCACATGGCGCTCCGCGTCGGTGAAATCGGTCTTGCCGAGCAAGGTGTCCAGGGCAAGGTACGCCTCCAGCACCGCCGGGGACTCGGCCATCGCGCCAATGGCGTTGGGGACGAATCCGTAGTGGACTTTGGCGGCCTCAAGCAGAGCGCGCGATTCGGCCGGGGCGGTTTGGTCAGTGTGGATTTGGTAGCCGTTCTTCATTGTGTCCTCCGTCGTGCATTGAGTTGTATTTCGAAGCCGCCGCCCGGTTTGTCGCGAGCGCCGACCCTACGTGCCCAACCCTAGCGATTCAGCCCCGCAAAGTTATGGCGGAAAGACGACGTTTTTCCGATTTCTTTCTGGCGGACAACGACTTGGAAAAAGTCGCCGCACAAAACGGCGCGCAAGCGTTGGTTCGAGCTAGCGCTGAGTTTCGCGATGCGTAAAGCGAGCGAACGCCACCGGATATCCCGGCCAGCTATGGAGTACTGGGCAGTAACGCGCAGCGACGGCCATCAGAAATGACAAACCAGTGAGTGCCGCACGCTCGAAAAGTATTTGGATTGGAAACGAAGATGGGACAAGAAAGGTAGACGCTTCGACGTTTCCCTCTCCGCCTTGGAAGATTTCCTTTGCAACTAATCAACACGTGGTCAAGGAGGTATCTCCCGGTGAGTCGAACCGGCCGTCAATGTCCCTCGCGCCGACTTGCGACGCGAGGGAAATTCGATCAACGGCAAAGGCCGCCGTTGATATCCCAGCTTACCGGTGTGCCATAACTTCCATCTTGGTTCTGGGGATAGTAACGGCCTTCCATCGAGGCAAAATGCAGGGTGAACTTTTCAGTCAAATTATCCTGTCCGCTGGTGCCGCCCGTGGAATAGGAAGTGACTGTGACGTCCTGCATGGTGATCACTAAGAAACCAGAGGCTTTTTGATCATCCGCTCTGACCATACTCAGCACTGCATCCTGCATATGAGCTCCGGTAATGACTTTTGTAATCAGTTCTGGCGTGGCTCGATCAACGACCTTGGTAACTTGCATGTCCTGAATGCAGGTCTTCGGCAAGGCAACGGGGCCGATTCGCACCGTGCCGTTGGACTCGCCCCAAGACCACGACAGTACGTCGATTTCATCCTTGTGCCGAGCATCCGTCGATTCTCCCCGGATGTCGCCCACCTTAAGAAACATGTCGATGGCCGCCATCGCGCTCGCACTACCCATCATGGCAACCAGAAAACCGCAGCCCAACAATGCGTTTCGCATATTCTGCGATTTGGGTCTTGCGTCCCGCAGTGCGCGCAATTCGGTTGGGTTGGTCTGGATTTGGTAGTCGTTCTCCATTAATTCCTCCGTCTAGCTTTGAGTTAAGTTGTATTTCGAGACCGCCGCCCGGTATCTCGTGGGCGCCGACCCTACGTGCTCAACCCTAGCCATCCGGATCTTTAAAGTTATGGCGGAAAGACGACGTTTTTCCGATTTCTTTGCTTCCGGCATATAAAAGACGGAAAACGCTGGAATCAGGTCGCCGCCGATGCCCCGTTCCAGAGATCGCCCGAACTCAGGGCGCCAACGTAACAGGCCTCGATCGATCTGCTTTTGCGTTTACCGCAGGCACCAAGTGCAGTTTGGTCCGAGGCAAGGACGTTACCGACGCATGGCGAGCTCAAGAACAGGATCGCTTTTTCATGAACTCGCGTTCTGGCTTTCTACACGGCGATGGAGAAAGGCTGGCGCTCCAACGTGAAGCGTAAAGAAGAGAGAAACGATGTGTGTCTGCACATGCATTGCGAAAGATCTCCCCACAGGTTGATACCAACCTGTGGGGAAATTTTGCGTGCGTGAACTTAAATCACTCGATTTAGATAAGTTGCGTTACCGTTACTGTTACACGCGATGGATTACTCTCGGCTCCTTCACTGTCTTTTGCGCGGAGAAAGATCTGGTGCGTCGTTGTACCAACGCCCGGTTCAGCCCGCAGATCAGCATAATAAATAACGATTGAGGTACCACCCGGTCCTGGCGTCACAAGGCGATAGACTGTCAGGGGTTCTTCTGCGCCACCGTTTACGCGGGTCGTCCACGTCAGGTTGGAAAATCCAATCACATCGTGATCGTCCGACGCTGTCCACTTGAACTGTACGGTCGCGTACCCTCCCGCTCCAGCGGCAAAACTCTGACCCGTCGTTGGACTTGTGATGTTGACTGTGGGCGGAAGATTTGCCGGGTCAGCCTGAACCGTAAGGAGTACGTAGTCATCACCTGTGCTACCAAAACTGTCCGTACCTGAAAACCTGATGATGTAATCATTGACAGGCAGCGTCCCCGCAGGAATCGTCAGTTCATAACCCGTACCGATCAACACCCCATCGCGATACCATCCAACGTTTTCCGCTGGCAACACATCTCCTGGTTCATTGAGGTCCGAACTGCGGCCACGAAAAACGATGGGTAAGCCCTGATATGTAAACACGCTATTCGCTGCATCAATAAACACACGTGGCGTGTAGTTCTGGACGGTTATTGTTGCCGTTCGTGAGACAGTATGACCGGCGGAATCTCTCGTCGTCGCAGTGATTCTATGAACGCCCACCGGCAACGTATCCGGGCCCAGAGTCAACGGATTTCCGCTACCAAGCGCCGCCGAAATGTCGCTGCGCCAGCTCACCGGCAATGGGCCGGCATCATCGAGATCTTCAGCAGTCGCTTGCAGGACGACGGAATCCTGTCCTGCCGTCACCGTGGTCGACGGCAAAGTGATCGCCAAAAACGGCGGCGTGTCACCGAGAACGCTGCGCACCGCGGCCAGCGCATTGATACGGCGGCGCACCTGGAACGGGGTACGAGAGTCAGTATGCGCAGTATCCCGTAACACTTGTCGGACCTGTTCCGGTGTCAACGTCGGGTCTGCAGCCCAGACTAGCGCAGCAACGCCTGCAACAAACGGCGATGCGAAGCTCGTTCCCTGCACGATGCCAGCAACATTAGCCGGTGTCGCCAGCGCTTCATCCGCCGTGGTCGGATCAGCAACCGACCACAAGACGCCCGGCGCGAAAATGTCGACGGAATTCTCGGCATCAAAATTATGGCCATAGTTGGAGAAATCCACCTTGCCGTTATCGTTCCACCCCGTCGCGCCGACACACAACACCTTATCGAGTTCACAAGGGATCACCGCGGTTTCTTCAAACGAAACACAAAACGGCGCACAGATTTCATCAGTCGCATCGACATCGATATTGTTATTTCCCGCTGCGGCAACCAATAAGATACCGGCACGATCAAGTGCCTTCGCCAGTTCATCCAGGGGCTCACACACAAACACGCACCAGCCCGCCGGAATCGGGAGAGAAAAACTCATGTTGATAATGCGAGTACCGACGACAGCGCGCGGCAACTGTTCAGTGGCGTAACGATAGATACTGGAGAAATCCAGCGCGGGTGACTGAATCATGACGAGATTTGTTACCGGACCACCGGGTCCAGCGACACCGAATCCGTTGTCCGGCAAACCGAACCCTGTTAACGCAACGTGTGTGCCGTGCCACTCGCAGGCGTTGGATATTGGTGCATCCGGGTTGTTACAGTGACTTGGATCCGGGTTTCCAGTACGCTGCTCACCAATCACCCTCCATCCTTCAGGAAAATCGGCATTGGGAATAAACCCGCCGTCGAGTATCGCCGCTCCGACGCGATTGCGTAATTTTCCGGTGGCCTCGAGAATGCGCCAGGCTTCAGCCACACCCGTGTCATGTTGAAATAGACTGTCGCCCGCAACATCGGGGGTGTGGTCCATGTAATTCCAGACATAGGAATTTCGAGAAAAACTGACACCATCCGGCCCACGTGCTCCAGCCGACGCTTCACTGGTCGACCGCTGGAAAAATGCTTGTGGGTTGACCAGGGCGTTTAAGCCAACCCGCAGCCCATTCTCCTGGCGCTCACGAGCTATCAACGCCAGGAGCTTGAGCGCGGAAGAATCAGAAATTCGTTGCGGCCCGTGAATTCGCGGATCGAGCGTCGACAGTTTTCCGGCAAGATTGGTTGTATCAGCCGTCGATGCGTCCACCTGGATCAAATAATATTGAGGTCCGCCAACGACACCCAGTTCGCTATTCGCGTCGGTCTCGAACACGACCCTGCCATTCCAGCGCGCGACGAAAGCATCCTTTTCGGCGGGATTGTCAGTGAGCAGGTACACTTCATTTGATACGAAATTCATCTCATAACCGTTACCTATGTCGGAAACCAACTTCGACAACGGCCTTGGTGATCCGCCATCGATACCGGCGATCGTGTCCGCGTCCGCCACAATCTGCTGATCCACAGTAATTGATGGCGGATCAGCTTCTGCGGCAGTCTGGTTAGTATTTTGTGGAGGCGGTACTTCGCCACCACCTNNCGCCGCCCCCTCCGCACCCGTGCAACATCACCAGGGATGCCGCCAGCGCGATCGCCTTGAAGCCCGATCTTTGAATCATATGAAGTTCCTCATCTTGGGTTCCTTTCGTCTCGTTGTGATTGGGATCGTTGGCGGTGCCGTCGACTGGTTTGCGCCTTTTGTACGACCCTACGTGTCGAACCCTAGCGATTGGGCGACCGGAAGTTATGGCGGAAAGACGACCCTTTTCCGATTTCTTTCCGGCTGGCGTAAAATCGCCGGAAACTATTGAATGCAATGCAGTCGTTGCAGGACCCGACGGAATGAATGACGGTCAAATTCCCCTCCAACCGGCTTCGGCCCGCTCCGTTCTCCAGATCGGTGAGTGGCGGATTGAGCCGGATTTGGGCCGTGCGACCCACAACGGGGAAACGGTAAAGCTGGAACCGAAGGTCATGGATTTGCTGGTCTACTTCGCCCAGCGTCCTGGACAGGTGTTGTCGCGAGAGGAACTGGAGCAGGCCATCTGGGCCGGGACGGTGGTCGGCTACGACGCCCTGACCAGCGCCATCATCAAACTACGCAAGGCGCTCGGGGACAGCCGCCGCAATCCTTGGCTGATCGAAACTGTCGCCAAAAAGGGTTACCGTTTCATAGCCACAGTCACCCCCCCTGAACTCGGACAATCCTCCTCAACTGCACCAGCTGCCACTCCTGCTGTTCGAGCCAAATCGAAGCGTCCGCTTTTCTTTGCAGTCTTTGCCACGGCCCTCGTGACGGTGGCGGCAGTGATCTGGCAGCTGATGCCAAGTACGCCCGATACCAAACCCGTATTGCCAGGCATTGCCAAGCCCTCGATTGTTGTTCTGCCATTCGCCAACAGCAACCGCGACCCAGGCCAGGAATATTTCAGCGATGG
>DKAR01000168.1 GCA_002450895.1 Proteobacteria bacterium UBA6921
GTTCGACGTGCGCGGCCAGATGTAATCCGATCCGATTAGATAGAACGTCTTCGCACCCTTCTCCTTGGCGATCCAGTCGAGCCCCGCGAGAATCTGCTGGGTCGCTTCCTGCCCGGTGTAGAAGACGTTCTTGGACTGTTCGAGACCTTCGTAGAACGTCGGGTAGTACAACAGCCCATTGTTCTTCTCGAATACCGGCAATACCGCCTTGCGCGACGCGGACGTCCAGCATCCCATCACGGCGGCGACCTTGTCCTTTTCGAGTAGCTTCTTCGACTTCTCGGCAAAGGTAGGCCAGTCGCTCGCGCCGTCTTCCTCGATCGTTACGATCTTGCGACCGAGCACACCGCCCATTTCGTTGATCTGGTCGATGGCCAGTTTTTCCGCTTCAACCGATCCGGCTTCGCTGATCGCCATCGTTCCGGTCACCGAATGCAGAATTCCCACCGTAACCGTGCTGTCGGTGACGGCAAGACCGGTCGTGTTGACCGTGGCCGTCGGCGGACCGGCGGCGTGGGCGCCGGGCATGACGCCTACCGTCGCCGCAACCGCTAACACACTGGAAAACACACCGGCGCGCATTCTCACACCGAACCCACTCAGACATCTTTGTGTATACATGGAGCACCTCACTGGTCTTTGACGCGATGCGGCAAGTTCGCCGTCCCTGATGTGCGGAACACGTGTCCGCGTGAGATGAGAATTGCATCCGATGTGCCAGCGACGACCGCGCGCGACTGCAACCGTGTTTTCGCGTGACGCATATATAGAGCGATTTTGTTTTTGCGCGCGCTCGCAACGGCGCAGCGACTTTCAACGAACGCAATCGATATTTTGCATTGCACTGCGCGCGTGCAGCTGCTGCATGAGTGTGGCGCGATGCAAAGAAGTCTTTCTTCGACGTGATGTGTTTTTCAACTGCGCGGTCGCGATCTGTCTCAACGCATCTTTCCAGATGCGCGTTTCACATTTTTTCACGATGCCTGTATCCGGACTCAAGCGGACTATATACGGCACTTTTCGTACAGGATGAGCATCGATAACGCCATGCAAAGAAGTCTTGCCATTGCACTACACGCGTGCGGAGTTTGCGTCTTTGTTGAGCAACAGACTCCTGCAGGACCAGAACGGAGGTAATCGTTATGTTGCGGAAAGCAGGCGTTTTCCTTGCGATCCAGTGCGTGGCATATCCGATGCAGAAATACGATTGGGATGCCCGTTCGAGCCGACTGACTCGTACGGTCATCGCACCGAAGGCGAGACTGGATGGACCGCCTTCGACATGGACGTCACAGATATTTTTGAAACGTCGGCCGCGTGCGTGGCACGCGGCCGTTCCAATCGTGAACAAGGAGAAGTCATCATGCCGAAGACGCTCATTTCATACGACTTCAAGAAGGCCCCGGAAGAACAGGTCTCGAAACCGCACAATCGCTGGCACCCGGACATCCCGATGGCCGCCTGGGTCAAACCGGGCAGCGAATTCCGTGTCGAGTGCTTCGACTGGACGGGCGGTCAAATCAACAACGACAACAGTGCGAATGATATTCGCGACGTCGATCTCACCAAGGTTCACTATTTGAGTGGCCCCTATGGCGTTGAGGGCGCAGAGCCCGGTGATCTTCTCGTCGTCGATATCCTGGATGTCGGCGCGCTGCCCCATTCCGAATGGGGCTTCACCGGAATATTTGCCAAGGAGAACGGCGGCGGTTTTCTCACCGAACACTATCCGGACGCTCGCAAGGCCGTCTGGGATTTTCACGGGCTGTATGCGAGCTCACGCCATATTCCTCACGTCAGGTTCGCAGGAACTCTGCATCCCGGCCTGATTGGCTGTTTACCGTCCGCCGATTTGCTGAAGACATGGAATTCACGCGAAGGCGCACTCGTTGAAACGAATCCCAATCGCACACCACCGCTGGCCACGCTTCCCTACGCGCCAACGGCGCTGATGGGAAACATGACCGGCGCTGCGGCAAAGGCCGCTGCAGCGGAAGGCGCGCGTACCGTTCCGCCACGCGAGCACGGTGGCAACTGCGACATCAAGAATCTCTCGCGCGGTTCGCGGGTGTACTTTCCCGTGTATCAGAAAGGCGCCGGCCTCTCGATGGGCGACATTCACTTCTCGCAAGGTGACGGCGAAATTACGTTTTGCGGCGCAATCGAAATGGCGGGATACATCGATATCGGAGTAAGCCTGATCAAGGGCGGCGTGAAGAAGTACGGAATTACCAACCCGATCTTCCGCCCCTCCCCGATCGATCCACGCTACAACGATTACCTGATCTTCGAGGGCATTTCAGTCGATGAACAGGGCAAGCAGTATTACCTCGATGCGCATGTCGCGTATCGCCGCGCCTGTCTCAATGCCATCGAATACATGAAGAAGTTTGGTTATACCGGCGAGCAAGCCTACGCTATCCTCGGCACTGCACCGGTAGAAGGACATATCTCCGGCATCGTCGACATCCCGAATGCCTGCGCCACGCTCTGGCTGCCGACGCAAATCTTCGACTTCGACATTCGTCCCAACGCGAGCGGTCCCGTACGCGAGGTGGATGGCGAAGTGGATCTTGCGGCGACGAGCTAGACACCGCCAACCCCGGCGTCGCCCACCACCGCGACGCCGGGCTGCGGCCCGGAAACATCTACCAGACAGGGAGAAACGCACATGCCGATTTATGATTATGACTGCCCTCAGTGCGGAATCTTTTCGAAGTTGAACCCGATGAGCCGCGCTCAGGACCCGGCGCCGTGCCCCAAGTGCGGTCACACGAGTCGACGTCGTATCAGCGCACCGTATATTGCGGGCATGCCGAGCGCGCTGCGCCAGGCACATGAACGCAACGAGCGCAGTGCACACGAACCGCGAACCGTGCGCAAATCTTCGTGCGGGTGTAGTGGGGCCCATACGTGCAAACCGAAATCCGGAAACGATGCAGGCAAAACGCCTCTGCAATCATCAACACGACTGAATCAGCGGCCCTGGATGCTGGGTCATTGAGGTCAATCGGCGCACACATGCAAACCAGTGGGGTGTTCAATGTTCGCATCAACCCCGGACGAGTCCCGCATCCTGAAACTGTTGGGACGTGAACTGCTACAGAAGCGGACCGCACGCAAACAGCGTCAGGCGGATTTCGCCGCACGGATGGGAATTTCCGTGCCCACCTATCGCCGCATGGAGCGTGGCAGCGGCTATGTCCCGATCGCCTATTGGATGCGCGCACTAACCGTGCTCGATACCCTGAAGGGTTTTGAGACGGTGCTGACCTATAGCGAACACTTCGATGCCCCAATGGATGCCGCGAAATCCAACGGCAGCGAGAAAAGTAGCGCGCGGTCCGCAGGATAATTTAATCCTGCGGGAGCGATCGGTACGTGTCAGTCCGGTATTTCCGGATCGACGAGCTGGGCCAACAGCGTCAGCGATTCCTGCCAACCGGCGTAGCAGAACTCGAGCGGGATCGCCGCCGGGATACCTTCCTGCACAATGGTCAGCTCGGTTCCCACGGCGACCTTACGCAACGTAATCGTCACCTGCATTTGGCCCGGCAAATTGGGATCGTCAAATTCATCGGTGTAGCGAATGAGTTCATTTGGAATCAGTTCGACATACCGCCCCCCGAAAGAATGGCTCTTGCCCGTTGTGAAGTTGGTGAACGACATCTTGTGGCCGCCGCCCACCCGCGCATCCATGTGATGAACCTTGCAGGTAAATCCATGCGGTGGAATCCACTTCACCAGTGCGTCCGGATCGAGAAAGGCACGATAAACACGTTCCGGCGGCGCGCGCAGCACTCGATGCAGTCTTACGGTGTTTCCTTTGTCACTCATGATTCGAACTCCCGGGTTGGATACGCCTTTTTCAAGCACACCTGGTACAGGTGCACCGCTCAGTGATCTTTGGTGATGAGGTAGTGTGTGGCCGCTTCCGTAGGCACGCGCTTCGCGACGGAGTAACCCAGCTCCGGCAAATTGACTCCCGCAAACAAGGGCTCACCGGTACCCAGCAACAAAGGCGATTCCGCAATGTGCATCTCGTCGATGAGTTTCGCCTGCAGGTATTGCCTGATCGTCGCCGCGCCGCCGCCGATTCGAATGTCTTTTTCGCTTGCCGCGGCCTTTGCTCGGTCCAGCGCCGCGTGAATTCCGTCTGATACAAAATGGAACGTGGTACCGCCTTCCATTGGAATGGATGCGCGCGCGTGATGCGTCAGCACGAATACATCGCAGTGGTACGGCGGCGTATCACCCCACCACCCTTTCCACTGCTCATCCGGCCATGCGCCCCGGATCGGACCAAACATATTGCGACCCAGGATCCACGCACCGATGTTCTCAAATCCGCGCTGGATGAAGTCGTCATCGACACCCGTCGCGCCTCCGTCCCGCCCAAACATTTTTTGTAACGTTCGCGTTCCAAACGCCCATTGATGCAATCCCATTCCACCGACACCCATGGGCTCCTTGAGACTCTGGTTCGGTCCCGCACCAAAGCCGTCCACCGATATGGAAAAACTTGCCACTCTGACTTTGCTCATGCTGTGCATTCCTGATGTTCGTGTTCGTAAAAACCGGCTATGCCGTCCCGGAAACAAGTTTGGCCAGATAGGCATCGAGCTGCGCCATTGATCCCGCCCAACCTTGCGACATACCGTCGTGCGCCGCATCGAAAGTCTCGCATTCATCTGTTGGCGTATCCGGCAACAGCGACCACACCAGTGTGAACAAAGTGCCTTCAGCGTGCTTTTCAAAAGTAAACGTCGTCAGCAACTTCAGCGGCCAAGTCGGAGAACCCGGGTGGCGGGTGATGTTCCCGTCCGGATCGGAAAATGAATTGACCAGCACGATCCGTTCAGGCGGCGCGATTTCCCGGTACGAAATCTTGCCCCACATTTCGTGGCCCGCTGGACTTCGCAGTCCATAGTGATATCCACCTCCGGGGCGAAAATCCATATTGGCAGCGATGACCGCGAACCCCCTTGGGCCCCACCACTCTTTCATGTGTTCCGGTTGCGTAAACACTTTGAAAACAAGTTCGCGCGGTGCTTTGAGCACGCGGGTTAAAACGAAATCCTTGTAGTTCTTCTTCGGCGTGGATGATGCGGACATTTTAATCTCCTTAATTTTTCAGCCCGATCCGGCTGAACTCAATTCGAATTCACTCCTGCAAAGTCGCGACGTAGTCGTCCAAACGACCCAGCGTCTGCTGGCCGCCCTCGATGGCGCCAAAATCTTTCACGACCCGGTCGCGCTCGGCTGGCGTGTCGAAAACCATGTGGATCGTGACGCGTGTTTCCTTTTCACTTACGACCTCAAACAACCAGGTCGAGTAAAAGCTCACCCCGGCACCGCCTGCGCGCGCGCCGCCGTGCGCAAATTCGATGCGCTCCGGTTTTTCCACGACGCGAAACACACTGCTGTTCGGATAGATCGTTCCATCCGGACCGCACATCGTGTGCTTCCAGACGCCGCCGACGCGAACGTCCATTTTTTTGATCGTGGTGGTGAATCCGATCGGACCCCACCATTTCGCCACGTGCTCCGGGTCCGTCCACACTTTCCATACAAGTTCACGCGCGGCCTTCACCACGCGAGTGATGACGATTTCACGATCGGCCGTGGAATCACTTCTTTTTTCGGCCACTTTTTTTCTCCTTGGCTTGCAGGTCCTGAAGGTAGGCCTCGAGCCGGTCAAGCCGGGCCTCCCAGACGGCGCGGTAGTGATCGATCCATTCCTCGGCATCCTGCAGCGGTGCGGCTTCGAGCCGGCACGGCCGCCACTGCGCCTCGCGCCCACGTGTGATCAATCCCGCCCGCTCCAGGACCTTCAAGTGCTTTGTTACCGCCGGGAGACTGATGTGAAAGGGTTCGGCCAGCTCGGTCACCGATTTTTCGCCCGTCGCAAGACTCGCAATGATCGCGCGCCGCGTAGGGTCGGCCAGCGCTGCGAATGTTGCACTCAGGGGATCCAGGGCCATCGTTTGTTTAACCTAAAGGTTATTTAACCTTTAGGTAAACTACGACGAGCATGCCCGGCCGTCAAGCGGTAATTTGCGGCCTGCTCAAATCGCGCGCACTGCATTCTTGATTGGCGCAATAAACTTCGGGGATTGTTTGGAACTGAAAATAATTTGGATTCGACACAGAAACGAGAAGGAAAAAGTCCGCCGTGTCTTTACTTGAACCGAAGCGACGTCAGTCGCGCCGCACCCACTTCCAACCGATGATCATCGGTTTGATGAGATTTTCTTTTTTCCAAATCAGGTAGAACAACAACGCGGCGACATGCAAACCGACCAGCACGGTCACAACATCTGACAGGAGGCTGTGCCAGGCATTGAACTTGTCGGCGATATGATCTGACACGTACCGGTTCAACGGCCCGTATTCATCAAAGTCTTCGGTCGCAATGAACAGGCCCGTACTCGCAACACTGATCGTTATCGCGAGAATGGCGATAACCGATATCGAACCGAGCGGGTTATGGCCGGGCGTGCCGCTGGGCTCGCGAGCAAACACGGTTTTCAGATAATTGAGCAACGACGACACACGAGGAAACAACTTTAGCAGTCGTATTGGCGCCGGACCGATGAGCCCCCATAACAAACGAAACACCATCAAACCCAGGATGACGTAACCGAGATAGAAGTGCCAACGCACCGTATCCAGCGACATGTACTTGCCGAAGAACCAGCACAACACCATGCTGACAACCAGAACCCAGTGCCACAAACGGGTCACTGGGTCCCAGATCTTTTCTCGCTGCAGCGATTTCACAACAACCTACGACAAATTACTTTTTGTCTTTCTTTCGATAGTCGTCGTGACAGCCTTTGCAGGCGTCGCCCAAATCCTTGGCTTTGCCTTTTAATGCATCAAGACCTTTGCCAGCTTCATCTGCCAGCGCCGTCACGGCCTCTTTGTACTTTTTGCCTGCATCACCAATCTTGGAGTCGGCCTCCCAGATCTTCGGCAGCGCTTTCGTGTCTTCGGCGTACTCTTCGTTCGACGTCCCTTTCATCCAGGCGCGGCCATTGTCCAGGCTCAGCATGACTTTCAGGTTGTTCGCCAACTTTTCCGCAAGTGCTGAGTCGTAGGGCATGTCGCCTTTCGCCATCGCAAACAACGGACCGGCATTGAAGGCGCGAATGCTCATTTCGCCCTGACGCGCCTTGATCGCCGCTTTCTTCGGATCGTTATCCGCCGCAGAGGCCGGCAAAGCGATGATCAGACTCACCAGCGATACGCCCAACAGGGCACCAATCTTTCTCACGTTTACTCTCCTTTTTCTTCATTGACAGGGTTGGTACAGAAAATCATGCAGGTTGTTTCCGGAATAATTTATAGATCATGCCCATAAGAAGTATAGGGACGACCAAGTCCCTGCTGAACACGGGCCTTAATCATCGATTGATCATTCCTGCTGTTCGTCACCCATCCCGACAAAAGGTTCCGTTGCTGCGTCGCGACCAAAATAAAAACGGCGCCCGAAGGCGCCGCCGCTGTCGACCACTTGTTCTTTTTTTCGTATTAGCGCCAGCCGCTGAGCTCGATAATCGTCCCGTGGCCGGTCACATTGTGCTGCACACTGAAGTAATAGCGTTTGCCGTAACCATCGAACAGGCCGCCCGTCGATTCGGCATTCAGATCGTTCAACGTCACAATCCGCACACATCCGTCCGAGAGCGTGTTGGCGTCGCTGCCATCGTCCAGGCACATCCAAATGCTGTTGTTGTGAGGATAACCGTCACCGGTCATTTCCACCGCATCGCGATCTTCGTGAATGACCCAGTTGCCGGTGCCAGGCTGGTAGGCAATGTTGTCCATCATCGACATCGTGCGACTGCCAGTCACCAGGGTCTGGACTTCAGGCGTCGCCAGATTCAGCGCAGCGTCGCGCACGCTGCCGTCCGTCACGCAGATCGTTTCGCCCCAACTCTTGTCACTGGATTCGTTGCCGGTGTTGTTGGCACAGAAACGTACCTCGCCGTCGCCTAAGGCCTTCAGATCGATTGCCGCGTCCTCAGGCCGGTAGTAGCCCGTAAGCTTCAGACCGGCAGCTGCAGCGCGCAAATCCGCGCCGTTCGAATTCACCACCATCACCCACGAACCCATACCCGTGTTGGTTCCCTGACCGTAGTCGGTGCCACCACTGCGCGATCCAAGGCGCAACCCGTAAACCTGCCCCGAGGCGAGCGGTGAGTCGGCCAGATCCGTAATGGGTGCGCCGTCGTTCCAAAGTTGATTCGGAACAAATTTGAAATACGCGCCCCCGGCGGTGCCTTTGCCCGGGCGATTTTCGTCACCGTAATAAACGACACCGTTCGGATAGATCGCGACACCTTCAAACGACAATTTGCCCACAGCCGCGCGATATACCACATGCGTCGGATCTGTCGTGGTGTTGTCTGCATTGTTGATCGTGACACCGGTCGTATGCAGCGGATCCAAAATCTCAAACATGCGGCCTGCACTGCCGTTTTCTTCAGCGATAACCACGGTGCCCCACGGGGTGACATGGGCGGGATCGCAGGAGGTCGTACCGGTGAGAATTGTTTCCACCGTGCCCGTGGCGAGTTCGATGCGCTGTACGCCGGGATCGGTCGCGCCCTGTTCGTTGCAGGCAATGATGTGGGTCGGATGCTTGTCGTCTGGCCACAGCGCCATCATGTCGATGTTCGCGCCGAGATTTGTTTCCGCGGAAACAACGCGGGCCCGCAGACCTCGCGCCGCCGTGAGCATGACAAGGGGATTCGCCGCGGCCGCATCGGCATTAACGCTGCGCGTGGACGCCTCGGCCACCGGTTGGGCGATGCCGAACAATTGTTCCGCACGATCCGTCAGCTGCTGTTCAACCCACGCGCCGAAATCCCTGTGGTCGGCATCATGCGCTGCTGCAACGACGGGAACACCCGCCAACGCGACAGCGATCGCCAGGGTATTACGAATTGAGAACTCGGATTGCTTCACGGTCCTACCTCCAATTGGTTTTTTGCCGAAATTTACGACGCGAATGCTGGCGAACCGGCATTTCATCCGCATGGCAAGGTTGTGAATCTTTCATGACGTGGGTGGCGCGAATGCTGGCACGACAGTGCTACAATGCGACCCGTTACAGGACGTTGTACGTCAATGACTGAAGCTTCTTCGCACTCACCCCTCAATCCGCACTACAGCGCGCGCCCCGGCGACCAGACCCGCTGGGGAAGTCTGTATGGCAGCGCGTTTGGACTTGTGCTGAGTCAGGCGGCGCGTACGCACGCAGGTCCGGTGGTGGTGGTCACGCCGGATACCGCCACGACGAACCGCCTTGAATACGAACTGCGGTTTTACATTGGCAAGGATGACGCGCTGCCGGTGCGCACGTTCCCGGATTGGGAAACCCTGCCCTACGACGTCTTCTCTCCGCACCAGGACATCATTTCCGAGCGTCTGGCGACGCTGTACCAATTGCCGCAAATGCAACGCGGCGTGTTGCTGGTCCCGATTACCACACTGATGGCGCGCCTCGCGCCACGCGCGTTTCTCGACGCCCACAGCCTGATGCTGGATGTCGGACAAAAACTCGACCTCGCGCAGATGCGCGAACGATTGCAGGCGGCGGGATACCAATGCGTCTCGACGGTGTACGAGCACGGCGAATTCGCCGTGCGCGGCAGTTTGCTTGATCTGTATCCGATGGGTTCACGCACGCCGTACCGCATCGATCTCTTTGACGACGAAATCGAGCAGATTCGTTCTTTCGATCCGGAAACACAGCGTTCACTCGACAAGGTCGAGCAGTTGCGCCTGCTGCCCGCGCGCGAGTTTCCTCTGGATGAGCAGGCAATCGCACGATTTCGACATAATTTCCGCGTGGCGTTCGATGTCTCGCTGCACGAATGCACGATCTACCGCGATGTGAGCAAGGCGCTGGCGCCGGCGGGCATTGAATACTACATGCCGCTGTTCTTTGAGCAGACCAGCACGTTGTTCGATTACCTGCCCGACAATGCACTGATCGTTACCGCCGACGATGTCGATCACGCCACGGAAGCGTTCTGGACCACGGTCTCGACTCGCTACGAATCGCATCGCCATAACGTGGACCGTCCGCTGCTTCCCCCGGCAAAAATGTTCGTGCCGGTCGACGAAGTCTTCGGTGGCTTCCGAAAGTTTCCGCGTGTTCGGATGCAGCACTTTTCGCTCGATGAGCACGCCGCGCATGGGGTGAACTATGCAACCAGTGCGCCGACGCACTTGACACTCGATCCGCGCGCCGCGCAGCCGACGGCAGTATTGAATCACTTTATCGATTCGTTCCGCGGCCGCGTATTGTTCGCCGCGGAGACGACGGGCCGGCGCGAATCACTGCTCGAACTTTGCCGCGGTTGCGATTTGCATCCGGCTTCGTTTGACGACTGGAGCGGGTTCATTGCGTCCGAGGCACCGCTCGGCATCACCGTCGCGCCGCTCGATCAAGGCCTGATGCTCGAAGACCCGCCGATCGCGGTCATTGCCGAAACACAGTTGTTCGGCGAACACGCGATGCAACGGCGACGCCGAAAGAAGAAGGGCCGCGACCCGGAAGCGGTGGTCAGCAGCCTGGCCGAACTCACCATCGGCGCACCGGTCGTGCACGAGGACAATGGCGTGGGCCGTTATCTGGGTCTGCAAAAGCTGCGCATCGGCGACGTGGAAACCGAATTTCTGACGCTCGAATACGCCGACAAGGACAAGTTGTACGTTCCGGTTTCGTCTTTGCACCTGATTTCACGCTACACCGGCATGTCTCCCGACAGCGCGCCGCTGCACAAACTGGGCAGCGGACAGTGGGAAAAAGCCAAACGCAAGGCGGCAGAGCGCGTGCACGACGTTGCCGCGGAACTTCTCGACATCTACGCCCGGCGCGCGGCCCGCGTCGGCTACTCCTACCGCGTAGACGAACACTATCGCGCATTCGCGGCGACCTTCCCGTTCGAGGAAACACCGGACCAGGAAGATGCCATCAATTCCGTGCTTGACGACATGAAGTCCGACAAGCCCATGGACCGGCTGGTGTGCGGCGACGTCGGCTTTGGAAAAACCGAGGTGGCCTTGCGAGCCGCGTTTGTCGCAGTCCATGCCGGTAAGCAGGTGGCGATACTCGTGCCCACGACATTGCTCGCACAACAACACTACCAGAACTTCAAGGATCGATTCGCGGACTGGCCATTCCGCGTGGAAAGCATGTCGCGCTTCAGTTCGAAGAAAGAACAGGATGCTGTACTCAAGGGCCTGGACGCCGGAGCCGTCGACGTCGTCATTGGTACACACAAGCTGATCCAGGAGGGCATCAAGTTCAAGAACCTAGGCCTTGTCATCATCGACGAGGAACATCGCTTCGGCGTGCGCCAGAAAGACCGCTTCAAGGCGCTGCGCTCGGAAGTCGACGTGCTGACCCTCACCGCGACGCCGATCCCGCGTACGCTGAACATGTCGATGTCGAAGTTGCGCGACCTTTCGATTATCGCCACACCGCCTGCACGCCGGCTCGCCATCAAGACGTTTGTCACGCAATGGAATGACGACCTGATCAAGGAAGCCTGCCAGCGCGAGCTGAAACGCGGCGGGCAGGTGTACTTTGTTCACAATGACATTTCAACGATCGAGAAAACTGCCAAGAGCATTGAAGCGTTGGTTCCGGAAGCAACGGTCCGCTATGCGCACGGGCAAATGGCAGAGCGCGAACTCGAACGTACGATGCTCGATTTTTACCATCAACGGTTTAACGTGCTGGTGTGCACAACTATCATCGAAACCGGCATTGACGTTCCCCAGGCCAACACACTGATCGTGGATCGTGCGGATCATTTTGGATTGGCGCAGCTGTATCAGCTGCGCGGTCGTGTCGGGCGCTCGCATCATCAGGCCTACGCGTACCTGATCATTCCGCCACGTTCCGCCATGACGGCCGATGCGATCAAGCGCTTGGAAGCCATCGAATCCATTCACGACCTAGGCACCGGTTTCACGCTGGCGACGCACGACCTCGAGATCCGCGGCGCGGGCGAACTGCTCGGCGAAGAACAAAGCGGCCAAATGCAGGAAATCGGTTACTCGTTATACCTCGAACTGCTCGAGCGTGCGGTGCAGGCGCTCAAGGCCGGGCGTCAACCCGAACTCGACCGGCCCCTTGATCACGGCACTGAAGTGGACCTCGGTGTTCCTGCACTGATTCCGGATGACTACCTGCCCGACGTTCACGCGCGCCTGATGCTTTACAAGCGCATCGCGAGCGCGCGTGACGCTGATGAATTGCGCGAGCTGCAGGTGGAAATGATCGATCGCTTCGGGTTGCTGCCGGATCAAATCAAGAATTTGTTCCGGATTACCGAGATCAAACTCCGGGCAACCCCGCTGGGGATGCGCAAGATCGAGATGGGCTCGGGCGGCGGGCGTTTCATTTTCAACGCACAACCGAACATTGATCCGATGAAGATCATTGCGCTCGTGCAAAAACAACCCAAGGTCTACAAGCTGGACGGCAGCGACAAACTTCGCATGACGCAGCCGCTCGCCAACGGCGAAGAACGCTTCGCCGCTGTCGAACAACTTGTATCTGCCCTCGGCCGCTAAAAAAAGAATCGTGCGATGAATCGCACCGGCGTGGTCAATTGGCGCCGGTCATTGACGACAGCGGAGTAACTGCCATCGCTGTCGAAATCCTCAAACGCGACGAAGTAGTTCAGCGCGGCGTCAATCGAAAAACTGACTCGGTCGTACGGTTCGTACGCGACGCCAATCGTTGGCGCGAACACCATTCCTTTGGTTTCAAATTTTGCATTGCGATTGCCGTCCGCATCTTTGTCTTCATACGTCGCACTAAAGATGCCCAGGCGCATCCCGGCAAATCCATAGGATTGTTCACGCCGCGCAAAGGGCTTGTACAAACCGATTCCGAGCGACAAATAACGGTAGTCCGTCGGCCCAAGGGCCGTGCTGGAATCGCCCGAACTGTCGTAATACTCATCGCGAGTCTTGCTGTAGGAAAATTCCGGCTCGATGATCAGCTGGGTTTGCGTTTGCACAGGAAACAAAACGGCGTTGGTACCGCTTGAATTCACCTGAACTCCCAACCCGGCCTTTCCGGCGTGCACGGCGGGCGATGAAAATGACAATGCCAAAGCGGCCGCGAGCAGCCGACACGAAATACGACCCATGATTACCCCCCCTTAAGATTTGGATGCCGCCAAAACCCCTTATATGACCGGTAATTTCCCCATCCGGCCAGCAACTTGCGGCGGCACGAGTCTATCAACGCACCTTAAGCCTCTCAATAAGAAAAATGCGGGCTGCAAAACCGGAAATGCCCGTTAAGCCCTAACAAAAACGTGTCGATAACGAGCCAAAGCGTAATGACTCGATTCCCAAATTCCCGGCATACAGACCGGACAAACGACGGGATGACCTGGAGGTTCCCATGTTTAAAACGCTGTCGCGGTGCGCGGTTGGCATAGCACTCTTTCTTGGCACGGTCGCATCGAGCGGCGCGGTGACTTATTCATTCTCCATTGCGCCCCAACAAGGCTACGATGAAATCATGCGGCGCTGGACTCCCATCGTCGACTACTTGAACCAGACCACCGGTCTCTCGCTCGAACTGAAAACCGGCAAAGACATTCCCACCTATCAGGACGATGTCAAAAAGGGCGCGTACGACTTTGCATTTGTGAATGCGTACCACTACACCCTGTTTCATGACAGCCAGGGATACAACGCATTTGCGCGCCAGCAGGGCGCGAATTCCGTCGGTATCATCGTCGTCAAGAAGGACAGCCCGATCAAGTCTGTCGAAGAACTCAAGGGAATGACTGTTGCGTTTCCGGCGCCGACGGCGATCGTTGCAACCGTACTTCAATTTTCCCATCTGAAGGACTTGAAGGTCGACGTGCGTCCGACTTACCTGACCACGATGGATAATGTCTATTCCGCCGTCGCGCGCGGCCTTTATCCCGCGGGTGGTGGAGAAATGCGGACGTTCGAATCGCAGGATTCCACGATTCGCAACGACCTGCGTATTCTCTGGACCGCCAACCCGATGCCGGCCCATCCGTTCTTCGCCCATCCGCGTGTACCGAAGGAGGTTGTCGCAAAGGTTCAAAAGGCGATGATCGAACTCGGGTCGACAGAAAATGGAAAACACCTGCTGCGGGCTGTCCGCTTCCAGGGAATCGAATCAACATCGGATTCCGATTACAACGAAGTCCGCGCACTTAAGCTTTCCATTCCAGATTCACAGTAATTTTCTGCGTTTTGATCTGCACCATCGCGGCGCACGTGCGCCGCGATGCGTTTTGGAACCTTAAGATTTGTTCCGCAAACTCACTCATGTCTTTTCACGCACCGACCGTTATACTGTGATGTTCGGAAAAACGTTTTCTTTCACGACACATGCTCGGGTATACGGTCAAGGACATCCAGCGCGCGGTGTATCCGCCCTCATTTGAGCGCGGCGTCGCCTACCAGCGCTCCAATCGCGTGAACGGACTGCGTATCGCGCAGGACGGCCGGTTGATTACCGGCATGGTCCAGGGTGACGAACGGGAGCCCTATCGTGTCCAGGTCCACATTCGTTACGACGATAAGCGCTCCACGGCCATTCACGGCGCCTGTTCGTGCTCGGACCAAACCAACTGCAAACATGTCGCGGCGCTTTTGCTTCAGGCACTGGAGCATGACGAACAAGCGCCGGAGTCCAGCGAAATCACTGAATCCGCGCCGGATGAAATCGATTTCACGCCCGCCTGGTTCGAACGCATCAAGGCCCATCTTGCGCCGAAGGACGCCGCGCGAAAGCCGGGTGCCGCGACCGAACATCTGGTGTATGTCCTGACACTGGTCGCAACGAATGAAGGACCGCAGGTCGCTGCGCAGATTCATGTTGTGCGCAAATTGAAAAGCGGCGGCTATGGCAAGGCACTCCCCTATTCCGGCACTCGAACCGCACGTTACGTCAATGACACCGACCGCCGCGTATTACAGTGGATGGATGCATTCGCGAAATCAAACAACGCGGGATCACTGCTGACCGGAAAACACGGGGCATTTCTGTTGCGTGAGTTGATCGACACCGGGCGATGCCACTGGTCCAGCAAGGACACGCCGCCGTTGCGCGAGGGCGATCTCCGCGCGGGAAAATTCGAATGGAAACTTCTCGACGACGGGACACAACAGCTGCGCTGCACCGGCGATCACGTTGACGCGGTCTTGCCGCTGGAACCGCCATGGTACGTCGACGAAACCAACGCACAATGTGGCCCCCTGACTACCGGGTTTCCGGATCAACTTGCCGGCGCACTCGCGAGCGCGCCCAAACTGTCCATAGAACAGGCAACGCAAGGCGTGACGCTGCTCGAGTCCATCGATACTGAGAAGCGCATCCCCAGGCCAAGGCAATTCAGCCAGGTGACACAGCAGTCCGCACCACCGGTACCGTGCCTGCGACTTTTCATGCAGGCCATCCCCGTGCGGCGTGAACATCGTTGGGAATTCGATGCGTCCGAAGTCTTCGTTGAACTGGCACACCTGTCCTTTGATTACGCCGGTGTCACCACAGATCTGAACGATTCACGTCGCTTGCTGACCCGCATCGACGGCGATCATATCGTTCGATATGAACGCAATTTCGCGCACGAGCAGGAAGCGCTCCGGCAAATTGAACAATGGCATTGGACGCCACTGGAACTGCAGCTGGCCTTTAACGTGCCGCCCGCACACCTGATGGATTTTACGATCCAGGGCACCGACCGGCAGGAGCGGCTCGAACAATTCAGCATCGAAGGCATCAACACCCTGCGCGCCAAGGGCTGGCGCGTCGAAATTGCGCCCGACTATCCGTTCCGGATTGTTGAAGACATTGGCGGGTGGTATGCGCACCTGGATGACGATGCCGACAAGAACGAATTCGACGTCGACCTCGGTGTGACGATCGACGGCCATCGCGTGAGCCTGCTGGGCAATTTTCTTGCGATAATGCGGCGCCGCCAGCGGCATGGCATGAATGGAGAACGTGGATTTAGCGGCAATGGTTCGATCGTAATGCATCTCGACGACGGCCGACTGCTTTCCCTGCCGCGCGAGCGAGTGGATGCAGTGATCAAGGCCCTTATGGAGCTGCATGAAATGCAGCCGAAGCGGGATGATGAACATATTCGCCTGGCTAAATCGAGTGCAGCGCAGTTGGGCGAGATAGAAGCCGCGCTGGGTTCTGACGCGCGCTGGGACGGCGGCGAGAAATTGCGCGAAATCGGCGAGCGTCTGCGCGATTTCCGCGGCATTGAGCTTGCCGAGCCGCCGCCGGGTTTTCTCGCCACGTTGCGACCGTACCAGCAACAAGGCGTGAACTGGTTGCAGTTTCTGACGCGCTACGGACTCAACGGCATCCTCGCCGACGACATGGGTCTTGGAAAAACAGTCGAATCTCTGGCCCATCTTGCCATCGAGAAAGTCAGCGGCCGCATG
Source organism: Proteobacteria bacterium UBA6921 (assembly GCA_002450895.1). Taxonomy (GTDB): domain Bacteria; phylum Pseudomonadota; class Gammaproteobacteria; order SG8-11; family SG8-11; genus UBA6921. The sequence continues at coordinate 16,489 of DKAR01000168.1, forward strand.
AATTTGCCCTGCCTGATCATTGCGCCGACCAGCCTGATGGCCAACTGGGAGCGCGAAACACGGCGCTTCGCACCGATGCTGCGAACCCTTGTGCTGCACGGCGACCAACGCAAGAAACATTTCGACCGAATCGCAGAAAGCGATGTCGTGTTCACCACGTATCCGCTACTGCTGCGCGATGAAGAAGCGCTGTTGGCGCACGAGTATCACCTGCTGCTCCTCGACGAAGCACAAAACATCAAAAATGTGCGCACCAAGGCCAGCACCGTCGTGAGGCGCGTACGCGCCAATCATCGCCTGTGCCTGACCGGTACGCCGATGGAGAACCATCTGGGCGAGCTCTGGTCACTGTTTGATTTTCTGATGCCGGGCTTTCTCGGCGACGAACGCCGCTTCCAGCGCCTGTATCGCCAGCCGATCGAAAAGGACGGTGACCGCGACCGGCAAATCACCTTGAACCGGCGCATCGCGCCATTCATGTTGCGCCGCACGAAACAGGAAGTGGTGAAGGAACTCCCGCCCAAAACGGAAATGGTTCGCACCATTGCACTGACCGGCGGACAGCGCGAACTTTACGAAAGCGTGCGCGCCCTGCTGCACGAAAAAGTGCGCGAAGAAATTACGCGCAATGGGTTTGAACGCAGCAGCGTCATCATTCTCGATGCGCTGCTCAAGCTGCGTCAGGTGTGCTGCGATCCCCGGCTGCTCAAAGCGGAAAGTTTGAAAGCGGCAACACAAAAAGCAGGGTCTGCAAAGCTGGAAATGCTGATGGACATGCTGCCCTCGCTAGTCGAGGAAGGACGCCGTGTCCTGTTGTTCTCGCAGTTCACGAGCATGCTCGACCTCATCAAGACCGAACTGAACGACGAAGGCATCCGCTTCGCGCTGCTGACCGGCGACACGCGCAACCGCGGCGCCGCCATTGAAGCATTCCAGGAAGGCAGGGTGCCGGTGTTTCTGATCAGTCTCAAAGCGGGCGGAACCGGGCTCAATCTCACTACAGCAGATACGGTCATTCACTACGATCCATGGTGGAACCCGGCGGTCGAGAACCAGGCGACCGATCGCGCCTATCGTATCGGCCAGGAAAAACCGGTTTTCGTCTACAAACTCGTCACGGCGGGCACGGTAGAGGAAGCAATCCTTGACTTGCAAGCCCGCAAGCAAGCGCTGGCGGACGGGCTCTTTGGTGAGAACGGCGAGGCCACTGCCGCACTCACCATGGACGATCTCAACGCCTTGTTCGCTCCCGCGCCGGAAAACTGACCCGGCACCAAATCGGCACCACTTTTCTCGCCCATTGCTATTCTTATCTCGGGTTCGGCAGAATGCCGTGCTCACCTTTTCGTGACATTAAACAAAGCGGTCACAGTCCAAGAACTATGCAGATACACGACGCTGAGCCGTATCGGAAACTGACAACACCGTTGTCTGCCGAAAAATTCCGCCGTCATTTTTTACTTCTGGTTCTAATGACATGGAATATTCCGCCGATTGTCGGCTTGGGATTCATTACGTTCGTAGACATCATGACCCCGAAGCAGATTCTCGGGATTCTTGTAACGCCGCTGGAGCCGCTTTATATCCTGGCTTGGATTGTCGGAACAGCCATCTATTTGCCGCGATACGCGGCACCGGTCTCAAACTGGTTGGCGTCCCCGGATCCAAATCACGCGCAAAAAATGATCGACACTGTGCGCGGATTTCCGTTGCGTTTTTGGGGACTGTTTCTTGTTTACCTGCTACTGGCGCCAGCTTCGGTCATCATTGCGGCGGAGTCCTTCACGGACTTTGTCGCATCACCCATGGATTGGTTTCGAGTTGAACTCGTTGCACTGATTGTCTCCATCATTGTGGGATTACCAATTTTTTTTCTGGTCATGGATCTGTTTGGGCGCGCGATCGGTGACATCGAACTGGCACGACCCATCGTCACGATCCGGACCAAAGTGTTTTTGATCGGTGCGTTGGTCCCCCTGCTGATCGATACCATGTTGGTGCAATATTTCTGGTCCCGCACACGTTACTTTACCGGTGAAACATTTGTAATCTGGCTGGCACTTGAAGTTGTTGCCGTTGCCGGAAGCCTTGTCTTCGCACACAGCTTTGGTCAATCACTCCGGCCGCTACGCGCGCTGTTTTCGGCAACACCCGGCGACAACAGCGAACCGGATGGGCGGTTGAAGGCGCAATCCACGGACGAAATCGGAGTCCTGACAAATCGCTATCGCCGGCTGCTCGATAAACAACGTGACTACAGCAAAGATCTCGAACTGCAGGTGGCTGCTCGAACCTCGGAACTTGAACGCATCAATCGCGAACTTGAAGCGTTCAGCTACTCGGTCTCCCACGACTTGCGTGCCCCGCTCCGGGGCATTGACGGTTTTAGCAAGGCCCTGCAAGAAGACTACGGGAATGTTCTCGGCATGGAAGGCACGGCGTACCTGGGTCGCATCCGGCGCGCGACCACAAAAATGGGGCAGCTGATCGACGATCTCATGAATCTTTCCCGCGTCAATCGGGTTGAACTCGAACCCGTCACGGTAAGTTTGTCTGAACTTGCCGGTGAAATCATTCAAGAACTGAGACTGCGCGATATTACGCGCCATGTTGAAACCGAAATTGGGACTGTCCCGCCAGTTCGCGGTGATGCACGGCTATTGAAAATTGCGCTGGGGAATCTTCTGGAGAACGCCTGGAAGTACACCAGCAAGACTCAAGGTGCGCGCATCGAATTTGGATCGCACGTCGAAAACGGCGAGTGTGTTTACTATGTTCGCGACAATGGCGTCGGCTTTGATCCAACGTATTCTGACAAACTATTCGGTGCGTTCCAGCGCCTGCATACAGAATCCGATTTTCCCGGCACCGGTATTGGCCTGGCCACCTGTCAGCGCATCATTCACCGTCACGGCGGTCGCGTGTTTGCGCAGGGAAGTCCGGGACACGGCGCATGCTTCAGTTTTACTCTGGGCCAGGTCTGAGTTGCACTGCGTCTACGACTTGCTGACCGGCGCAATTCCGAGAACATCCCGATTACGCATGTGATCTGCAGTTTTGAAAAGCGACTGTTTCAGGTGTTCGCGGGTAATCGAATCCATCTCGGTTTCATCGAGCGCGCGGGTCATGCACATCATCCAGGCATCCCGTTCCGCCGCGCCGATGGGAAAAGGCAGATGACGCGCCCGCAACATTGGATGGCCATACTCCTGAATATAGAGCTGCGGACCGCCGGTCCAGCCGGAAAGGAACTTGTATAGCTTGTCGCGCGATCCGGACAAATTGGCCGGATGCAGATCGCGGATTATTTTCGCTTCCGGCAATGCGTCCATGAGATCGTAAAAACGATCCACCAGTCGACGCACGCCGGCGTCACCACCCAACTTTTCAAACAAGGACTGCATTGTCATCTTTCCAGTTTTAAGAATCTCAAACTGCGCCATGGAATTATACCGGACATTGGCTAAACTCCTTTCGAAACTGTTGGCGAGTTCTCGGTTTTATGCGCGTTTTGCTTTTTGCCGCTCTTATGGCAGGTCTTTCGAGCCCGAGTGCTTTCGCCGCTCCGGATCCGGCTGAACTGCAATGCGGCGCGAAGTTCAGTGCCCCGGCAGACATACAAAAATGCCTGTCGGATGCGTTGGAACAGGCGGAGCTCAAACTTGCCCAGGCGCAGGATCAGCTCAAGCTCGCACTGCAGGAAGCCCGCCCACAACTCAGGAACTTGCATACCCGCACGCTTGAAGCCGTGGAGTCGATGATGAACAAGGCGCAGGATGCATGGCGCGATTTTCGCGAGAACCGTTGCGAGTACTTGCGTGACCTTCACGGGGCGCTCGGCGAAGACGCCATGGAATACACGGCGTGCGGTCTCAAGATGGTACGAGAGCGCACCCGGGAACTGGTGGAGGAAGCGCGCTTTTGGTCGGATAAACTCCCGGCCGCGTCTCAGCCGTAAACTTGCCGTTCCACAGCGTTAGTCATCGTTCGCAATCGGCAATTTGATTCGGCCAGCCGATACGAGTTCGTCAATGTATCCCAGCTTTGACATGTCGCGGATCCGCATTGGGTAAAGCACGCCATCCAGATGGTCGCACTCATGTTGCACTACGCGCGCGTGAAACCCGTCGACGGTGCGGTCGATCGCCGCGCCTTTGGGATCGAACCCGCAATAACGAATCCGGTCAAATCGCTCAACCTGGCCACGTAATCCGGGCACGGACAAGCAGCCCTCCCAATCTTCGCTCTTCTCACTGCCGATCGGCTCAATGACGGGGTTGAGCAGCACGGTGACCGGAACCGATTCTCGCCCGGGATAGCGCGGATTGGAGTCGAAACCGAAGATTACGATGCGCAGGCCGATACCGATTTGCGGCGCCGCCAATCCCGCGCCGTTCGCGACCTTCATCGTATCGAACATGTCCGCGATCAACGCATGCAGCTCCGGTGTGTCGAACGCGGTCACAGGTTCGGCCACCTGGTTTAGAAATGGATTTCCCATGCGCAGAATCTTGCGGGCGGTCATAGGCAGACATTTGAAAATGGAGTTAGTATTAGCCCCCATGTTAATCGAATCCCGAAAATTGCGGCACCTCGTCTGCGCGCTTGTCACCATTGTGGCATCCGGCAATGTGTGGGCCGCCGGCGAAAAAGAGAAAGAAGCACCGACGGTTTATCACCTGGAAGTGGTGCTGTTTCGGCACGCAGACACGCAAGCGGTCGCCAAGGAACGCTGGCCGGAGATCTATGGCGTCGACTCCGTCGACCGTCTCGTCTATGTCACACCACAGCCGCTCGCGCCCGTTGCTGCGCCGACCCCGGTCGCCGCGCCAGCGACAAAACCCGGCGCGACCAAGCCTGCGGTCGCCACAGCGCCGCCACCAGCAGCTCCTGCCGCGCCCGATCCGAGTGCAGACTGGTTTCATTTCCTGGGACAACGCGACTTCAAGCTCACTTCGACCGTCGCCAAGATTTCCAAATTGCCGGGCTATGAAGTCCTGCTGCATACCGCCTGGCGCCAACCCGCGTTTGATTTTCAGGAAAGCGCGGCAGCCTACGTTTTTGATGGCATGCTCTTTCCGGAACACTCCATGGCCGACCTCGCCTCTTCCACAGTGAGTACGCCGGTGGAGGAGGAACCGCCGAGCCCGGAATTCAACCCACCGCGATTTTCCGGAACCATCAAGCTCGCCGCAGGACGCTATTTGCACGTCGCGCTGGATCTTTTGTTACGCGGCGTCGCGCAAACTCCGGAGTCCGTGGATGCCGCAGGAAACCTGGTGGAAAACCCGCACTACGTCATCCAGGGATATCGACTGAACGAAACGCGGCGCGTGAGAATCGGTGAGGTGCACTACTTCGACCATCCCGCCTTTGGCGCGCTGGTCCTGGTTGCCGCGACAGAAAAGAAGAAAGGCGCCAACGTTGAGAAGGAAACCGTCGGCGACGCACCGATACCTTCCGGCGGTCCAGACGACTAGGCGCAAAGAATTACAACGTCGGGATGACTTTTTCCAGCAAGGCCCGAACGCGATCGATCCCGGCCACCAGATTTTTTTCGATGTCTTCCATGGTGATTTCAGCGGGTCCGCGTCCTGCGGCCTGGTTCGCAATGACGGCACACGTCGCGTAACACAGCTCGAGTTCGCGCGCCAAGGCGGCTTCTGGCATGCCCGTCATTCCGACGATATCGCAGCCGTCACGCTCCATTCGATTGATCTCCGCCGCCGTCTCCAGGCGTGGACCTTGAGTTGCGCCGTACGTTCCGCGGTCAGCAATCGGAATCCCCGCGTCCCGTGCCGCCGCCAGCAGCGCCTCCCGCAGTTCCTCACAATACGGATGCGTGAAATCGATATGGGTGACGTGCGTGAGGCCTTCTTCAAAAAACGTGTTCACACGCGACCACGTGTAGTCGACGATCTGGTCCGGGATGATCAGGCTGGCGGGCGCCAGATCCGCACGAATGCCGCCCACGGCGGCGACGGCGATTATTTTTTCGACGCCAGCTTCTTTCAACGTCCAAAGATTGGCTCGGTAGTTCACCTTGTGCGGCGGAATTGTGTGTCCGTATCCATGACGCGGCAGGAAAATGATGTCTTGGCCATTGAGGACACCCCGTGTGATGGGTCCCGACGGTTCCCCGTACGGCGTCTGGACGATCTGGCGTTCCTTGATCTCAAGGTTCTTGAGTGATGTCAGTCCGGTACCGCCGATGATTGCAATCTTTGTCACGTGTTCCCCACTTCCTGTTTACGAGCCTTTTACCGCGAAGATGCCCTTCGCATTACGAAGATAGCCTTTGTAATCCATTCCGAAACCAAACACATATCGGTCATCGACTTCGAGCCCGACAAAATCTGCTTCGAACCCGTTCTTGCGATCGTGGCGTTTGTTCACCAGCACCGCGCTGTAGACCGCGGACGCACCATCGGCCTTGCACGCCTTCACGATTTCCGCGAGCGTGATGCCTTCGTCGAGAATATCGTCGACCGCAATCACCACGCGCCCCTTAAGCGGTACGCGCGGCCGGGCGATCCATGCCAGTTGCCCGCCCTGCGTCTGGTTCGCGTAGCGCGTTGCATGCACGTAGTCGAGCCGCAGCGGAAAGCGCAATCGCGGCAAGAGCTGGCCTGTCAGGATAATCCCACCGGTCATCACACACAGGATCAACGGATCGAGTCCATCGACTTTGCGTGTAATGGCGGTCGCCAGTTTATCAATCGCCGTCTGAACCTCTTCGGCGGTGTAAAGACATTCAGCCTCTTCGCTGACGCGTTTGGCTTCCTCGGCGGTAATCGACATGGCCTCTTCTCTATGACGTTCCGCGCGGCGCGCGGCCGCCACCAGAGTAATACACGTTAGAGCTTCAAATCGAGCGTTGAATCTTCTGCCAGTTCGTTGAGCTTGGTGACAGCGCGATGCCACTCCGCCTGCTGGAAGAGTTCCTCGCGAGTGATCGGTTTTCGTCCATGCATGCGAATCAGGCGGGCGTGCGCCGCCGGGTCGTCATAGTGCCCGAGTCCGTCCAGTACTTCCATGGCTCGTTCCGGCTTGTTGCACACCAGCGCCATGTCGCACCCGGCGGCCAACGCGGCGCGCGCACGATCCACATAGCTTCCGGCCACGCTGGCACCTTCCATACTCAGGTCATCGCTGAAAATAACCCCCTGAAATCCAAGCCGTGCGCGCAATACATCCTTAAGCCAGAACGCGGAAAACCCGGCGGGCCGCGAATCCACGGCGGTGTAGTTCACATGGGCCGGCATGATCGCTTCCATGCCGAAGTGCACCATGCGCTCAAACGGCACCATGTCATCAACGCTGATTTCGTCCAGCGTGCGCGGATCCACCGGAATATCGACATGGGAATCCGCCACGCAACTCCCATGTCCGGGAAAGTGTTTCCCGGTCGCGGCCATACCAGCGAAGTGCATGCCGCGCATGTAGGCATGGGCGAGATCAGCAACCGCATCCGGCATGCTGTGAAATGCGCGATCGCCGATGACCTGGCTGACGCCACGATCCAGATCCAGCACGGGCGTGAAACTGAAATCGATACCGACGGCGCGCAATTCAACCGCCATAACCCAGCCGAAGGTTTCGGCCAGCTCGCGCGCATGTCGCGGGTCGCGGTCATACAAGTGACCCAGGCGGCGCACGGGTGGCAAGCGCGTGAAGCCGTCGCGAAACCGCTGCACGCGGCCGCCTTCATGATCCACGCACACGAGCAATGGCGGCGTCCGCAGCGCGTGAATTTCCGCGGTCAGTGCCGCAATCTGTTCCGGGCTTTCAAAATTGCGCGAAAAATAAATGACCGCCCCGACGAGCGGATGCAAAAGCATCTCCCGCTCTTCCGGCAGCAGCGTTTTGCCCTTCAAATCCACCATGACGGGGCCGAGCGACATCGTCATTGATTCCTGTTGTTTCGACTATTTGCCTTGAAGTGTAGCGTGCAAGTGCGTGAAGCACCAATGAAACGAGGGCCAACGAACTTCGCGTCGTGCATTACCCTTCGATCACGACACGGGTTCCCGACGGCACGCGCTCAAACAAGTCGATCACCTCGGCGTTGCGCATTTTCACACAGCCGTGTGAACTCGGAATGCCCATCGCGTCTTCGTCAGGGCATCCGTGGATGTAGATGTAGCGACGCATGGTATCCACGTTGCCGAAACGATTCTTGCCCGGCTCCTTGCCACTGAGCCAGAGAATGCGCGTGAGAATCCAGTCGCGATTCGGAAATTTTTCGCGATACCCGGGTTCGAATACCTCTCCGGTCGGGCGACGGCGAACGAACACCGTGTTGGCCGGCGCGCCGGCGCCGATCTTGGCGCGGATTACGTGCACGCCGCGCGGCGTGCATTCACTGCCGTTGATTTCGCCGGCGCCGTTCTTCGCCGTTGAAACAGAATAGGATCTTACGACGCGCTCGCCTTCCATCAGGTCGAGCCGCTGCTTCGGTATGGAAACCTTGATCCAGAGTTGGGTCATACGTGCATCACGCGCGTGGAACACCCTGACAGTGTGCGGTCAGGTCGCCGCTCCGTTCTTTGATCCCTTCCACGGAGCAAAACGGTTCAGGATCACCAAACCGGGAATCGCAATGATCGTACACGCGATATAAAAACCGGACCAGCCAAGCACCTCGGCCATCCAACCGGTAGGGGCGGACGCGATCACACGTGGAATTCCCATCAGACTTGTCAGCAAGGCGTATTGCGTGGCCGTGAAGCGTTTGTCGGCCAATGATCCCATGAAAGCAACAAACGCCGACGTGCCCATACCCGCCGACAGATTTTCAACAGTGATCACCGCGGACAGCGCCGTGACGTTGTAGCCGATGTTCGCCAGCGCGACGAACCCAAGCGTTGCGACCATCTGCAGAAACCCGAAGATCCACAAGGAGCGGTTGATGCCCCACCGCAAGATGAGAATCCCGCCCAGCGTGCCGCCAATGATCGTGGCCCAGAAACCAAACAGCTTCACGACGACGCCGATTTCCGTTTTGGAGAATCCGAGATCCAGATAGAACGGCGTTGTGATTGACGTTGCCATCGCTTCGCCGAGTTTGTAGAGCAGGATGAAGGCGAGAAACAGAACCGCCCCTTCGCGCCTGAAATATTCGACAAACGGATCGACGACGGCAGCCCGGATCGTGCGCGGGGCGCCGGCCGCTTTCTCCGGTTCCGGTGCGAGCAGCGTGATGATGATACCCACCAACATGACGCCCGCCATCAACTGATACACAGCCGAAAACGGCATCAAGTCGGCCAAAATCAATCCGCCGCCGCTGGCAAGCAACATTCCAACGCGATAACCATTGACGTAGAGCGCGGATCCCAAGCCCAACTCTCGATCCGCAAGCGCTTCGCGCCGATACGCATCGATAACAATATCCTGCGACGCGGAGCAAAAGGTAACGGCCAGCGCCATTGCGGCGAGCAACCATGGATGCTCGGCGGGTTGCGAAAGACTCAGCCCGATCAACGCTATGATCAAACTGACTTGAGTAATCATCAGCCAACCGCGGCGCCGACCGAACAGCGGTGGTGTGAAACGATCCATCACCGGGGCCCAAACAAATTTCAATGTGTACGGCAACCCAACCAGCGCAAACAAGCCAATGACGGAAAGGTCTACGCCCTCCTGCTTCATCCAGGCTTGCAGTACGGTTCCGGTCAGCAGCAGCGGAAGTCCGGAAGCGAATCCCATCCCCAGCGCGATGATCATGCGCGCGCTGAAAATGGTGCGCAGTGTCTCGAACCACGAGCGCGCGGAAACGGGTTCAGTGGACATAGGGGAATTTAGGCTTCGTGCTTCCAGTTCTTGTAGGGATTGTTCACCAGCATGACGTTGTAGTAACGCTTGTCGTGCGAGACTTCCCTGCCCAACCAGGCCGGGCGTTCAAAAACTTCGTCTTCGCTCTTCAACTCGAGTTCAGCAACAACCAGCTCCTCATTGTCACCTTCGAACACATCAATCTCCCATACGTGATTGGCATTTTCGACGTGATAGCGTGTCTTTTCTATTACGGGTCCTTCGCACAGGGTCTTGAGCATGTCTTCTGCATCCCGGACCGGAATGGCGTACTCGTATTCGTGGCGCGAAATGCCCAGCGTCGCGCTCTTGATGTTCAGGCGCGCCACATCCCCTTCGATACGCACGCGTACGGAAGCTGATTTGGGTTCGCACAGATATCCCTGTTTGAAACGGACGCCATGGTCTGCGGCAGACCGCCAGGAGTCATTGAGGACGAGAAACTTTCGTTCTATTTCTTGTGGCATCGTCGGGTTCCAGTGTCAGTCGCGAAAGTGTGGCCATGGTATGACAGTGACGCGCGATTGTGTAATTCTGCCTCGCTCATGGAACCCTTCTTTTTCTACGGCACACTTTGGACCGGAACGGCCAGCCCGCGCATGAACGCACTGGTCCAACGCTATTGCACCCCGCTTGAATCCGGCTATTTTCGCGGCCGGCTCTACGACACCGGATCGTATCCAGTCGCGGTTCGCAGCGACGAAGATGCTGAGCGTATCCACGGCATGCTGTACGAATTGCGACATCCCGAACGCTGGCTGGCTGAACTCGACCGTTACGAATCATTTGACCCGACAAACGCCACAGCAAGCGAATATCTGCGTACCCTGGTTCCCGTGATTTCTGAAACCGGAACTACTCGAGATGCGTGGGTTTATGTGTTTAATCGGCGCACGAAATTTTTGCGCCGTATCGCTCACGGCAACTACTCGCGGTACCTGGCGGGCCGCCCTTCTCCCCCCGCTCTGACCTAGCGCCTGCAACTCTTTGTAATTGCGCCGTTCGACAGCCCGTTTCGTCGAAACCCGCCTTTGGCCACCCGCCTATCTTGAAAAACGGGCTACATATCCCATTTTTTGTTGACAGCACGTAAAAACGGGCTCAATATCCCGTTTCACAAGATGTAGAGCCACCAGCCAGCGAGAGGGAACGATGGAAGGCAGCAAGGCAATCGTCGCCAATATCACCGTCCGGATTCTGCGACCGCTAATCCGCATCCTGCTCCGCTTCGAAGTTGCGCACAGCGAATTCTCAGAGCTAGCCAAGCGCGCCTACGTCGACGTCGCATACCGCTACTTCAGTATCCCCAAGCGAAAACAAACCTACTCGCGCGCTGCAGTGCTCACCGGACTCAGTCGCAAGGACGTTGTTCGGATCCGCGAGCAGCAAGAAAATGCCGAGCCGCCCAACCGTGGTCCATTGAATCGAGCGACACGCGTCATCGGTGGCTGGCTACAGGATTCTGAGTTCCTCGACGCAAACAAGAAGCCCAAGGATCTTCCGCTGCGCGGCGAGATCGGCAGCTTTGAAGCGCTCGTGGCGCGCTACAGCGGCGACATCACCGCGCGCGCCATTCTTGATGAACTGGTGCGCGTCGGTGCGGTGATCTACGCGGATCGCCATACCGTGCATCTCGCTGCACCTGGCTATATTCCAGAGAAAAATGAATCGGCCATGCTGGAAGTCGCCGGCCGCGCGGTCACCGACCTCTTGCGCACTTCCGCACACAACATTGCGGATGCATCACACGCACATTTCCAGCGTCAAGTTGCGTTTCGGAATATACCGGAGTCGGTCGCCGAAGATTTTCGTCGTTACAGCCACGATAGATGCCAAGACCTGATGCTTGAGTTCAATCGTTGGTTATCCGAACGAAGCAAGAACATTGATCCGAAACCGGGCGAACGTACAATGCGCATCGGCGTCGGCCTTTACTATTTTGAAAATGACAATCAGGAGGAGTAAGCGATGGAAAGGATCGGGGGGGTTGGCTGGGGATTTCTGGCGCTCATTTTGCTGATGCTGGCCGCATGCGGCGGTGGAGGCGGCGGCGATGGTGGAATAGAAGGAACTGGCCTGCAAAGAAAACTGACTGGCACTGCGGCGGTCGGCAAACCGCTCGCGAACACTGACGTCACGGTCAAGGATCGTCACGGGAGAAAGAAAACAGCGAAGACCGATGCGAACGGTCGATACGAACTCGATGTCTCCGACCTCGACGGTCCGTTTCTTCTCAAGGTAGACACAGACGACAAGCGCGAACTTTTTGCAGCAGCTGAAACGGACGGAACGGCAAACATTCATCCTCTCAGCGATGTTTCATGCCGCAATTGGTTTGGCGCACGCAATCGCGATGTCAAAAGCGAATTTGAAAGCAACGGAGAAGTCACGAATGCGCCGCGCGAGAACGAGCTTGCCGCCATTCGCAACGCACTTCGCGCACTGCTGCATCTCGCTTATGCGCAGTTCGGAATCAACAATCCGGACTCTTTCGATTTCGACCGCACTCCATTTAGCGCAGACAACAGCGGATTCGATGCACTACTCGACAACCTGACAATCACATTTGTAAAGAACAAGATCACTATTCTTTTGCGCGACCCGATAACCAATCTACAGGCGGTGATCATTATTGGCTTTGATCTCGGCGACGATCTTGCCGCACCGGATACGACACCACCAGGCACTCCCTCCGGACTCCAAGCTTATGCTGCGAGCCAGACCGGAATCGTCGCAGTATGGAACACACCGACCGACAACGTGGGCATCGCGGGATACAACATCTATCGCGACGGCGCGAAGATCGCCACTTCGCCGTATCCCGTTTACAGCGACACGGGCCTGAGCACAACCACCCAATACTGCTACAGCGTCGAAGCGTTCGATGGCGCCGGCAATACCAGCACCAAAACCGATGCCGTATGCGCGACGACACTGGCTTCCGCAGACACGACACCACCCGCATTCCCGCAAAACCTCGCGGCAAAAGAAATTGGCAACACAACCCTCGCAGTGTCCTGGCAACCCTCGCCCGGGGACGACATACTCGGCTATGACGTGTACCGCGGCCCCGCCGGAGCGGTGGATACCAAGATCGCGACGACGATCGCCAACGGCTACACCGATATCGAACTGACGCCCGGCACGCAGTATTGTTACCGCGTGAAGGCGATCGACGCGGCGTTCAATCGGTCCGAACTGAGCGACGAGTCTTGCGCCACGCCACCCACGGCGAGCAATACCGACACCACGCCACCGACCTCCTCCGCCACGCCTTCCGGCGGCCAATACGCTGCGGCTCAGAACGTTGAACTGACTTGCAGCGACGATACCGTCGATGGCTGCGCGGCGATCTACTTTACGGTCGACGGAAGCACGCCGACGACGCGCTCATCGATCTACGCGCAACCGTTGGTTCTCTCAACGAACGCGATCGTCAGATTCTTCGCCGTCGACAAAGCAGGCAACGCCGAATCGACAGTTCACGCCGAAACGTACACGTTCTCCGCAATCATCAGCGTCAACGTCAGTGGTCTCACAGGCACCGGATTGGTGCTGAACAACAACGGCAACGCGCTGTCGATCGGCACCAATGGAGTCTCGTCTTTCACGACGCCCGTGAACGTGGGCTCCACCTATTCAGTTACCGTGACGACTCAACCGACGAACCCGGCACAAGTTTGCAATGTCACGGCCGGCTCAGGCACAGTCACTAGCGTCAACGGTCCCACGATCAGTGTTGCATGTACGACGAATAGTTACACCGTCAGCGGCATGATCAGCGGACTGATCGGCAGCGGACTGAAGCTGCAACTCAACGGCGGGAACGACCAGACGATTGCTGCCAACAGCACTTCGTTCAGCTTCGCCGTGCCGCTTCTAAGTGGAAGCAGCTACAGCGTCACCGTGCTGACACAACCGACCAACCCGGCACAAACCTGCGTGGCGTCGAGCAACAGCGGCACGGTCAACAACGGCAATGTCACTACGGTATCGATTGACTGCCCCATTCCAACCTTCTCCGTGGGCGGCACCGTCAACGGCCTGAACGGTTCTGGTTTGGTGCTGCAGAACAACGGTGGGAACAACCTGAACATCACTGCGAACGGTGACTTCACTTTCAGCTCGCCCATCGCCAGCGGTGGCAGTTACAACGTGACCGTCCTGACTCAGCCCAGCAATCCGGCGCAGACCTGCACGATTGCGAATGCGACCGGCAGCGTGACCAGCGCCCAAATCACGAGCATCGCAGTGAGCTGCACAAACGTTGCGCCCGCGACCTTCAAAGTTGGTGGAACCGTGAGTGGCCTGACCGGCACTGTCGTGCTTCAGAACAACGGTGGGGACAACCTGACAGTGTCTGCGAACGGCGGCTTCACTTTCGGCTCGCCGATCGAGGATGGCACCGGCTACAACGTAACTATTCTGACACAGCCGAGCGGGCAAACCTGCTCAGTTACCGGCGCCTCGGGCACAGTGAGCGGCTCAGCGGTGACCAGCGTCTCGGTGAACTGCGTAACCAACCAGGGCGGAAGCTTCACCGTTGGCGGTAACGTCGCTGGCCTGAGCGGCACCGTCGTGCTGCAAAACAACGGTGGCGATGACCTCACCGTCGCAGCAAATGGTGGATTCGCCTTCGCAACAGCGCTCGCAAACAGCGCGGCGTACAACGTGACGGTGCTGACACAGCCGGGCGGACAGACCTGCAACGTCACTAACGGATCGGGAGCGGTGAACAACGCAAACGTCACCGGGGTCGTTGTCAATTGCGTCACCAATACCAACCAATCAATGAATGTTACGGTCGTCCTGAATCCGGATCGCGTGCGGCCAAATACAAACATCCTCGCGCACATCTACCTGACTAACACCACTGGAATCACGGCGAACAACGTTGTGTTGCAGGCGACCTATCCAACATCCGGTGCTGCTGCAATCAATCAGTTGTATGCCTCCGATGGCGGCACCTGTTCCGGCGCAATCTGCAATCCGGGCGACCTCATCACCTGGAATATCGGCTCGCTGGCCGCCGGCGATGGTGTCGTGGTGTCGATACCCATCACGGTTTTGTCTTCCGCGGCAGCCGGAAGCACCGTCACGTTACCGGCTGAAGTTCTCGTCGACGGCGTGCAGGTTGCGACGGATTCGAAATTCGTAACCGTCGACACCGACAACGCACTGAGTCTCGCACTGGATGACAACCAGGATACTGTCGTGCCCGGCGAGCAGCTCGTCTACACGCTCACCTACGGCAACCGCAGCACGGCATCAGTGACCGGGTCGACGCTCACCCTGCCGCTCCCAAATGGAGTCACGTTCGTCTCCGCTTCTAACGGCGGTGTACTCTCAGGGAATACCGTGACATGGAACCTGGGAACCTTGCTTGCGACGCAGTCCGGACGCCAACAGGTGACCGTGGCAGTCGATGGTGGCCTGGCTTCCGGAGCCATTCTCGCCGTCGATTCCGCACAAATTGCCGGCACACACCCGACCACGGGCGCGGAAGTCGCGCAGGTGAGGAACGCCACGCGCGTACAAATGGCGCCTGCGTTGGGTATCACGCTCGAAATGGATCCAGACCCGGTGCGCCCGGGCAACACCATCGATGCCAAGCTGACGGTGACCAACCGCAGTGGCACGACATTGCTCGGCACAAAGTTGCTGGCACGTTATCCGAGCGACTCGCGTGTCGCGGCAATCAACCAGGCGTTCGTGTCGGACGGGGGCACATGTTCAAACGCCGTCTGCAATCCCAGCGAGTTCGTGACCTGGAATCTTGGCGTGCTCGAGTCCGGCGGCGCAGTGACGGTTACATTGCCGATGCCACTGAATAATGCGAACTATGCGCCGGCCGGATCGCTGGTCACGCTTGACGCTTCCGTGGTCGCGGACGGCACACCGTCCAGCACCATCTCGCACACGGCGGCCGTCGATACCGACAACGCGCTGAGCCTCGCGCTTGATGAAAACAAGGACACCGTCAAGCCGGGCGAACAGCTGGTATATACGCTGACCTACGGCAACCGCAGTACAGCCAGCGTAACGACTTCAACTCTCAGTCTGCCGCTGCCGGCCGGAGTAACGTTTGTGTCTGCAACCAACGGCGGTACGGTCAAAAACAACGTCGTGCAGTGGACTCTCGGCACGCTGCAGGCCACGCAAACCGGGCGCCAGCAGGTCACCGTGACCGTCGACAACGGCCTTACGGACGGGACCGTGCTCGCGGTCGATGCGGCGCAACTGTCCGCCTATCAGGCAACCACCGGCCCGGAACTGGCTCGAGCCATGAGTGTGGCGCGTGTGCTGGCATCGCCAGCCCTGGGAATTGAAATTGAAATGGTTCCGGATCCGGTGCGCCCGGGTTACACGATCAATACCAAACTAACGGTAACCAATCGCAGCGGTACGACACTGCTTGGCGCGAAGTTGCTGGCACGTTATCCAAGCGACTCCCGCATCGCGGCGATCAACCAAGCGTACCTGTCAGGAGGCGGCACCTGTCCGAACTCCGTCTGCAATCCCAGCCAGTTCGTGACCTGGAATCTAGGAACGCTCGCTTCCGGCGCAATGGCGACGGTCACCCTGCCGCTGGTTGTCAACAATGCCAGCTACGCGCCGGCCGGATCGCTGATTTCTCTCGAAGCCTCTGTAGTAGCAGATGGGAAACCGTCCAGCATTATCTCACACACGGCGGCCGTCGATTCCGACAACGCCCTGAACCTGGCGCTGGATGAGAACAAGGACACCGTCGCGCCCGGCGAACCGCTGGTCTACACGCTAACCTACGGCAATCGCAGCACCGCCAGTGTGACGTCCACCACCCTTAGCTTGCCGCTTCCTCCCGGAGTGACATTTGACTCTGCGACGAACGGCGGCACGGTCGTCGGCAATGTCGTGCAATGGAACCTCGGAACGTTGCAAGCCACACAGACCGGCCGCCAGCAGGTCACCGTGACCGTCGACAATGCTCTCGCAGACGGAACCTTGCTCGTGGTCGACGCGGCGCAGCTCGCGGCCACCCAAGCGACCACTGGTCCTGAACTCGCCCGTGCGACAAACGTCACTCGCGTGGCTTCGGCGCCGGACCTGGGAATCACCCTCGAAATGGATCCTGATCCGGTACGTCCAGGCAGCACAATCATCGGGAAGATCACGGTAACCAATCGCAGCGGTTCGACACTGGACGGTACGACGCTACAGGCACGATATCCGAGCGACTCGCGGGTCACCGCGTTCAACCAGTCGTATCTGTCGGCGGGCGGTACATGTGCAAACTCCATCTGCAATCCCAGCACGTTCGTGACCTGGAATCTTGGGACGATGGCGGCTGGAGCTGCAGTGACGGTCAATTTGCCAATGCCGGTCAACAATGCCAATTACGCCCCAGCCGGTACGCTGATCTCGCTGGACGCTTCCGTGGTTGCCGACGGCACGCTGTCCAGCACCATTACACACACGGCTGCCGTCGATACTGACAATGCCCTCACCTTGGCACTAGATGAGGACAAGGATTCGGTCGCACCCGGCGAACAGCTGATTTACACGATGACCTACGGCAACCGAAGCGCCGCGAACGTGACGTCCTCCACCCTTCGTCTACCGCTTCCAGCTGGAGTGACTTTCGTCTCTGCAACCAATGGCGGGACGCTCAGTGGAAATGAGGTCGTTTGGTCACTGTCGACGCTCGCACCCGGTCAGCTCGGACGCCAGCAAGCGACGGTCAACGTCAACAATGGTCTCGCCAATGGAATGATCCTCACCGTTGATGCCGCTCAGCTCTCGGGTACGCATGCTTCGACCGGGCCGGAGCTGGCGCGAGCAACGAATGCCACGCGAGTCATTACCGGAAATCCGATCCGCGTATCGGTCAGCCTCGCGCCGAATCCTGTCGCCAATAGTACGGCACTGACGGGCACCGTCACGGTGACCAACCTGACGACGTCGGATCTGACGGGCGTCGTACTGAACGTCAGATGGCCCGGGGACGGTCGAGTCGCAAACATCAATCAGTCGGCCCTATCCGGCGGGGGCACCTGTCCTTCGAGCGTCTGCAGTTCCAATGCGTTCGCGACTTGGATTCTCGGGACGGTCACCAGTGGTGTCCCGGTGACGGTGACGATCCCAATGACAGCCAACGTTGCAACGTATGCGCCCATCGGCACGGTCATTCTTCTGAATGCAGACGTGACGACGGACACCGGCGCGCAAGCCACTGCAAGCGACACTGCGGCGGTCGGAACCGGTTCATTCTAGGAACACAGCGAGTAGTAACTGTCCGGACGGCGGCCGCCTTGGCCGCCCCACCCGGAATCGGAAAAGGACAAGGAGACTAATAATGCAGCAGTCTGCTCTTACAACGGTAACGATGTCGGTCGACCAACGTTCGCTTGCCGACAATATTGGAATTAGCGCACCAGAGAGATCTCGCAAGATCACATCGGCTCTCGTGGCGGCGTCACTGTCACTCACGATGCTCTTGAACGGTTGTCCCTCCGGCAGTGGCGGCACCAACGGCAATACCAACACCAGTGGCGGCACGTCATCAGCAGGGGCAGGTGGATCCCTCACACTGACGAATGCGCCGGCAAGCACCAACGGCACGTTTGTTCCCGATAGACTCGGAACCAGCAACTCAATAATTGCGGGTTGGACTGAGACGCCGGCGGACAAGACCCAGCAGCATAGCGAATATCTGCAGTTGAACTTCGGAGCCTCAGACCAAATTGAGGGAATCCAATTCCGTTCAAACGACTTCGCGCCGTCGGTCGCACTACTCACGTGGACTTGCGTGGAAACAGACTGCGCAGGTATCACCGTTGACACCATAGCAGGAAAAGTGGTGTTCGCAGGCGCCGTTCTCAAAGGTGAGGCGACTTTGTCGGGGAGCACACCGCCAGATCCCATTACGTTGAACGGCACATTGTTCTATGGCACCCAACCGGGTTCGCAACCAGACAATACGCCGCCGACGATCTCGACTGTCAGCCCAGCCGCGAACGCCACCGACGTCCCATTGAACAGCCCGATTTCAGTCACGTTCAGCGAACCGATGTTGCCGTCAAGCATCAACTCGTCAACGTTTGTCGTCGGCGGTATCGACGGCACCGTGTCTTACAGTGGGAACACTGCGACGTTTACTCCTGCCGGCGCGTTGCTGCCCAACACTACGTACTCGCCGATGATCACCACGGGCGTAAAAGATGCCGCTGGTAACTCATTAGGTGTGGCGTATACGTGGAGTTTTGTCACCGGTGCCGCACCGTCGGGAAACTCGACAATCATGGGAAACAACAACGCCCTGATCAGCGGCGCAACAATCGGCACCGGTATCACGGCCTTGAGCAGTCTCCGCAAACCAATTGAGGTAAAGGTGCTCACATCGCATCCTTCACTCTCGGCAGGAAACGCGTTCGCAACCCGCCCCTGGGCCAGCACCGACTATGCCTACGTAATCTTGCCGGTGACGAATACCGGGAACGAAACGCTTTGCTTCGTGGAACTCGTTCAGATTACGTATCGCGACGCCGCGGACGCGGCAATTCTCTCCAATGGAATCGCTTTTGTGAGTGGTTCAGTTGCGAAACTCAACGCCACAGGATTCTTCACTGACACCTGCCTGTCCCCCGGCGAGACTGGAATGATCGGGGACATCAATGCGAATCTCTATGCCGCAGTCGCCAAGATGGAATTCTCTTTCCAAACCAGCACATTCGCATTCGCGGCGCCCGCCGCGAGAGTCATACCGCAAAGCTATGTTATAGACTCGATCACCAAAGGCCCCGTGGTGACCGCCAAGAACGTCGGCACCACTGCAGCGAGCGTCCTGCTCGCCAAGGCATACCTTTTTGACGACTCAAATCAACCGTTGGTGTGGAGCTACCTGACCGCGCCGAGCACTCCCGTAACCGTTGCCGCGACCGGCACAGTTCCACTTTCTGGCTTGTTCTACGACGGCACAGGCAGCACTTTGCGCGCATTCGTGAACTTCGAAGACTCTTCCACAATGGCCCAGCTCAATCGCGCGACCGGATTCAAGCCCGCAGCCATCGACATCTGCGCAGCGCCCTTGTCGGACGACGAAATTCAACTGTGCCAGAACGACAGAAGGAATCTGCAATTGGAAAGCCTGAAGAGTTTCATCAATTTTCAAAGCACAACGCAGTAACTTTCGTGAAACGGGAACGAACAGTTATTTAGGTAACACGGCCATTGGATACCACCCTGGATAAGGAGGTTAGTCATGAAGACCATATTTTCGAAATTGAAGTTTGTTCTGGCTGGCGTAGCGCTCGCCTGGAATGCTTACGCCGATGATTTCGCCGGCAAGACGATGTACGTGCAAACCAACATCTGGTTCGAGAAACCAATGAAGATTCTTGCAACGAACTACCACACCGGCAGCATGATCGCACCCGGCACAAAAGTCACGATTGATGAAGTCGCGGAAAATCGGATCGTGTTCAAAGATGACGCGGGCACCCAATACCGCATCGTGATTGAACTCAAGCACAACAATGTGCCGGGTCCTAAGCTCGCCGAGCGCCTGTTCGGTGCGGATGATCCGATGGCCGGTCAATTCAAGAAATTCACCAAGGACGAACAGGACAACATCAAAGCCGGCTATGTCGTGAAAGGCATGAGCAAGGAGGCGGTACTGATGGCCTACGGCTATCCACCGACGATTCGCACGCCAAGTATCGACGGAAATATCTGGACGTACTGGAAGAACCGCTGGGTGACACAGATCATTCGCTTCGACGAGAAGGGAAAGGTCTCGGACATCCAGGGATAGTTATTCTCGCTTGTAAATCTGGGTGAGCCGGCGTCCGGCTCACCCTCATCAAATCACCACCCAAGCACTGGCAGCGCGGCCCTAGGGCCCCGCAAGGGGATTCTTTTGCCTGAAATTCGTGCTGTCACAACGCTCGGATCAATCATCCACCAACACTGGGGAATGCCATGAAGAAAATCATCAACGCTTTCGCACTGAGCCTTACGCTCGCGCCGCTATCTGCGGCATTCGCAACCGCAATACAACCGCAGCCCGCCGCCACGGATTCGAAGTTGGTGCAGTTCAGGGCGGACGATCACGTCGTGGGCTTTCTGCCCAACAAGGTGATGCTCGTCCAGTCCGACCACTCGCTCACCGCGGAGTTTGTCGGTGCGCGGACGGTAGAGCCAGCGATCCGAATCAGCGGCGCACAAACGGACAGAAGGCAACTCGCGGAGCTGGGTCGTGTCGAGTACCCGAATCTGTGGAACGGAATCACCGCACGTTTTGAATCTGACAACGACGGCGTTGCCGAATCCACCTACCTCGTGGCGCCCGGCGCCGATGTCTCGCGCATCCAACTCCGGTACAACGCGACCACAACCCTGCAACCGGACGGAACGTTGCGCCACGCCCTGCCGACGAAGCGTGGCTGGATCACCGAGACCAAACCGGTTGCGTGGCAAGATATCAACGGCAAACGCATCAGTGTGGCCGTGAGTTTCAACATCGAACACGAACATGTCGGTTTCCGCGTTGGCCCGTACGACAAGAAGCACGAACTCGTGATCGATCCTGTCTATCAGTGGCACACGTTCTACGGTTCGGTAAGCGATGATGGCGCGACCTCGATCGCCATCGACGCGAGTGACAATGTGTACGTCACGGGCTGGAGCGATGCGACCTGGAACGGCAGCAACAATCAAAGCCCGAAACATCCACACAGCGGCAACACAAAGGGCGACCTCTTTGTCCTGAAGCTCGACAGCACCGGCTCGTACCAGTGGCATACGTTCTACGGGTCGACCGGTGGCAGTGTTCTGGGCGGAGCCGGGATCGCCGTGGGCGGCGACGGAAATGTGGTCGTTGCCGCGACCAGCGCGACCGCCTGGGTCGGAGATGGCGGCGCCGCTCCGATTCGCGCTTACGACAACACCACTACCAATTCAGCCATCCTGAAGCTTGGCAGCAACGGCAGCTACAAATGGCATACGTTCTATCCGCAATCGTTCACCTCTCTTTACGGAGGTGCGGGCGTGGCCAGCGACAGCTCGGGCAACGTATATATCGCCGGCGGCACGGTGACCGCGTTCACGGGCGACAGTGGCCAGAACCCGTTACATCCGCTCCAGACATCGGCCACCAATTTGATGCTCCTGAAACTCAACAGTAACGGGACGTACGCGTGGCACACCTACTACGGCCTCGGGGGTTATTTGCTTCTCGGCTTCGGCAGCGGACTGGTTGCTACCGACGATGCCGTCTATACATCCGGCTGGAGCCAGACGTCGTGGAACGGCGACAACAACACCGCACCGCTGCATGGTCACAGCGGCGATGCCGATCTCTTCGTGATGAAACTGTCCAGTAGCGGCGCATACCAGTGGCATACATTCCACGGTGGCACCGGTGCGGACATGGGCGGACGACTTGCCGTGAACGGAGGTAGCGTCTATCTCATGGGGTCCAGCAACGCTTCATGGCTGGGCAATGGCGTCACGGCACCGCTGAATTCGTACAGCGGCAAGTCGGACATTGTCATCGTGAAACTCACCGACGCCGGTGCATATCAGTGGCACACTTTCTATGGGTCGACCGACGACGACGGCGGCGCCGCAATTTTGGGCATGGATGGTCTCGCATCGGACTCGGCAGGCAACGTGTACATCACGACACTGAGCTCCAAAAAGTGGCAAGGCGACGGCGGCGCGGAGCCACGGCAGTCATCCAACACCGGTGGAGGCTGGGTCGCGCTGAAACTGAGCGGCACTGGTGCATACCAGTGGCATACCTTCTATGGGTTTGGCGTTTACCAGTTCAGCCAAGGCCTCGCGCTGGACAGCAACAGCAACATGTACGTCACCGGCTGGGGCATTGACTGGTCACCATTTTTCGGCACCACAGGCACTGCTCCACTGCACGGGTACAGCGGCGATACCGACATCTGGGTCGCGAAGCTCGATACGGACTACGTCGGCAACGGCGGAACACCCACCACGCCTGACGTTCCGAACAACCCCGGCACTCCGAATTCGCCAGACACACCGAGCGGTCCGAGCGGCCCCAACGTACCAGGCTCCGGAGGGGGTGGAATGGTTACGCCGATACAGCTGTTAGTAGCTTTGTTCACACTCGGGTGCGTAGCTCTCTCCCGCCGCAACGCACGCCAGTAATCTCGAAGAGTCATTGATTCAATCGAGGTAGAAACGGTCCCGATCGGCTGACGATCGGGACCGCTAGTTTGCACCGCAACAAGAGCGCACCAACAACCTCGCCGCGCTCTCCTCTCACCCTGCTGAAGTTCTTCACCCGCAATCTGGCGCGGTGCGAGTTTCGCAATTGCATGCAATTCCGGTGCGGATGCGCGGTACAAGAAAAACAATACGTAATACCACGCCTTTGTCACGCATAACTCCCGATCGCAAAGTCAGTGTTCGACCACTTTCGTCCCGCGACGATCAGAGTCGGCGCTCGCAATGTCGCCGTCAAAACAAAAACGTTGACAATCTTGACTGGTGGGAAAATAATCCCGCCATATGAAGACCGTCGAAACCGCCATCGTTGCCGCCCTCGAGAAGATCCTGACCCCGCTGGTGAGGATTCTGATTCGATTCAATGTGTCCCACAGCGAATTCAGCGAGGTCGTCCGGCGTGTATATGTTAAGGTCAGCACCGTCGACCTCGCGGTCGATGGCGAACCACCGACGCTGTCGAGAATTGCGGTGGTTACCGGACTCAGCAGAAAGGAAGTTGTCCGGCTTACGGGGGAAGACCAGGCTCAGGAAAAGAGGCCGTCAAACAAGCCCAATCGCGCGCTCCGCGTGATTACCGCCTGGCTCACCAGCCCCGAATTTCTCGACAAAAAGGGAAACCCGAAAGAACTTCCGATGCGAGGCGAGCGCGCCTCGTTTCTGTCGTTGGTGCGCCAATACAGCGGCGACATCAAGGGTCGCGCGGTCCTGGAGGAATTGCTCCGGCTGAACGCGGTGGAAGAGACACCGGACAAGACGCTGCGTCTGATCCGCCAGGCGTTCGTTCCGCTGAACAACGAAGCGGACAAGATTGACGTCATGGGGACGTGCGTAAAGGACATGCTCAGCACGGTAGGCCACAACATCGCAAGGAGAGCCAACGAAGCGTTTCTGCAGCAGCAAGTCGTCTACCACAACATATCCGAAGACATCGTCGAACAATTTCGCGCGCTGAGCCGCGAGAAATGCGAACGCGTGATCGCCGAACTGAGCCAATGGCTCAGCGCACGAAAGAAAGAAACCGCAAACAGCCCCGGCCGCAAAGTCGAGCGACTTGGACTGGGGCTCTACTACATTCAATCACCGGCTTGATGGGGGACTACACCATGCGCAACCAATCGATATGGAATTTGATTTTCAGCTTCGCGTTACTGACGCTGCTGACTGCGTGCGGTGGCGGAGGAGACGGCGGCGGCGGCGACGACGGGACCATTGGCACCGGGGTCGTCGAACTCACGGGAACTGCGGCCGTTGGGGACCCGATCGCAAATACTGATGTGACGGTAAAGGACAGCAAAGGCCGCAAGCGCGTCGGCAAGACGGACAGTAACGGCAAGTATCACATCAATGTATCCGACCTCAACGGACCGTTCCTCGCCAAAGTGAAGACCGACGACGGCCGCGAATTATTTGCAGCGGCTGAAACTGACGGCGTCGCGAATATTACGCCGCTCAGTGACGTATCGTGCCGCAATTGGTTTGGAACACGCGGCCGTCATGTCGAAGATGAATTTGAAACCGACACTGAAATCACCGCGCCACCGCGCGAGAGCGAATTATCCCTTATTCGCAACGCGCTTCGCGCATTGTTGCGGCTTGCATATTCACAGTTCGATGTAGATGAAACGTTCGACTTCGACCGAACACCATTCAATGCCGACGGAAGCAAGTTCGACAAACTTCTCGACAACCTGACGGTCACGATCACAAAAGACAAGATCACCATCCTGCTGCGCGATCCGGAAACCGGCCTGCAGGCTACCATCATCATCGGTTTTGACTTGGGCGACGATCTCGCGCAAACGGACACCGAGCCGCCGAGCCAGCCGACTGGACTCGCGGCAATTCCCGCAAGCACCAGCGGTATGGTTGTGGTGTGGAATTCGTCGACCGACAATGTCGGCGTTGCGGGTTACAACGTCTATCGCGACGGAACCAAGATCGCGACCACACCCTACCCCGTTTTCAGCGNNCGCAAACATTGTCGGACCGAAGACTGCGGACGTCTGTGCATCAACACTCGCCGTTGCGGACGGCACGGCGCCCACGGTTCCTCAAAATGTGGGCGCAACTGCAGCCGGCAGAGGCGTTGTCGTGCTGGCATGGATGCCGTCTCCCGAAGACGACGTGCTGGGCTACGACGTCTACCGCGGTTCCTCTGGCGCTTCAGACACGAAAGTTGCCACGACCGTGGCATCTGGATTCACAGACAGCGGACTCTCCGCAGACACGCAGTATTGTTATCGCCTGCGCGCATTCGACGCCGCACTGAATCGTTCGGACTACACCAGCGAAATCTGCACGACGACACAACCGGACAACCCGCCGAGCGACACGGCGCCGCCGACGTCCTCGGCCTCTCCCAGCGGCGGCGCATTTTCATCCACGATCGGCGTAACGCTGGGCTGCACCGATACCGGCGGCTCGGGTTGTGCGGCGATCTACTACACCGCCGACGGCAACACGCCCAACGCGCAGTCCTCGGTCTACACCCAGGCTTTGGTAATCGATTCCACGACGACACTGAAGTTCTACGCCGTCGACAGGTCGGGCAACGCCGAAACAACAGTGCACGAGGAAACCTACACGATCAGCGGCGGCGCCATGGACGGCACGCCTCCCGTCAACACCACGGCGGCGGATTTCATCGACAGTGGAGCGGTTTCGACAAGTTCGAACACGGTCATGCTCAGCATTTCAGCGACCGACGACGTTGCCGTCATTGCCTATTGTGTGCAGGAAAACAGCACCGGCACACTCCCCTCGCCTGAAGCAGCGTGCTGGACGAACGTCACTGCAACCACGGACTACGCAGGTGTGGTCAGTCACAACATCGCTGGCAGCTACAATCCGAGCGACACGCTGCACGTCTTCGTTCGCTTCAGGGACGCCGCGGGCAAAATTTCCGATACCGCGAGCGACACCATCGAAATTGCCTCCGTGCCGGACAACACGCCTCCGACAAACGGCACAGCCGCGGATTTCATCAACTCCGGCGCAGCAGAAACGAACAGCACGACGGTCGCGGTCGCGTTGGCAGCAACCGACAATGTGGGTGTCACCGCGTACTTTGTATCCGGCGGCATTGGCCAGGCGTTTCCCGCCGTCGAACCTGCAGCGAATGCTGTGGGCTGGGTCGCAGTCACACCCAACACTTCCTACAGCGCATCGGTGAACTACGCTTTCCCCTTTTCACCGACAAACGGCGACGTCCTGACTGCACACGTGTGGTTCAAGGACGCCGCGGGCAAAGTGTCTCAAGTCGCCAGCGACTCGATCATCTATACCGCCACCGCCAATCCGCCGATTTTCTCCGAAAATTTCGATATCGATCCGGGTACTTGGTTTGCTTCAAATGGAATATGGGAGGTTGGACTCGCCACTTCGGGCCCCGGCCAGTGCTTCAATCAGTCATCGGGTTGCGCGGCAACCGCACTTGCCGGGAACTACACAGATACCAACAGCAACCTGCAGAGCCCGTCGATCACCTTGCCAACGATCGCGGCGAACGAGGAAATTCAACTGCGCTTCTGGCACTGGTTCTCGTTTGCCCCCACCACGTGTTCAGTGATCGGTTGCGCTAACGACTACGGAGCCGTCTACATCCAGGAACAGACAGGACCCGGCGCCTGGAGCGCCGCCGCCCCGCTAACTTCGTATGGGGGGGACTCCGGCAACGTCTGGACGCGGCCCGCCGTGGATCTTTCCGCCTACGCGGGCAAAAAAGTGCGCATCTTGTTCGGACTCGTCAACGGCGGCGGCGCGGGCGTCAGCTCCGGGTGGTACATCGACGATGTCGCGATCACAGTCGTCACCGCCAACAACGTGGTGCCATTTGCGGACGATTTCCAAGGCGGACTGGGTCACTGGTGGGCAAGTAACGGCACGTGGGAAGTCGGCGGCCCACCCACAGCAGGACCCGGTGAATGTCACAACGCCAGCACGACATGCGCTGCGACGGTGCTAAACGGCAACTACTCAAATAGCAACAGCGAATTGCAGAGCCCGTCGATCACCTTGCCAACAATCGTGGCGACCGAGGAGATTCAACTGCGCTTCTGGCAGTGGTTCTCGTTTGCCCCCACCACCTGTTCAGTAATCGGTTGCGCGAACGACTACGGACGCGTCTACATCCAGGAACAGACAGCGCCCGGCGTTTGGAGCGCCGCCGCCCCGCTGTCGTCGTATGTAGGGAACTCCGGCAACACGTGGACACAAACCGCCGTGGATCTCTCCGCCTACGCGGGAAAAAAAGTGCGCATCTTGTTCGGAACCGTCAACGGCGGCGGCGCGGGTGTCAGCTCCGGGTGGTACATCGATGATGTCGCGATCACTGTTGTCACCGCCAACAACGTGGTGCCGTTTGCGGACGATTTCCAAGGCGGACTTGGTCACTGGTCGGCAAGTAACGGCACGTGGGAAGTCGGCGGCCCACCCACCGCAGGACCCGGCGAATGTCACAACGCCAGCACAACATGCGCAGCGACCGTGCTGAACGGAAACTACGTGGATACCAACAGCAACCTGCAGAGCCCGTCGATCACCTTGCCAACGATCGCGGCGAACGAGGAAATTCAACTGCGCTTCTGGCACTGGTTCTCTTTTGCCCCCACCACGTGTTCAGTGATCGGTTGCGCCAATGACTACGGAGCCGTCTACATCCAGGAACAGACAGCACCCGGCGTCTGGAGCGCCGCCGCCCCGCTGTCGTCGTATGGGGGGAACTCCGGCAATACGTGGACACAAACCGCCGTGGATCTCTCCGCCTACGCTGGGAAAAAGGCTCGCATCTTGTTCGGACTCGTCAACGGCGGCGGCGCGGGCGTCAGCTCGGGGTGGTACATCGACGACGTCGCGATAAGCAAGCAGTGACATCAGACTCTTGATGGCGACGCCATCGTGCTAGGCGTCTTCTACAGCAACGCACAACAACATTAGTAAGGAGGGAACCCATGAAATCAAAACAAGCAGCTCGCATCGCATTTGTTCTTTCCGTCGCAGCATTGATCGCGCTATCAGGCTGCGCCGGCGCGCCCAAACATATGAACGAAGTCGGCCAGGACAAAGCGAACTATGCACCCACGGCCGATACGAGTGTGATTGTATTCATGCGACCGTCCGGAATGGCATTTCGCGTTCAGTCCACCGTCTTCGATGTAAGCGACGAGAACACGCCGTCAAAGATCATCGGAATTATCGCCGCGAAGAAACGAGTCGCTTATGTCGTCAAGCCCGGCACGCATCGCTTCATGGTGCTTGGGGAATCCGCCGACTTCATGGACGCAGAACTCGAAGCCGGAAAAACCTACTATGCCTTTGTGGCGCCACGCATGGGTGCGTGGAAAGCCCGCTTTTCGCTGGACCCCGTAAACAAGGACGAATTGAAAAGCGATGGTGACTTCAAAGGCTGCGATGCGTCCTGCGGCTGGCTGGAAATGTCTTCTGAAACGGATGCCTGGGCAGAAAAACACAAGATCGAAATCGAGGCCAAACGCACCGAGAATCTCGCGATCTGGATTAAAAAACCGGACGACCAGCGACCGAAACTGAAAATTGGGGACAGTCGCTAGCCACAACAACGACACGCACATATCTTCGCGGAACTTGGATCTGAGCGTGGTTTTATTGATGGAAATAAACACTACAGAGGGGACAACTCATGAAACTCAGAGCAATTGCGCTTTCTCTTGCGCTCGCAGCTGCTGCGACGAGCGCTCACGCCGGTGCCGATCGGCAGGGTTTTATCATCGGGCTTGGTATCGGGTACGGCAACCAGGGTATCGACAACGACAACTTTGAAGACTCGTACAATGGCGTCGCCACATCCTTCATGATCGGGGGCGGAATCTCGAATCAGTTCACGCTTTACTACCTGAATGACGGTCAATTCTTTACGGTAGATAACGCTACTCAGCCGGAAAACGACGGCGACCTCTGGGCAGCCGGTCTTACCGGAATCGGCGGAACCTATTACTTCTCACCCACCTCGCCGTCGGCGTATATCGGCGTCGGCGTTGGCGTGACGTCTCTATTCGATATTTCCGACTCCAATGTGTCGTCGTACATGGGAACCGGTTTTGCTTTCGCCGCCGGATTCGAATTCGCCCGCCATTTGAACGTCGAGTTGAGCCTGCTGCGCGGCAGTGCTGAAAACGAGGATGACTCGAGTGACACCGTCGACCTGGCGGCGACACGCGTGCTGTTCAAATGGATTTGGTACTGATTTTTTAATCTACAAAACGCTGGAAGCAGCAGGAACAGGGAAGTTCGTTCTACAGGATTTACAAAACACAGGAGGGATATGACATGAACAAGACTTGGGTTCAGGCAATCGGTGTCATTGCAATATCGTTGGGCGTGGCTGCATGCGGCGGTGGCGGAAGCGAAGATCCCCCACCGACCAACAATCCACCGTCGAACACCACGCCGAGCGACGACTCCACTGCGAAAAGCAAGATCTCCGGGGTTGCCGCCGCGGGCGCCCCGCTGTCCGGATTCGTCACGATCAAAGACAGCCTTGGCGCCACCAAAACCGTCAATCTCGCAACCGGGGGCACATACGAGTTTGATGTCACGGGCATGACGCCGCCCTTCGTGCTGCGCGCGGAAGGCACGGCTGGGGGCCGCTCCTATACGATACACTCCGCCGCAACTTCGGCAGACGCAAATGGCAATATCAACATCACGCCATTGACCGACCTGATCATCGCCAACATCGCACGCCAAGTCGCCGACAATTATTTTGCGTCGGGCAACTTCTCCGGTCTGACAACAGCGCAGCTTGATACAGCGGAATCAGAACTGCAGCTGCGTCTGCAAGGTGTGCTTACGGAGTTGGGCGTTTCCGATTCCATCGACCTGTTGCGCACTTCGTTCAGTGCCAACCATGAAGGCCTGGACGCCGCGCTCGACGTATTGCGAGTGACCGTGGACAGCGCCACCAACACCGCGACGATCGTCAATGTGCTTAATAACGCGAAAATCACGGATGACCTGACTACGAACGACACCAGCATCATCGACTCGACCGGAACGCAACAGTACGCAAGTGACTTCGACGCGATCATTGCAAGATGGGCAAGCCTCGAAGCCGCTTTCGCAAACGGCTTGCCAGCGACAGACGATCCACTCCTTCTGGCTCAGTTCGATCAAACGGGATTTCTGGACAACGGCAGTACATTCGACTCATTCATTGCAAGCATTACCAGCGATCCCTCGAATATTGGACTCAGGTTCCCGGCGGTGTCGCTGATCACGCTGGAAGCCGCCAACGAAATGAAGAATGGTAAAGCACTTGTCACCGTCACGCTTACCGTTGGCGATGGCAGTTACGGTTATGGTTACATGAATATCTACATGACAGGCCTTTACGACGGCGCCTCGGGGAAAACCAACTGGATTATCGCCGGCAATCAACAAATCGCCGACTCCGGTGCCGAGGTACGTTCGACTCTCGGATATAACCTGAACAATCCCTCAGAAATAGAGAGCGGAATCGATTTCTGGTCCGACGTTCCAGCAGAAAGTCCGATTTCTTACGCAATCATCACGGGGCCAGGTCTTCCCACGTCCACGGGTGGAGTCGATGGAAAATCAGCGGGCGTATTGATGGTGCGTAACAACTATGACAATTTGTACATCGCGGCTGGCATGTACATTGGCGCAAGCACACCCGTAAACCCGCGCGCGACGCACTATGGAAACATGTACGCCTGGACAGACAATGAAATTAAAGCATTGCCCTCTGACAATCTGACGTACACGGAAACGTTCTACAACGACAATGGGACTCCCGGAATTTATACCGACGATGTGAAGCTCAACGAAGGCTATCAGTTTATCGTGCTGAAACCGCCTTTCCCGGCCAGCAGCCTGAGCCCGTCAAATTTTGCGGTCGTCAACTCGCCTTCCGTACAGAGCATTCTTGGCATCTTCAACACCGGTGGCACGTTGAACGTCACCTGGAATATTCCGGCGGGATTGGCGATGGAAGATTTCGAAGCAACGCGCTTTTACACCAACGGCAACGCGTTCGACTACGTCAGCGGCTCGGTTTTACCCACGTCCACGGGAACCTCGGTCGTCTTCACCGCGCCGAGCGGAACGGTCGGCGGAGGCATGCTTGAGACTGTCGCAGCAGATTTCTACAATCGAAACTACAGTTTCAATCTGTTCTTTTACCAGTAGCATTTCATTTCACGGCTGGCCGAGACGGAGCACTCTCCTTTGATGGAGCAAGGGTCTCCGTTTTGGTCAGCACGTTGTTGTTCTTCGAAATCTGGGGCAGTTTTGGCACGCGAGCGGCGGTCGGTGGCTCCCGTATTTTCAGTGCTCAAAGGTATAGAGGACGACTCAAGCGACACCGTCGACCTGGCGCCAACGCGCGTGTTGTTCAAGTGGATTTGGTATTGATGCGTAGTTCATCCAACTTAAGTAACGAAAGAAACACCAGCTTTACGTTTTCGGAAAATACAATTCACAGGAGGAATATCGTATGAATAGGACATTGGTTCATGCTTTTGGGGTGGTCGGAGTCAGTCTCACCTTGTGTGCTTGCGGAGGAGGTGGCGGCAGCGATCCGCCAAAGACTAACACCCCTCCTCCAGATAACACTCCGACCGGTGATCCGCCCAGTACTGGCACCTTTATGGATGGTCCAGTGGAAGGCATTAACTTCAAGACTGCGACGCAGAGTGGCACAACCGACACCGACGGGCACTACTCGTACGTGGCGGGTGAAACGGTGATTTTTTCAGTTGGAGGTATTAATTTCCCGTCGGTCACCGCGAGCCAGGTGGTTACTCCGCTCGACATGATCGCAAAAACGGATCTTGCCGATCCGACAGTGGTTAACATCTTGCGGCTTCTTCAATCCTTGGACAAGGACGGCGATGCCTCTAACGGAATTCAGATTGCGCCAGCAGCGCATACAGCGGCGACAGGCCTGTCGATTTCATTTTCCAGCGCGACGTTCGAAACCGACGTTGCAAATCTAGTTGCCAATTCCGGATCGGTAACCACAGCGCTGATCGATGCCACCACCGCAGTGAATCACTTCAAACAAACGCTAAGCGCTCAATCCATCGATTGGACCCCTTATTTCCACTACGCCAACAATCGACAATGGAACTACACGCTGACCACCGGCGGCCCCCAAAACATATATGAGTACGTGGTGGAAGGTACCGCCAACGGCAAACCGGTCTACATTCACGGCTGGGATCCCATTTGGGATTCGAGCGGTACGCTCGAATATGTTCTAAAGGACATGACCAATGGTCCTTTTTGGGTAGGATTTCGAGAATCGGGTATGGATCACTTCTTCAGCACGCCCACGCTCATTGGATGCGCGAAACTCTATGAATCTTGTTCGCTTCAAGGTTCACTTGATGGAATGAACTACGACTTCACCTGGATAAGCGAGCTTGCGACGGTTACGGTTCCCGCTGGAACTTATAACGACTGCATCAAGACGACCCAGACCGACAATTTGAGTGGCGAAGTTCGACATGAATGGAAATGTCGGGACGTTGGAATCGCGAAATCTGACAAAGTGGGCAGCTTCGTTTATGAATTGACCTCGATTTCAACGTATAACCCATAGAATGAGCTTCCTATTTCTATTCAGCCTCACACGAGCGTGAGATAGCGGCATCTACGACGAGCAGCAAGTATGCTGCTCGTCGTTTTGAATCACCCAGTATTCGCGATTACTCGGGTTCCTTCCTAGTGCTCAAATGTGTAAAGCAAATCCGCTGCGCTTTCCGCGTCACTTTGTTCCGACTGCAGCGTCCATTTGTCGCTGATACGGTAACGCACGCGCAGCACGTTCGCGGTTGTGCTTAGCAGTCCCACACTGTAGTTCACGTAGAGTCGCGGTCCGAGGTAGCGGCCGAGCACAAGCGCGGCCTGGTCCGGCGTGTTACCGGTCTCGAGGCGAATTTCTTCAATTCCAAAGCGCCGGCCGATTTTGCGCACGGTGTCGTCTCTGCCGGAAAGTCGCAGCGTCGATGCGGCGATGAACAACGCCTTGCCTTCTTCCGTCGTCGCGTCGCCCAGCGGCACACCAAACAACAGCAGCGAAAGCACATCGGCCTGGTCGCGCGGCGGATCGGAGAACAACGTTAATTCCAGTTTGCGCAATGTGCCGCGCACCAGCGCGCCGACAACGATTCCCGACGACTCGCGCAGCTGCTGATTTTCATCTTTTGGCGCGGCCTCACGAATGGTTCCAGCTTCACGTACCGCGCGGGCGTCGATACCGGGATTGTTAATCGGTCCGCCAGCAAAGATCAGTCGTCCACGCGTGACCTTCAAATCGATCTTGTAGGCATTGAATGTCGCATCGACAATTTGCAGTTCGCCGTAGCCGGTGGTCAGCTTCTTGGGTTCCTCCAGCGCGACCACCTCACCCCGCACCTTGCCTTTGAGGCCAAATCCGTTGAATGTCACCTTGTCGCCAAACACGAACCGGACCGCGGAATAGATCTGCCATTTTTCCTCGCGCGTCGATTCCGTTTCCTTACCCACGACAACCACGTCACTCGACGGCGTAATGGCAGAGGATGTGTCTCGCGCCGCATAGCGTGCTTCGGGAATGGCCAGCACACCATTGAAATCGATTCGGCGTTTGACGATTTGCAGTTGCAGGTCCGGCGACGCCAGGACCCACGCCTCCGGAAGATTGACCGCCTCAAAATTCTTTCCGGTGATTTCCACCAGCAACGGCCATCCACGCTCCTTGTCCGGAACAAACTCGCCGCGCACGTCGATGTATCCCGGTCCGGATTCCGCGTGCGCACTGAACTCGATCACGTTTTCAGGTGTGTTGTGCGCTTCCATCACGATCTTGTTCAGCTTGATGCCAATTTGCGGAATGGCGACGCCACCGTTCTGGAGTTTTGCCGACCCGGTGAGTGTGGGATTGGACAACGTGCCGCCCAGGAGAAAATTGGCCTGCACCGTGCCGCGCGCATCATCGAGCGCGGGCACCAAACGCGAAACTACGCCGACATCATTGACCTGTGCCTTGAGCGTTCCGCTCAGCGCCTGTTTGTCCATGTCCGCATCGAGGCGCCAGCCGGAAAGGTTCACCTGCCCTTCCGCCGCACCCAACGGTCCAAGATCAAAACGTGTCGCCGCGCTTAGTCCGTCTGCATTGGCGCGGGCATTGAATTCAATGCGTCGATATTCGATTCGCATCGAGTCTTCAGCGATGTCCGTCAGCAGCAGTTCGCCGCTGCCGGTCGCAAGTGCAATTTCGGCATCCAATGCATGAGTACTCGGGATGTAACGTGCGCGAACCTTTCCGGACACGCGCCCCGCGACAGCCATGCGCTCCGGCAAGTACGGCCGCAGCATCTGTATTGGCAACTGCTCGATGTCCACCTCAGCCGAGCTCGCTTCGTTGGCATTCCAGTTCGCAGCAAGACAAAGCTGATCATCCTGCCGTTGCCAGCAGGCCCGATCGAGCGACACGCGCTGGCTTTCCGCGCGCACACGCACCGGTTGCTTCAGCGTCCACGTACCGATGCGTGGATGTGCCATCTCCGCGCGCAGCAACTCCCCGGTCCATATTTTTTGTGCAAGACCTCCGCGGATTTCCCACGTCGATCCCCCTTCATCGACGACCATTTCGGCAGCCAGCTGATGGCGCGCAAGCGTTCCGTTTCCTGTGACGGTGATCGAATCGAACTGCAACGCCTGCGTCGATACGTGTCCAGTCGTCAGTTTCAGTGACGACGGCGCATCGGTATTCCAGTCCAGCACTGCATCGCCCTTGATCCGCTCCAACGTCGTCTTGCCCAGACCAATGTCGTCGCCAGACAAATGAATTTCTGCACGCGGCTGCTGTCGCGGACCGCGCAACGAGATGTTCGCCTCCGCTGCGCCGCGCAATTCAGGAAAAAGCGCCGCCAGTTTCGGGGCTTGAAAATCGACATCGAGATTCCAGTTACGACTGACGCCGCCGCGCGCGACAAGCTTTCCTTCGCCGGTCGTCAGAAGGGCCCGATCCAGTCGCGCATCCTCCCCATCCAGCCGAACGTCGAGCTGCAATGCGACGGGATAGTCACGAATTCGCCCTTCGCCTTTTTGTACGACGATGCGGCCCTGAAGCTTTTCATTCACCAGGGCGCCCTCGTGATGAACTTTCAACGCCAACTGCCCGGGCCATTCCGGCCACTGCGCACCCGGATCCAGTCGATTTCCGTCGACATCCAGCTTCCAGGCCACGCTCGGTGCCCACTGCGCAACGCCACTGGCATGAAGTTGCCCGTTGAGCGCGGCGATCTGGACGTCGGTGAGTTCGATTTTTTTTGAATCGCCAGTGCCACGGATCTTCCAGACACCGGAGGGAACCGATTCACCGACCAGTGGCGCATCGATCTGGAACGCATACTGTGCCGCGTTACCGGAAACCTGAAACGCACCGTTCTTGCTCATGACGATGTTGGGGCCGCGCAGCGGCCAACGCAGTTGCTGCCACGTGCCGGAGAATTGCATCGACTGCAGCGGCGATGTTGCGCTCGAATCAAGCGCAACATCGCCACGCACATCAATGCGCGTATCACTGTCGGTCAGCTTGATTGTCGCCTCACTGATTGAAACGCGTTGATTCGCGTAAGCGACCCTGGCGGCCAATTCAAACGGCCCGGTCACGGAATGGCTGCTGCGTAGTTGAACCTGCGCAGTGTTCTGTTTTTCATCGCCGCGAATGGCAAGCGTCACGTCCGCCGGGCCCAGCGGCCAATCCGCGACAACGGACTTCGGCTCGAATTTCTGTGCTTCGATTTTCACGTCCCACTGCGGCGTATCGAGCACGTTGATCAACGCGCCGGACGCACGAACCTGTACCGGAACCTCAACGGACTGGTCCACGAGCAACCGGCCCAGATCACCTCCCAACGTGCCGCGCCCGCGCACCTGCTGCGAATCCGTACGGGTGGACCACACGACTTCCAGCGCCAATGGATATTGCCCCGACAGTTTGACGGAACCGGCCGTGCTTATCGCACCCATCGGCGCCTCGACTTCAAGCTGGTCGATGTCGAGTTTTGACGCAAACATCGATCCTTCGAAGTCGATAATGTCAATTTCAATCGCCGGCGCATCCGGCGCCGGCACAATGTGCAAGCGATTGACGGTGAATTCACCGACCGAAAGCCGGATCGGAATCCTGATTTCAGGTAACACGACCGGCACGTGATCAGCTTTGGCCGGCCCGCCGATCACATCAACGCCATCAACAACCAGATGATTGACGCGCAAGACGCCTGCAAAGAGTCCCCACAGATTCCAGTCCAGCGCAATGTTTTGAACGCGGACCTCGACGTCTTCGTTTCGAAACCGAACGTCGTCAATTTGAATCGGCCCGCCGAGTGTCCCGCGAACGCTTCCGAAGGTCAGTTCGCCCGGCACCTGCGCATTGATGCGACCGACGAGCCAATTCAGTCCCGCCTCCGAAGCCAGCAGAGTGTAAAACAACCCCGCGACAAGGAGAATCAAGGACGCCGCGACCGCGGCAATGATTTTCCCGCGTCGCGTCATGACGGCAGCCCCGGCTCGCGAGCCCGCAACGATGGGAACCTGTTGGGTTGCTCTCTAACGACCATCACAAGTCCGGTCCGATTGAAATGTGCAGGTAGCGCGCCTTACCCAGATCATCGAGAGGTCGGGCGAGGTCGACGCGGATCAAACCGATCGGCGAGCGATATCGCATACCGGCGCCGACAGCCCGGGCCATGGGTTCGGAAAAATCGTTTACCGCATTACCAACGTCGTAGAAGAACGCCGCACTCCACGTTTCGCCCAGCAATTGTTCATATTCGAGACTGCCGACGGCGAGCTTTGTTCCTCCCACCACCTTGCCGTCTTCGCGCGGGCCGAGGCTGTTGTAGTCATACCCACGCACGCTGAAATCACCACCGGCGAAGAAGCGGACTGAAGGCGGCAATTCCTCGAAATTGAGCACCTCGGTATAGCCAAAGTCACCGCGCGCCAGGACCCGCCCCCACGTGACCACCTTGCGTACGAATTTCGCGTTGATTCGCGTTTGCAGGAAGGAGGTCGTCGATCCTAGCGTTTCTGAACCGCCGCGAAGCTCCACCAGGAATCGCTGCCCGTGAGTTGTGTAAATGCGGTCGTTGGCGCGAATTCGCGTCCAGTTGATGCCGGGCATGACCAGCGTCGAGCTGCCGCGCTGGCTACCGACTTCGAAATTTTCGTCGCGCTCGTAGTTTACAAAGAGGGTTTTCTGCCAACCGTTATCGAGGCGCGTGAAACTTCCCGTCAGCAGATACTTGGTCGACGAGCTTTCCGTCTGTCGCTGATCTTCGCGTCCCGCCGTGATGGTGAATTGATCCGTACGGGGATTCTCCATGGGAATAATGTACCGTGTTGTCAGGCTGTCGCCGATTTCCGAGAGCTTCAGGTCGGCCCGCCATCGATGGCCGCGACGATTCACGCGGCGCCGCTCAACGCCCGCCGTCGCGCGCGCACCCGTGTCGGTGCCATAGCCCAGACCCATCGTGTACTTCGTACGCTCGCGGGATTCCGCAATGACCTCCACCGGAACGCGCAGCGGATCCTTCTCGTCACGGCCCGACTTCACTTCAACCTGTGAGAAATAGTCGCTGTCAGTCAACGCATTCTGCAAATCGAGCAGTTTGCCGAATGAGTAAGGCTCCCCTTCCTTAAAGGTGGCAAAGCGCCGCAAAAAGTCCTCGTCGAAATCGGTCTCCGTGAACTTGACTTGGCCAAAGTAAAATCGGGAGGCGGCGTTGAAATAGATCACGATCTTTGCCGTGTACTTCTCCAAATCAATCAGAATCTCGCTGGTTTCGTACTGCGCGTCGAAAAAACCCCGCTCCGTCGCCAGCTGCATGAACGAGTCCTTTCCGTCCTCATACAGTGAATGCACGAGGGGATCGCCAACCTTCAACGGAAAATTCCGTATGAGCTTTGCAAACGCCGAATCGCTGCTCGCCGCGCCGTGAACCTGCAGATCCAGTTCGGTCACGCGTAACAACGGACCCGGATCGATGGTGTAGCGCGCATTCCAGATCCCGCCGTCGAGCTCCAGTTCGGATTTGATCTCCGGACGGTAGTAACCAAAAGGCTGCAACGCCTCACGGATCTCGCCGGTCGCACGGCGGTGCAGTTTGCTGATCCGCTCGTCGGTCAGCAGTTCGCTGTTCTTCTGTTGTTCCAGCGTGACCAGCTGTTTCACGTTTTGAAGGAGTTCGTCCGCAACACCCTCGAACTGAACGCGAACGCGGTCCGCCGCACCGGCCGGAGCGCTGGCAATGGCCAACACAAAAAGGAATATCCGCGACACTCTTGAACCCATGGACGCACATCATCCTTGAAACGCCGGCCAATCGCCACGGCGAACGTTCAACGGCCTGCGTTTCAATTCGGGTCGCGGACGAATTGACCCCAGGGGCTGAAAATGAAACGGCGGCACCGTAACCGCACGGTGCCGCCGCAGGGGAGCAGCGATTTATATGATCGCGTCAGTGACGAGAGGGTGACGCGCCGAGCGCGCGATCGATCTGGATCTCCGCCTCGTACCAGTCGTCCTCCGGATTACCTGCAGAAAACCCGCGACGCTCCGCGATGTAGTACGCGGCCTCCGCAATCATGCGGTGGCGCTGCTCCACCGTCGCTGCGGGGGGTGGTGCCACCGCAGCGACTTTTTTAACACTGACTGAATGTTTTGCCATCGTTCGTCACTCCACTTTGACCGTGCGGCGTTTGGATTTTTCCACCTTCGGTAAAGTCAGCTCAAGGATACCGTCCTTGAACGCGGCCTTCGCGCGATCGGCATCGACCGTCGCCGGGAGTGCAACCGTTCGTGCGAACGACCCACGGGAAATTTCGCAACGATAGTAGTCTGCCTTTTCCTCCTTTTCCTCGTGTTTGGTCTCGCCGCGGATCGTCACGGCGTTTTCCCCGACCGTAATGTCGATGTCATCCTTTGCGACTCCGGGAAGTTCGGCGCGAACCAGTACGTCGCTTTCCTTGTCGACGACGTCGACGCGCGGCAACTTGGATTCCAGATTTGAAAGCGCGGGCATTTCGCCCCGCAGCGGCCGGAGCCATCCCGCCGGCCAAAAATCATCGAAGATCCGGTCAAATTCAGCGAAAGGAGAAAGCAACCGGCCACCCGAAGGTTTTCGAAGTGCGGTGACGCTCGATTTTTCTGCATCAGGTGATTTTCGTACGGTGTCGCCCATGGCTCTGCCTCCTCTGCTTTTTTCGATCTGCAAATAGTATGAGATCGGCAGGATGGGATTACATTCGTACAACTACGCTTGGTTAAATCGCATAGGAAGGACTGTACACCGCGGCGAAGCCACCACCCGGCGTTCTAAAGTTGGTAGTTTGTCCCTGGTATAACCGGGCCACGATAAATTGCACCGCGCCCCGATAAGCAAAACATCGCACATCGACTTTCAGCGCGGTATCGACGCCATTCACGCGGACGCAACGCTCGCTGGGCGGAACAAGCTCCTGCGCGATGTAATCCCCCGCTGCAAGAATTTCTTCCCATACGCGCTTGGTGAGTTTTTCACCACGATAGGCAGCCTTGCCGCCGAATCCCGAGGCGGGTTTGAAAAACCACTGTTTTCTCTGCGACCAGGCCTCATCCGGACTCATCGACGCCAAGGGCACGGAGCGCGGTATGACGCGCGTCAGCAATTGCACGGCTTCCTCGGTCGTCCCGAACGAGCGCAATCGCGCCGCATCGCACAGCAATGCCAAATTGGATTTGTTTGCAAACAATGCATGGCCGCGCGGGTTCGGGGTGACCACGACGGAACGGTCGAGATACGCCTGACGCAATGCCTTCAGGTGGTCGCCCGCGAGGCTGAAATCGGTCAATCGGTTGTACACCAGGTCAATTTGCTGGGCGCGATGAAACAACGCACCGTCACGATAACTCAGGGTACGAGGGTCGGTAATGACACACTGGATTCCGTGCCGCTGAAACATCTGCTGAAACAGCAGGAATTCGGGATACAGATATTGCGCCGCGGGTGCGTCGTCGACGATCGCAACGTGATGCAGCGGCTCGGTGTGTTTGGCCGATTTCCACTCATGCGCGAACATCTCGATAAACATCGTTTCGAGCCGTGACGGCTGGTTGGGCCCCAGTGACAGGCCCGTCAATTCCGGAACGCGGGTTTTCTGGGCCAGCCCCAGCAGCGTGCTGAGCATGGCGCCGCCGGCATTGGTATTGATTTCAATCAGGCGCGGTCCGTCGGCCGTCAGATGAAAGTCATATCCAAAAAAAACGCCGGGATGGCCCGGATCAAAACGTGCGATCTCGGGCGCCGCGGTGAGCACAGTGGCTGCATACATCGGCGCGGCGGATATCCGTTCAATGGCCTGCACCACCTGACGCATATCCCGCGCGTCGCTGGCGGATATCGCCACCGGTGCGGTGCTAAACAAATGCGGGTGGGACTCGGAAAGCTTGGACAGGAATCCACCCGGATCGCGCGCGTGAATTTCTTTCTGCAACGCCAGCGGATCGAGCGATGTTAAGGTGCACTGCGCGTTGAGATCGTCAGATTCTGTCGGGGTCACTCGGAACAAACAACGTGATTAAAGGGTTCCAGTCAGTATAGACGGCGGATATATCAGGTGTAGGTTGACGTCTGTCGCCCTCTCGTGCGACAGGAGAAAAGTCTGGCGTGGCAATCCGCAAGGCTTAACGGCGCGCGAATATGCGATCGGTGGTCGCCCAAAAAAATCAGGGCCTCATGCGAGGCCCTGCTTTGAGATGGCGTCCCCATGGGGATTCGAACCCCAGTTACTGCCGTGAAAGGGCAATGTCCTAGGCCTCTAGACGATGGGGACNNTGGTGGAGCTAGCCGGGATCGAACCGGCGACCTCTTGCATGCCATGCAAGCGCTCTCCCAGCTGAGCTATAGCCCCAAGCAAGGAATGCGCATTCTACGGAGGCGGTCTGAGAGCGTCAAGCAAGGAGAGAATGATGCCGCGTTGCCCACGCCCCGGACAGAGATCCTATTGAATCCTTTGCAGCGCGCGGTCGACGCGGGTGGCCATGCGGTCCTTGCCGATCAGGTGCGTAGTGACGTCAATGGGTGGCGAAACGGCCGTTCCCATCAAGGCCACTCGCAGCGGCTGGGCGATCTTGCCCAGATTCAAACCCTGCCCGGCCGCAACGTCTTCCAGGGACTTGTGGATGGCCGCCGGAGTCCATGGGTCCAGGGCGACGAGAGCATCGCGCACCGCCCGCAGCGCAGGAGCAATCTCTGGCTTCAGGTGCTTGGTCGCCGCTTTCTCGTCGAAGGATTCGAAGTCCTTGTAAAACGGCACAACGCTGTCCGCCAACTCGACCAGAGTCTTAACGCGCTCCTGGTGGATCTTTACGACTTCGAGGATGTCCGGCCCCCGGGTCGGATCGATGTCACGCTTGCTCAGGTGCCAGCTCAGGTGGCGGGCGACGTGTTCCGGCGGGCTCGTCTTGATGTAGTGCTGATTCAGCCAGAGCAACTTGTCGGGATTGAACGCGGACGCCGCCTTGTTCACGTTGTTCACGTCGAACAGCTCGATCATCTGGTCGAGCGTAAAAATCTCCTGGTCTCCATGGGACCAACCGAGGCGCACCAGATAATTCAGCAAGGCCTCGGGTAAAAAACCGTCGTCGCGATACTGCATCACGCTGACTGCCCCATGGCGCTTGGAAAGCTTCTGGCCGTCAGCGCCGAGAATCATTGAAACATGCGCATACTGCGGCGGCTCATAACCGAGAGCCTTCAGGATATTCATCTGCCGCGGCGTGTTGTTGAGATGATCATCGCCACGAACCACATGCGTGATCTTCATGTCCATGTCGTCGACGACGACGGTGAAGTTATAGGTCGGTGATCCGTCCGATCGCGCGATGATCAGGTCGTCCAGCTCGCTGTTTTTGAATACGACCGGTCCTTTGATCAGATCCTTTACGATTGTGTCGCCTTCGATCGGGCTCTTGAACCGAACCACCGGCGAAACGCCTTCGCGCGGTTCCTTTCGATGCCGGCATCGACCGTCGTAGCGTGGCTTTTCCTTGCGAGCCATTTGCTCGGCGCGCATCGCGTCCAGTTCCTCTTTACTGCAATAACAGTGATAGGCCGTCCCCGCCTTCAGCATGTCCTGGATGACTTCCTTGTAACGCGGAAACCGGTGCGTTTGATAAAACGGGCCTTCGTCGTATTCGAGACCCAGCCAGGTCATTCCTTCCAGAATCGCGTTGACCGACTCGGCAGTGGATCGCTCCAGGTCGGTGTCCTCGATTCTCAACACAAACGTTCCCCCATGCCGCCGGGCGTGCAGCCAGGAATAAAGTGCAGTACGGGCGCCCCCCACATGCAGATAACCGGTGGGGCTGGGAGCAAATCGGGTTCGCAGAGTCATCTTTATATATAGAGCGTTCAGGTCATTGAGGGGGCCTATTGTAAGTGCAGCGGCGGCAATTGCGAACGTATCTGAACCAAAAAT
This sequence comes from Proteobacteria bacterium UBA6921, assembly GCA_002450895.1. Classification (GTDB taxonomy): domain Bacteria; phylum Pseudomonadota; class Gammaproteobacteria; order SG8-11; family SG8-11; genus UBA6921. Next base: position 59,062 of record DKAR01000168.1, read on the forward strand.
CTTTGTTTCCCAGCCGTTTGGAGTGTGCTCCGGCCCCGAGGCCCAGGCGTTTTGGCGCTCGCACACGCCGCGCGAGTCATCCCCTTCCCGATGTAAGACGCCCGATCTCAGCCGAAGGCGCGCGCAGCCGATAAAGACGATGGATTGGCGCCACGCAACGGACCGGTGGGTCGTGTGCCTGGTGTTTTTTTGCAATCAATAACGAATCGAATAACAGGCAGACGCGACAATGACGGAACGCACTTTTCGCATCTTGCTCGGATCCGTACTGATCGCCCTGCTCTACTTTGGGCGATCGGAGTGGATTGCGGCGTACATTATCGTGATTTTGTTCGAGTTCGCCACGAACTGGCGAATTCCGGTATTGGTTTCCCGATTCCGTTTTGGCGATGAAAAATACGCCGGCCCCACCTTTGCAGGAAACACAAGGTTTAATTTCGAAGCTGAGCGCGCGCTGCGCTTTGTCGTCGCGGTATTTATCGGAGTTTCCATCTGGGTTGTCGGCGATCCGCTTTGGTTCTTTCCATGGTTCGTTGCATTCATGTTGCTCGGTGCCGGCCTCACCAATATCTGCCCAATGGGCATGGCGCTGCGCCGTATAGGATTCAAATGAGCGAGCAGCGCTTCGTCGTAGATAACGACTGGACACGCAACTGGGAAGCCTCAATTGCAGTAAAGATTACCGCTGTGGTCATCTGGGCCTTAGTGTTCTCGAGCATTATCATTAGCGCCGTCGTGCTTTACGGGACCGACAAGCGACTCCTTGTCGAGGACACACAAAGAGAAGAAGCCGCATCGACCCACCTGCAGGATTGGTTCAAATCAAACTATCTTTCCAAATCCGACACCATGGAAACCCAACTGGCCGCGCTGGCCGAGGAGTACGGGTTTTCCGGACTGAAGGTCAAAGTGTACGACTCCGAATGGCGGGCTGGAATTTTTGACGACTCCCTCGAAGCACGGCCAGAACGTCGGATTCACTTTGAAGATGAACAAGGCGGAATGCACTCCGGCTCACTGGTGCTGTTCCTGCGTCCGGTCGCTCAGCGTGTGGCTGAAAAGCGCTCCAACTTCATGCTTGGTGTCCTTGTTGCCCTGCTGGCATTCGGCGCATTCCTGATCTGGATCACCAACCGGATTGTCGCCGCGCCGATCAAAAAAGCCGTGGAGACGATGCGTCGTGTCACCAATGGCGATCTGGATTTGCGACTCGACGTCGACCGCCGTGATGAATATGGCCATCTCGCGGAGTTTTTCAACTCGATGCTGAACAGCATCAATGACAAACAGCACGAACTCGAGTTGGCATTGCAAACGGCGGAGCGCGCCGACAAGGCGAAGAGCACGTTTTTGGCCAACATGAGCCATGAGCTGCGCACGCCGCTGACCGCCGTGCTCGGTTTTGCCGAAACGCTCCTTGACCCGAAGCTGAGCAAGGAAGAGCACGATGGGAATGTACGGACCATCATGCGCACCGGCGGCCATCTGCTCAATGTCATCAACGATATTCTGGATCTTGGAAAGATTGAGGCAGACCGACTGATCCTGGAACGCGTGCCACTCTCACCATTCCAGCTGATGAGCGAACTGCGCACCTCGATGGAACTTCAGGCGCGCGCGAAGAACATCAACTTCGAGATCAACTACGAATATCCGATTCCGGTTTCAATCATTACGGACCCGCTGCGCCTCAAGCAGATTTTGCTCAACCTCTGCGGCAATGCGCTCAAATTCACACCCAATGGAACAGTAACCGTCAACGTGCGGGCCGATATCGACCAGGACACCATTTCGTTCGAGGTCATCGATACCGGCATCGGGATGACCGACGAACAGATGAACCGGATCTTCTCGGACTTTACCCAGGCAGACTCCTCCATTACGAAAAAATTCGGCGGCACGGGGCTGGGGCTTTCGATCTCGCGACGTCTTGCAGAGATGCTGAATGGCAGTTTGTCCGTCACCAGCCGTGTGAATGTCGGAAGCCGTTTCAAACTCACCGTCGGCACCGGATCCCTCGCGCACGTGACATTGGTTCGACGTGCCGACCAGCAACCGGAAGTCATTCGCGCCCGCGACCCGGCCCAGGTGCGCCCCATGTTGTCTGGCCGTGTTCTGCTTGCGGAAGACAGCATCGACAATCAAAACCTGATCAAGTTTCTGCTGCGACAGGTCGGCGTCACCGCCACGTGCGTGGACAACGGGGAACTCGCCGTTGCCGCTGCCAAGAAGGAACAGTTCGACCTTGTCTTGATGGACATGCAAATGCCGATCATGGATGGCCTGCAGGCAACCCGGATCCTGCGCACCGACGGATTCAGCGCACCAATCATCGCAATCACCGCCAACGCATTTCGCGAGGATCGCGATCGCTGTATTGCGTCGGGCTGCAACGATGTCGTGACCAAGCCCATCGACGTGCAGTATTTCCAGGATATTCTTTCCAAATACCTGACCCCCGCACCTGCTGCGGAGAACACGGTAAAAACAATCCCGGGGCGACCCATGAAAACTGCCGCTGACATCAATAACGCCGATCCGGAATTTCAGGAACTGATCGGAATCTTTCTGGAAAACCTTCCGAATCGCGTCGCCGCCATCGAAACGCCCCTGCAGGCTGAAGACTGGAAAGCCGTCAAGGCCGCAGCGCATACACTGAAAGGTATTGGCGGCTCCTACGGCTTCTCGAACGTTACAGCCGTGTGTGCCGATATTGAACGCGCCGCACTCAACACCGATTCAGCAACGTGCAAGACCCTCCTTGCGCAGTTGCGAGACATCATGGAAAGTGCGCTGTCGACCCACGCGGTTTCCCCGAACCGCGATGCCATGTCCAGCTAGCCTCGTGGACTGCCACATCTCGTCCTAGGCTTCACTGCAAACCACACGATTGCGCCCGTCTTTTTTGGCGATATAAAGTGCCGCATCAGCGCACCGCGCCAACTCAGTTGCGTCCATTCCGGAACCCAGCGCTGCGACTCCCGCACTGAAAGTCACGCGTTCAATATTCGCATGATCGAGTGCCGAAAATCGGGCGCGAGCGTCCTCAAGGATACGATTCGCTTCCGCCAGCGTCGTGTTCTGCAAGACGATCATAACTTCCTCGCCCCCATATCGCCCGATGGCATCGCTTCGACGCAGCCGCGTCGTGAGCAATTGCGAAAGACTTTTCAGAATCCGATCGCCCGCCTGATGACCATAGTTGTCATTCACTCGCTTGAAGTGATCAAGGTCCAGCATGGCGACACAGAGCGGCCAGCCGCGCCGCGTAGCCGCAGCGATTTCCCGCTCGAGCGATTCCTTGATCGCGCTGTGATTGAGCAGCCCGGTTAATCCGTCGCGGACAACCATGGAACGAATCGCTCGGGCGCGTTGCGCATGAGAGACTGCCGCATCAATCAGCACCTGCGGGTGCACTGACTTGTCGAGAAACGCATCCGCACCCATTCCCGCAGCACGCTGCATCGATTCCTGATTTGCCTCCGCCGTCAGAAAAATAATGGGGATGTCAAAATAGACGTGATGCTGGCGAAGTACAGCGGCAATTTCGAATCCATTGCAGGGCTCCATATGCAAATCGAGCAAGATCACATCAGGCCGGAACTCGCCAAGCTTGATCATGACGTCCAACGGATTTGAGATGGCCTCCACTCGCATCCCTCTTTGTTCGAGGAAACTGCGGTACAGTGTGCCCTGTGAAACGGAATCATCGACGATCAGCGCGCGGAGCGGATCGGAGCGTGACGAGTCCGTCAGCCGGTCAATGGTTGAAACCAGTTCCCCGACATTCACCGGTTTTACGAAGTAAGCGGACGCCCCCGCACGAACTCCCTCAAGGCGTTCCTGCAATCCATCGTGGGCTGTAAGAAAGACGACTGGACGATCGAATCCGGAACTCCGAAGGTTCAGAACTTCGGTCGCACCATCGCCATCGGGGAGTTCGTAGTCCATCAACAGAATGGCGGGCACGCCGTGCTCCAGTTCAGACCTGAGATCAGCGACCGTTCCGACGGAACGCGCACTGTAACCAAAATGGCTCAACTGCTCGACAAGATGGCGTGCGATAACTTCATCGTCTTCGACAACAAGTACTTTCGATGCTCCGGGTCGCGCTGACATCCCCAACTTCGGCGCGGGTTGCGGCACCGCTTGGACATCCCCCTGCGAATCTATAACCGACTTTACTTTTTCCAGCAGCGGTTCAATATCGCCGCGAGCAAAGGGAACGCCGTGATCCGGGCCTCGCGGCAACATGCGCTTCAGTCGCGCTTCCAGTGCCCGCGCCGCGCCACTCACTGACGAAAATCCCAACGTCGCCGACGCCCCTGTGAGACTGTGGGCGAGACGATAAAACTCGCGCACGCTTTCCGGAGATCCAAGATTTGAAATGCAGTTGCTGAACGCGCTGAGAAGTTGCTGTAACCGATTGGCGAGATCGGCGGAAAAATCCGCACGCGCCGTTTGAAGTTGCTCAGCGAAGCACTGCTCTGCAGACTCATCAACCGACCCATCAACACCGTCCAGGCGAACCTGACTTTTCTGCGACCGGCTCCATGCCTCACGCAAGCGCTGCGGCAAAGAAATGGGATCAAACGGTTTGCTCACGACATCAACGGCACCCAGCGACATGTAGTGGGCAACTTCGTGACTCTGCGCCTTTGCCGTCATAAACACGACCGGCGCAGCGGACACAGCGGGCAACATACGGAGATGGCGCATCGTTTCCAATCCATCCATCCGCGGCATCATCACGTCGAGCAAAACAAGTTGCGGAGCAAAGCGCGGGGCGACGTGAAGCGCATCCTCGCCGCAGCTGCAGACCTCGACCTTAAAACGACCGACATTCTCCAGCGCGGTACGGGCGACCACCTGCAACGCAGGATCATCCTCCACCAGCAATACTCGCTCCAGTGTTTCCGTCATGGGGACATCCCTCCAACAATACGAATTTCAACTTGCATAGACATAGCGATAGCTGCTGCGCGCACGCGGCAACTCAAAATAGAACGTCGTCCCCGGCCCATCCGAAGCCAGCCCGATGTAGCCATCCATGCGCTCAATCAACATGCGTGAAATGCTCAGCCCCAAACCGGTACCGCCTTTTTGCCGGGTATCGGAGCTGTCCGCCTGCGCGAACTTCTCGAACATCCGCGCCCGGAAATCATCCGGGACACCCGGACCCTGATCCGTCACCAGGAAACGAATCAGTTTTTCGCGAACTTCGATACTTACCGTTACGACGCCCAATGACGGAGAGTATTTGGCGGCGTTGGAAATGAGATTCGTCAAGACCTGAATAACACGGTCGGCGTCGCCAACGACGAACAGATCCTCGTCGGGACATTTGCATTCCAGGACCGCACCGTGCTGTTTTACGAATGACTCATTCGACGAACTCGCACTGCGTACCAACTCCGAAACATTTAGCGGGCGAATGTCAAATGCAAGTTTCCCCGTTTCCATTTTCTGCAGGTCCAGCATGTCGTTGGTCAGGCGCACAAGTCGCTCGCTACTGTCCCGCGCGACGTTGACCAGTTCCGCCGCCTGCGCAGGAAGCGCGCCGGTGGCGCCACTCGCCACCAGTGCAAGTGAGCCATGAATGGCGGTCAGTGGCGTGCGCATTTCATGACTGACTGTGGAAACAAATTCGTTTTTCAAACGTTCGACGCGTTTACGATCCGTAATGTCGCGCAGGTGTGCTGTGAAATACATCTTGTTGTTGGCGGTCCACGCCGCCAGTGAGATCTCAAGCGGAAAATCCGCGCCAGATTTTCGCCGCCCGGTAATTTCCACGCGGCGCCCGATAATCTTGGAAGCGCCGGTCTTGATGAAGTTTGAAAAACCTGCCGTGTGTGCGGAGTGAAATTGAGGTGGCATCAGAATGGTTAGCGGCTGTCCGGCGGCGTCATTGGCGCTGATTTCAAACATATCCTCTGCCGACTTGTTCAGGTAGACGATCAATCCCGAAGAATCGGCCGTAACGATTCCATCGTTCGCCGTGTCGGAGACTGCACGGAATTGCTCTTCTTTTTGAGCCAGCTTTGCCGCTGCGTGTTTTGCGCTGATTTCCGCACGCTTGTATTGCCGTGCGATGGACGCAATGCTGAAGAACAGAAGTAGATCGATTGCCACTCCGCCAATCGCGACGACCAGCGGCTGGCTTTCTTCGGCAACTGTCACATAGTCCGGATTGCTTGCAAATCGAATCCCCCACACGCGCCCCCCAATCGGCAACATTACAAATCGCGTGTGGTCCTGCTCGAGATGCACCGCAGCCAACTGCATCGACCGGTCAGAGTCATACAACAACCGGGACGGATCGGGTTTTTCACCATCAAAAATTTCGAAGTCGATATTGGCGGAACTGGAACCCAGAATGCCCGACATCAAATCGTTGGTTCGAAACGGACTATAGACGTAGCCTCGCAAAGCCGAACGGCGCTCTTCGACGCTGTTGATCGGCATGCCGCGCTGATATACCGGCAGATACATGAGAAAGCCGCGCTGCACATCTTCTTTGGTTTCCTGCACCAGTGTTACGACTCCGGATATGGCGACATTACCGGTATCGCGTGCGCGCGCCATGGCCTCGCGCCGTACGGGCTCCGAAAACATGTCATAGCCGAATGCGCGGAGATTCCGTCCTTTGAGCGGTTCCAGATAGACGATGGCCGAGGTTTCTGAACGTTGCCCCACGGGATGCACGTCGAACTGCGGATATCCTTCGGAACGAACCTGCGAAATGACTTCCTTTGTTTTTCCGGACGGAATCATCATGCTGAACCCGATTCCCTGCAATCCCGGATAGTAGCGATCGACCTCAAGAGCACTTACATAGTCACGCCACTGGCTCCGTGTAACGTTGGGAATCGTCTTGAACAATCCAAGTCCGCCGCGCAACACTTCTTCATATTCCGTCATCCGCCTGCTAATGGCCTTTTCAATATCCTCAGTCTTGTACTCGAAACGATCGCGGGCGCGCTGCACGGCAAACTGGTCGGAAAGATACCAGGCCAGCGCCGTTACAATCAGCGAGCCTGCCAGTGCGATCCACGCTGTCGCGGGATGTCGCAATACATTCGTAATCCAGTGGACGTCCGCAGTCCAGACACTTACTTTTCCTTTTTTCCCAGGCGTCGCGGACATCTCTATCGCACCTTCATGGCGTGTGAAAGGGGCCTACGCCCATTCCACTCCGCTGAACAAATAGCCTTTCGAGCGGACGGTTTTAATGCGCGTGGGTCGCGTACTGTCATCGTGCAGGTGTTTTCGCAATCGCGAGATCCGCATATCGATCGAGCGATCCAGTCCGTCGTAGTCAAGACCGCGCAGCTGTTCGTATATGTCATCGCGCGACAGTACGCGGCCGGCGTTTTTTGCCAGCAAGAACAGCAAATCAAACTCGCTGTCGGTCATTGCGATCGTCTGACCGTCGAGTACAACGGTCCTGTTGACCTGACTGATGACAAGACGCCCAAAGCACAGCTGATCGGCCACTGGGGCAGGAATACCGGCCGCGCGGCGGAGGCATGCTTTCAGGTGCGCGAGAATGACACGCGGTTCCGCAGGCTTGACGATGTAGTCGTCCGCGCCCAATTCCAGCGCGACGACGTGATCGGCGTCTTCGTCCATTGACGTCAGCATGATGATGGGCGCGCGAAAAGAATTGCGAACCTGCCGGCAAACATCAACGCCGCTCATCCCGGGAAGGATGCCGTCAAGGATCACGGCGTCGGGACTTTCCTGAAGGATGCGCTGCGCGGCCTTTGCGCCGTTTTCTTCGAGCGTGACCGTGAATCCATAGTTTTTCAGGTACAGGGATACAACGTTCGCCACCGCGGCATCGTCTTCGACCAACATCACCGTTTTGCCTAACATCGTGTTTGCCCTCTTGGTCCGGAGCGCTTCAATCGATTTGTAAATTTGCCAACCTGAAGCACGTTCGTAATGTGACCGGTTTCCTATTTGGCGTCTCAACCTCGCCCATTCTTGAAGCAGTTTTTTTGGGTAGATGTCATCCGGTTTTTATCGCCGCACCTCATTGTTTTAAAAGGCTGATTCTGGCCTCTGCGGTGCTGGAATAGACTTGAAGTCGATCCATCACTGGAGTAGCCGGCGGCCTTCTCGTTTAGGGCTCCAGCGTCAACCGCAGCACGTCGGAATACTGCAGCGCCGGCAAGTCTCTGTAGTCGTTGCCCAAAATCGTCGCGTCGATATTCAACACAATGGATTGATTGAATCCGAGCCCGACGCCTGCGAATGTTTCAGTCGACAGCGAATACGGGAGATACCAGGCATCACCGCCCTTCATGCGGCGGCGCTGGGTCGCCACATCGTAGTTCTGTCCGTGATCGGCGCTGACGTGATAGTCCACTCCGCGCGTGCATTTGAACGTGACCGAACCCTGCGCTGTGCTGTTTACGGCCTGAGACGGATCCAGTCCGCCAAAATGAATATCCTGGGTTCCCGCAATCTTGCAGACGCCGAGCACGCTGGCCGTGACGCGCATTTCAAATGATTCGCCCGCCTGCGCCTTCGAAACGGCTATGCCGTAAAACACGAATACCAACAGAAGAACTCTGTACTGCATGGTCCCACTCGACGTAGCAGATGGCTGATATTTCAACTATCGCCCGACCGGTTCCGCCACTCCGTGGGAGCGACGTCGCCTTTTTGTAACGGAATGTAACCGGACTTTCCCGACCGATTACGGCAGCACAGTGACAGTGACTGAATCGCTGTAATCCCCCACCCACACATCCTGACGGGGGAAGATTTGCGCGTAGACACGCTGCACCACCACACCTTCAACACGCACGACGTTACCACCGGCCTGCGTACCATCACCCCACACCGTGTGCATTGCGGCATCCTGAAACAAATTGTAGGCAAGACGATCATTGCGGCTGGAATGGCGCATTTCGCGATTGCTGATGGTTCCGGACGTCATGCTAGGACCGATATTGACCGTAACGAGAATCGGCGACCGGCAATCGATCGTAATGTCCGCGCTGGTCACGGTCGCCACGAGCTGCGATTCGTCATACCCTCCGAAGCGCACGCCCTGAACCGAGATGAGGCACCGCGCCTGCGATGCAGCACTCCCGAGCAACAATACGGCACAAAGAATCCAGCATCTCAACCCGCGTTCACTTTTCACTGCGACACTCCACCGTACCGAATTCGGCCAACGGACCGGCGTTTTCGGGTACATCGATCGAGGCCTCGCAAGGAGAGACCGGATCCTGAGTAACGAGCCGCAATTTTCCCGGACCTACATTTTCAAGATACACATCGCCATCGGGGCCCGTCATGCTGTGCATTTCCTGGTTCGCGTTTTGAATCACGACCGGCAGCAAATCCATGAGGATCAATCCGTCGTTCGTTGCACGCACGAGAGTCAGACTGATCGCGGAAATGCGCGGCGCGGAAAAAGAAACGACGGACCCCATTCCAGCACGCGGCGTGCGTACCTGCGTTACCTGGGAGAGTTTCCGGTCGAGAGGTATATCGCGATCGTCCACGCGGAGCTGATTGACGGCATAAGGGGCAAGCTGCGGCACATACAATTGACCGAACGCGTCGGTCACGCCAATCGGCTGATTGTTCTGATAAATGCGAACGCCGGGAATTTGATCTACCGCAACAAGTGCAAAACTGTCCCCCGCGCGCGGCCCTGCCAGCACGCGATCACCAAGCGCGGCGATACTCCCCGCAAAGCGGATTTCTTCGGCGACCGCGGTCGTTTCCGATGTGAAGCGGCGCAAGCCGGCGAACGCCGTGCCGTAGCGAGTTTCCTGTCGAGCCAGGAGTTCCGCGCTTCGGGCTTCATCGGTCCGCTTGAATCCGAGTCGTGCGTTTGGCTCGCCAGCGTCGACGCCGTTAAAATTCAGCACCACGTCGTCGGCGCTGGAATGGTTCCGCGAACTTTCGTGACTTGCCGCTACGGCCCAGTGGCGATCCAGATTCAACGTCAGGTCGACGCTTGCCGCGAGGTCACTTTCGCCGGATCCGTTGCTGCCGCGCAATCCCAATGCAAACTGGGAGCCATGCTCCAGGCCTCGCCGGTAACGGATGCCCCACTGATTCGCAAAACCGACCTGGAAATAACGCGCACGCGATACATCGAGCGACACGCTGTCCCTGGCCGTCACCAACCAGCCCGCCGTCAGTGATTGACGGTGGTTCAAAATTTGAGCGCTCAATGGGACTTCGTCGCTGCGCCGGAATGAAACAAAATTCCGCGATTGCGTGACAGCGGACCATCCCGCGGAAAACCGATGGCCCGAAAATGAATACGACACAGCCGCGGCCGTCCCCGTTTTTTGCTGATCGCTGGGAGCGTGGTACTCGACGTCAACTGTTGCAACTCCCTTGTACGACATCAGCCCGGAAAATCCGCCGCCGATCGCCAGCAATCCGGGGGACCATTCCGCATTGCCTGAAACGGTAACGACATCGCTAAGCCCATACCGATGCCAGCCGGTCACCCCGAAACTTTGATAGTGATCATCGCGATGGGCGTCACGCAGCATTCCGGCGCTGTAACTGAATTCCTGCAAGCCGGCGCGCAGTTGCTGGCCGGAAAAATAAAATGGCAAACCAACAAGATTTTCCCGCCCCAGCGAATCGGTCAGACGAATTTCAATGTCATGCAAACCTGCAAAATAATAAAGATCGCTCAACGCATAGCGACCCGGCTGTAATTGCACCGTCGCCATTCGGGCCCCATCGACCAGCACCTCCGCTGTTGTTGGCGCGGTCACCGAGCCGCGATAGCCAAAGGTCGGCGCGACGGGAACTCCAGGGTTCATGGCAAACACGCGGGACAGGCTTACACCTCCCAATGGCGCCAAGCGACCGAAAAGTGTACTTGCCGGCATGACATCGCCCACCGTCACGCGAATCTGCTCGTCTGGCCAATCGTGCGTCGCGGATGTACCGATGCGCACGCGCGACTCACGGCCATTGACACTCTCGAAAGCGTGCTGACTGCGCAAAGACCATCCGTCAAAAGCGATCAGGGGCTCCGCGCCCAGGTTGAATGAATTCTGATCGCCGCTCATATGGCGTATCCCAACCTCATAGTTGAGACGACCGTGCACGTGATGCTCGAAATCAGTCGTACCGTTTCGCACAGCCCGCGCCAGCGAAATGTTTTGCTCGCCGAGCAAATCAGGGCCGGCTTCAATCATCAATTCGAGACGATCATAGTCCGGCATCACTTGAAGCTGTGGCGATCGGGGCAGCAGCACGAATGTTGCGCCACCCACGGTGCGCTGTGTGGCTGCAGGAAGCTCGATACCCAATTTGAAGAATCCCCGCTGTTCAATCCAGATTTCGTCCTGCGATTGCGATGGATCGATGAGGGTCACATCTGCCTTGCGCACGTGGTTCACCACGGCAAAGAGAATAATCAGATCCGGATCGTCGTTAGCGGCGCCGGCCAGCATCGGAATCAGACCGGCCAACAACCAGTAAAATCGGAGCCCCCGTAGCATGCAGCACCTTCGGTGTATACATCAGGCTCCGCACAGCGGCGGCGCAACAAACGGAACCTCCGCGATACCGGAATCGGTTTCGAGTCGTAAAATGCCGGTTTTCTGGTCACAAATTTTCGCGGGCGGAGTGACGGTATACACCTTGGTGATTCCGGGAAACACGTAGCGGCCATCCAGTCCTTCCGTCACCACCACGCCGGTATCCGTCACGATTCGAGAAATTCGGGCGCGTGCTCCACCGGAGTTCACAACCGACAACTGCAGTTTTCCATCGACCCATTGCTGGTTGCTTACCGCCAGGTCACTGTGGACGTTACCCGCAGACACGAACACCGGCACGCCGATGGTAATCAGAATTGAAAGCAGCGATTGCGCGCGGGGCTCAACGCGCGGCGGCGGGAGCTCTTCTATAAACAACCGATAGGCATGCTCACGATCCGGAGCAATTTCACCCACACCGACACGCACAATCTTGCTTTCACCCGATTGCGCTTCGATGCGCTTGGGGAAAAAGATCAGGTCGCGCGATTCCTCGTAAATGTCCCGTCCATTAGCGCCCTGGGTCCAGCGCATCGCACGCAATCGCAGCGACACCGGGCGTGAATCATCATTCGTGATGGTAAGGACAGCACTTTTTTGCTGTGGAGAAAACTGCACGTCAAGTGGACTGACGCCGAAGTTACCGGCACATGCCGGGGCCGCTGACGCCACAAAGAGTGAAACAGACAACGCAGATATGGCTAAGACTCGAACAGATTTCATAAGGCCCCCTGGGTTTGAGAATTGGAGGCCGGCGTGTGCCGGCCTCCGTAAGCAGCGTTGGCTGCTTTTAGGGATTGATGGAAACGCGCAGGTTATCCATGTAGCTGTCCGCCGGAAGGTCGCGGTAGTCAGAGCCCAGGATGCTCGCTGACAACGTCACGTTGACCGGAACACCGAAGCCCATTCCCTTGCCAGTGAAGCTGCTCTGGGCCAGCGTATAAGGCAGATAGTTGCTGTCAGCGCCTTTCATGCGACGTTTGCTGAGTGTTCCGTCCCAGTGTGAGCCGTTATCCGCCGTCAAACTGAAGTCAACGTTCTTGGTGCAGACAAACACTACGCCGCCGGTTGCCGTTGCATTGCTTGCGATGGCCGGATCGAGAGAACCAAAACCGATGTCATCTGCGGTGTTGATCTTGCAGTTTTGTACGACTGCCGCCGTGACTTTGATGTCTTTGGTATCCGCGGCCATGGTGGTGGTGGCGACTCCGGTTGCAACAAGACCAACAATTACGAGAATGTGCTTTTTCATAAACTCCTCCGAAAACCTGTAAGTTGAGTGGACCCGGTGATGTTCACGTTCAGATGTTTTGAACTGATTCATGTTCGTCATCGGTATGGATTCACATTACAGGTCGGCCGAGTGCAAGACTGTCGCGGAACGGTACAAAGCGCGTCAGCGAATGTAACCGTGACGATGATGTTTGCCACATGCCGCCAAGAGATATGTCCGGATATGGTCTGAACTTCGATTCGAAGTACGCCTGCAGTCGCGCATCTTCGCCCTTCTAAAAGGGCAGCGGGGCGAGAGTTGTCTCTCGCCCCGCAGGTCTTGTCCTTTCGACAAAATAGATGTCGCGGACTAGTGGATACAAACTTCCGCGTGTGCGACCACAAAGATAATTCCGTCTCCATTGGTATCCACGGCCGGAATGCTATAGCTATCCGTCGTCGTACCCGCTGGCAAATTTTCGTGCAGGTTTCCGAAGCGACCCGGCGCGCTGGTCGTGATGTTTGCATCGTTCGCGTACAGGTGTGTTGTCGACATCGAATAGCTGTTCGATAACATCGTGTACGTGAGATTCAGCATCCCGCCACTGTACATATACGTCAGTGTGCCAACATGCGTACCTTTGGAAATGTCGTTGCCACCCGCGCCTGCGTAGATCGGAGTGGATCCGCTGACTCCGGCGCGAACCGTCAATTGCCATCCCCAGCGGCGGTCATTGATCAGGCCAACATCCGCGAACGTCTGCTCACCGAAGGCAAAGGCAGTTTCCGTGCGAGTGCAGGCTGTCGGCGGTGGTGGCGGACATTGCACCGTGTAAGAGAAATAGGTAGCCCAGTTGCCCTTGGCCACCATGCGTGTTCCCGCGCCCCACGCTGTCTCCGTGCGAACCGACCCGTCGGCATTGACTTTGCTAACGACGGCGTGCGCAGCCAGCGTGAGGACCGAGCCGCAACTCGCCTGGAAATCTCCTAACGGCAATCGAAACGTGTAGGTTGTCGCGCCATTTGCATCGTCCGTGTATGGAAAGTTACCGATCTTCGGGTTTCCCGTCTTGGTCTGCGGCATTTCGACAAGCGAATGCCCCACAAAAAGGTGAACCTCGCTCAGAGTCCAACCGCCGACCGTCGTATACGTTACCGTCAAGAAATCCGAATCATTGTCGGAGCAAACGGTACCGGCGTCGATCGTCTGCCCGGCGTAAAGCGTATTACAGGCGGGCGCACCCAAAGCCGGCGTCATTAGCGCAATCCACACGGCTAAGGTAAGCAACAACGATATTCCGAGATCCAGAATCCGACTCAAATCGAAACGCACTCCTGAAGTATCCGGGACTGACTGTTGAACCGTCATGGCACGCACCTCCCGACGCATTTGGATTTCCGGCGCGCTGCGCGCAGATTTCTCAGGAGGGGGGACTGAGCTGCGCGCAGCTGGCCGGGTTGAGTCCAATGTACGACTTTCGCGGGCGCGAATTGTCGTATTGGCGTAGAGCTTGTGTAACGGTATGTAACCTGACGCCGTGGCCGAATGGACTCTTTTGACTCGGCGTCCCACATACCCTCGTCACGCTGGAGCGGACGATGTCTAACCGCCTGCTAGACTCAGAGCAGTTGCCCTTCAACGGTTGAGACTCATGTTGCGAAAAAAAATCAGGCGCACCCCACACTCCACACCGCTCGCCGTCGCAAGTCGGCTGAGTCCGCGCCGAAAGACCACGGCCGCGCGAAATATAGATGAACTGGTTGGAGAGCAATTGGCACATTTTTCAATTGCTACCGACACCGACATGGGGCGCGCGCTGCGCAATCTTGCCAGTCACATTTATCACGCGCAGGTCGCCCTGGATCACCTTTGGGATGCAACGCTGCGCGAACTGGCTCATCTGGATCGCCGCGATCGCATCGCGTACTTCAACGCAAAAAAGTTTTTGTGCTTCCAGCTCGCGAAGCTGCTCGACACGCTGCAACACCCATTTCGAAAAACCTACCAGTCGCTGGTTGATGACCAACCGGCGCGGCTTGCGAAGGGCCCCTACCCGGTATTCGACAATGTGACCGCCATCTTCTCTGCGAATCCGGTCATCACGCGCACGGCCACGTATCTCTATGCATGCACCGAGTGGATCGATGACGCCTTCCAGGGCAAAGAGATGTTGCTCGAGGTGTATTCGCGCCTGCTGAACCCCACGTCAACGTCGTTGGCCAATCACATCGTGGATCTCGAATGCGGGCATCTTGCCAATGAGTACATGGCGTGGAATTTCAATTCCGGCATGGCCGCGATCGATGCAACGCTCGCGCATCTGCTTGGTTATCAGGACATCGTCATTGCCTCGCGTAACGTGTACGGAGGCACGTTCCAGCTGCTGCAGGATTGGTACGGAAAATCGAGCAATCTCGACATCGCACTGCACTGGTTTGATGGTTACGACGCGCGCGCCTTTGCACGCGTCCTGCAATCGCTGACGAAAAAATACGCGACGCGGCTGAATGCCGGGAGGCAAATCTATGTCTATCTCGAGTCGCCCTCGAATCCGCACGGCTATGTGCTCGACGTCCCTGCGATCTGCGCGTCCGCACACCGGCATGGACACACCGTAATCCTCGACACGACCGTAGCAACGCCGTATCTCTATCGTCCCCTGATGCGCGACAAGCTGATGGAGCGACCCGACTTCGTGATTCACAGCTATACGAAAGATATTACCGGTACCGGCACCGCGATCGCCGGCGGCGTCATCGGTCGCAATGAGCGGATGTTCATTCCGAAGCATGAGTCGGTGCATGCCGTCGATCCGATGGGAAAACCAAAAACCTATTCCTGGCAGGACACGCTGTTCTGGAACGTTTACTACGTCAAAGGTGCCTTTCTTGATTCCGACAAGGCGTTCGAAGTCATCAACGGTTCGCGCACACTGGAGCTGCGCATGCTGCGCAAGGCGGTCAACACCATCGTGCTGGCCAACGTGCTCGCATCCCATCCCGACATTCGCGTGCATTGCAATGCGATCAAAGCCGATCCAAACGCCGGGCTCCGCGCCAAGCACATGCACCTGGGCCTCCCCGCGCCGCTGTTCACGTTTGACATGGAAAACGCATCGATAGACCGCATTACCTTTACGCGTTTCTTTGACTGCCTTGAGCCGGCCTTCGGGCACATGGTTTCGCTCGGTCAGTCCAATACCCTCATCCTGTGTCCGGCGCTCACCAGCCACTCGGAGATGAGCGCTGAGCGCCTCGCGGAAGCCGGGATTACCCCGACCACCGTGCGCGTGTCAGTCGGCGATGAAGATCCGCGAACTTTGATCGCGCACTTGATAAAGAGCGCAGAACTCGTGCTTGATCCCGTGATTCGCAAGTTTTCGCGCCGCTTCATGTCAGCGCGAAAGATCAACACCTTGTTCGCAGAAACCCACCTGGATGTGCAAAAACGCTGGGTCAAGTCATTGACGTCCGTGCAAAAAACGCCGTAACGACTGGCTGCACGATCGGGACGTCAAGCGCACTGCTGGCGTACCGATAAACTCGGTAACCGCGCGCGGAAAGCGCGGGCATCCGATCCGATCGCAGAACGCGGCACTATTAATATGTACGACCACGACGACGTCCTACGAGAACTTAACAGCAGCCTTCCCATTCGGGAAAAGCTCGCTTCGGTGCATCGCGTGCTGCGGCAACGCTTTGATTGCATCGATCGCGTTGCGGTTGCCGTTTACGACCCCAAGACTGATTTGCTCAAGACGTTCGTCGACAGCAGCGAAGGCGAATCACCACTCCAACGCTACGAAGCACGCTTGTCACAGGCGACATCGCTGCAGGAGATCATCAAAGTCGGTCGGCCTCGCGTCGTTCAGGACATCGAGATCTTCAATCACGGCGCGCATGAACATACGCGCCGCATCAAGGAGCATGGCTACAAATCCAGCTACACGATGCCCATGTATCTCGATGGTACATTTTTTGGGTTCGTGTTTTTCAATTCCCTGCAGAGTGATCCGTTCGGGAGCGACACGCTGCATTACCTGGATATTTTCGGGCACTTGATTTCACTGGTTGTGATCAGCGAAGTAAGCCAAATTCACACTCTGCTTGGCGCGATAAAGAGTGCGCGAACGATGACGCACCACCGTGATCTGGAAACCGGCGCCCACCTCGACCGCATGGCCCACTACTCCCAGTTGATCGCACGCGAACTTGCGGGAAAATACGGGTTCACTGACGAATACATTGAACACATATTCCTCTTCGCACCCTTGCACGACATCGGAAAGATCGGCATTCCGGATCGCATCCTGCTTAAACCCGGCAGCCTGTCCGAGTCGGAGCGCTCGGAAATGCAGAGCCATACCCAAAAAGGCCGCCAGATCATCGACGAGATGTTGAGCGACTTTGGGCTTGGGACCGTTGCTCACGTCGAAATCCTGCGCAACATCGCGCAGTTCCATCACGAAACGCTGGATGGCGCAGGTTACCCGAACGGTTTGAAAGGCGACGCCATCCCGATCGAAGCCCGCATCATTGCGGTCGCCGATATCTTTGATGCACTCACCAGTGCACGCCCCTACAAACCGGCGTGGAGCATCGAAGAGGCTTTTGCCGCACTGCGCAAACTGGCGGGATTAAAACTTGACCCGGATTGCGTTAATTCGCTGACCAGGAATCGCGAGAAGATCGATCAGATCCAGAAGCGCTTCGCCGAAGATCCCGTGGGTTAATTACTCTTGTCGTTGATGTATCCCGGCGCGTAATCTTCGCCCGTTAATCATTATTCGGGCACACCGATGGATTCCGATCCGTTAAATCCGTACACCATCATCCTGTCACTTTTTCTTGTTGCCGGGCTGGCAACGACGGCCTGGGGCTGGAAAATTCTCGCGCGCGGACGTCGCACGCGCCAATGGCCTACGGTGGAAGGAAAAGTCGTCCACAGCGCGGTTAAAGATCAGGATTCAATTCCAGACATTGCTTACGCGTATGCGGTCAGCGGAGTCGAATATCGCGCGACATATCAATTTCCGGGTGGAACACAACCCTCGCAGGAACTGACGGCGACGTATCTCGCGAAGTTTCCGACCGGATCAAAGGTCACAGTGCATTACGATCCGAATCATCCCGACCAGGCCACGCTGGAACCGGGCGTGGGACGTGGTGACTGGCTCATTTTGATGCTTGGTCTATTCGCGACCGTGTTCGGGGTGATCTTTCTATTCTTCGGCGGGATCGGGTAGATCAGCGCGGCGTTACGACGCGCGTTTGCTAAACAGATTTCTGAATAACTTGGGCAGCAATCCGTTGGCCGGGGCCCGCGCCAGCTCCAGCGCATCAATCTGCGCCTCACACGGCTCACGATGCCAGTACATCTCGCCAGCGATGACGCCAACTTCAGTCAAATGGCTTCGATGCGGTTTTTGACAATAGCTGCACGGCGAATCCAGGTCGCCGTCAAAGTTGGTGACTTTGATATCCATGTGCAATGTCCCTCCGTGGCGCGTGCGACCTGCCCTGGTCCGTTGTGATTGGCCTTCCTGGCCAATTTCGAGGCGCAGATTATTCCAGCGGATTCTTACAGCGACGTTAAACGATAACCTGACCCCAATCGCAGGTTATTCAGCCTCTGACCTTGAATTTCTCTTCCAGTTTTCCGAGCTTATCCATGATTCCCGTGTATTCGAGCTCCGTCATGGGAAGCATTGCCGCTCCAAAAAATCCTTGTCGGCGCATATCGATAGCCTTGCGGGAAACGTTGTCGCGCACCGTATTCCAGAACGGATGCGCAAAGGCGTCGAGGGCTTCGGTGAACTTTCCATTGCGCATCGCGAATGCAGCGCAACTGACCACAGGCGGACCATCGAAGTAACTGATACCGCTATTCAACGGCACCGGCATCAGCGGCATCTGATGCGAACCACGCATGCACCCCGCGACATAAGGACCGATGGAATATGGCGCGAGAATCTCGCCCGTCGCAGGAAAATTCTTCTGCACCCGCACGAGCATGACCGGGTCGTCCTTGCCGGTGTATTTGCCTGCGATGTTGTGCAACCGCGACGTTGAAACCGAAGCCGCCTGGTCGCCATCGGCCCGCGACCAGACCGACTCGACCACGTAGCGCTCCGGATCGCGCAGCAACGCGGCGATATCGTACAGATCTTCTGGCGTATTCAACTCGATCACGCGATCGCCCTTCGTGAAGTTCACATCCATGATCACGAAACGGAAACCGGACGACATATTTGGCGCGAGGATGAGCCCCGCGGTGTTCATTGGATCGGCGAACGCGAGATACAACGGCAAGTTGTACGCACCGGGATCGGTCTTGTCCGCAGCGAAAAACAGGAACGGTTCATTGGGGCGCTCCACGAATTCCATCTCGGCAACGGCAGGACCCATGCCATGCACGTTGCCGCTGAAGGCATCCTTCAGCAGATCCTGGCCGGCGCCGTAGAGTCCCTGTGATTTGGCCGTTTCGGTGCCGGATACGAACGCGTCCCACGCAAGTTTGTGCACATCGCGATCGCCGACACCGCGATCGTGCGACATTACGATCGCGATATCATCACCGGTGTAGCTGATGTAATGGTCTTTGAGCAATCTGGAACCGTGCATTGCTATATGACCACGCACGGTTTGCAGCAATTCCTTGGATGGCGCGATATGACCGCCGATCGATCCGATATCCGCCTTGATGACACTCAGGGTGATTTTCATGTCCGCCTCCCGCGCGATGGCGCGCCCGGCACACGATGGATGGAATGGTGCTATTGTTCAGGCTATTCCCGTCCACGCCTATCGTGGGAAGTACGCACCCGGACCAAGGATCACCACATGAATCTCGAAGACTCCGCGCTCGTCAGCTGCCCCTACTGCGGTGAGATGATTGAACTTCAAGTCGACGCGTCCGCCGGTGATCAGGATTACATCGAGGACTGCCAGGTCTGCTGCCGCCCCATCAACGTGCACGTGCATATCGACGAGGACGGCGAGTTTCAGCTTACGGTTCGTTCTGACAACGAATAACGTCAGAAGAACCCGCGTCCCAAACGGAAATACCGTCCTTGGCATTTCCGCGCGGTTTCACGGATCGATCTACTTCACTTTTGGCGCTTCACCATCGCATGGCGGCAACGAACGCGCGAGTTGCGAAACATCACCACCCGCGCCACCTCCGGCGCCAACACAATTGGCTCCCACGCAACCGCTGCCACTTCCCATCGCGCCCATTCCACCCATGGATCCGGATCCGGATCCCGAACCCGTGCCCGTGCCCGTGCCGGCACAATTGGCGCCGGTACATGCGCCACTTCCGGCGCCGCCGCCCGCGCAATTCGCGCCAGCACAATTTCCCGATCCGGCTCCACCGGAGGTACCCGCACAATTTGCACCGCTGCAGGCGCCGGTTCCGGCTCCCATTCCGCCGCTACCCATCGCGCCGGCACCAACGCCGCTGCCGCGCATGGCCACTTGATCATCTTTCGGTACGCAGTCGACATTGGCGCGCGGGCCGGGACCAGAACCCATGCCGGTGCCCGCACCGGAACCCATACCACCGGCTCCGCCTGCGCAGTTCGCCCCGCGGCATGCTCCGGAACCTGCGGCGCCGCAGCCGGCTCCGACGCAATTGCCGGTTCCTGCAGCCGCGCCGGGTCCTGGTCCGGCGCCAGGTCCCGGCCCCGTTCCGGTACAGCCTGCCGCTGTCGGATTCGCCGCGCAATTTCCAGCGCCAGCGCCCGGACCGGTTCCCGGCTGTGCCATCGCGAGCGAAGTTACAAGAACACCGACCAACAGCATCCATTCCATGCGCGTGTTCATTGGAAGTCTCCTTGGCATTTCAAATCGAGTCACTGAACCGCAGTTTCCAAAAAATAGACACGCTGAGAAATTCGGATGAATGCTAATGGTGGAAATACCCAGGTAACGATCGAACTACAAACTAACGGAGTGCCTGAAAATAGATAGATTTTAAAAAATGTGATGACTATTGGATTGAGAAAAAAATGCGCCGCTCAGGCCACAAGCAAAATGCAATCAAAGCCAATTCAACGAAAGACGCGCAGCGCCTTTCAAATTTATGCAAAAACTCATTGCGGAACAAACGGTGACCTTCGCCGAATTTTCCAACAACACTGGTGCCGTCCGCGAAATACCAAATTTGTGTCTAGCAGTTCATTCACCATTCTTGCTGGTAGAAATACCGTCAACAAAAATTGTGGGCGCCGTTGCGTCGATAAAGTTGATCTGACCCAAGCCGATATTTTGAACGCTTCGGCTGCATCAGAGATTGCGAGAATCAGAATATGAAAATTGCCGCGAACCAGTCCGGGAATGTTCGCAAACTTTGCTTCGACGGTGAATTTACGATCCTTCACATCCCCAGAACAAAAGAAACTATGCTCAAACATCTCAATGCCTGCGCCGGGCTCGAGATTGACTTGACCAAAGTTTCCGAAATCGACACTTCAGGCGTACAACTCTTGATTCTTGCAGCGCAAGAAGCGCGCCGCAACGGAAAAACGTTCAAAATTGGCGCTCTAAGTTCCGCAGCAAACGAGCTCATTGGGCTATACCGACTCGACGATTTTCTCGAATGAGCGGCAGGCTTAATTCGGTTACTGCGAAGGGATGCATCGCTTCCAAAAGCGACATCCGCCAGGCTTGGTTCAATCGACGGCGAGCGAACGGATTACTGACCCACCGCGATCGGAATCACCTTCTTCGCCGTTTCCTGATACTCCGCAATCTGATGGAAGTTCAGGTAGCGATATACGTCCTCTGCCATCGGCTCCACGCTGCGCATCGCATCGCGATACTCCTGCACCGTCGGCAGACGACCAAGCTTGGCGGTAATCGCTGAGACTTCCGCGGATCCCAGAAAGACGTTCGCATCTTTGCCCATGCGGTTCGGGAAATTGCGCGTGGCCGTCGCAACGACTGTCGCGCCGTCTGCCGTGCGTGCCTGGTTGCCCATGCACAAGGAGCATCCCGGCACTTCGGTGCGCGCACCGGCCTGACCGAAGATTGAATAGTACCCTTCCTCGGTGAGCTGGCGCTGATCCATGCGCGTCGGCGGAACTATCCACAACACGGTCGGCACCCGTCCGGATTTGTCGAGCACCTTGCCGGCNNCTCGTTCAGGTCGATCTCGATGATTTCCGCGTACTCCGCGTCGGCATCCGGTTCGAGCAACTGCGGATTCGCGAGCCAGGATTCCATCGCATTGATGCGCCGCTGCAACGTACGAGCATCCTGATAGCCATTCGCGATCATCCACTTCATCAGCGTG
>DKAR01000202.1 GCA_002450895.1 Proteobacteria bacterium UBA6921
ACACTTTCCAGGCGTGCGCCTTCAACCGCTCGGCCACCTCTCCATAGTTCATCTCACCCACTCCCCGGACCACTCAATCACCGGCGCGTCAAACCTTAACGCGGGAATGCCGGGAACGTCTGGACCGACTCCAACTCGTGGAAAAAGCGTCCAATGGGGGTTAGGGCGAAAAATGAGGGCGGAAGCTTAAACCAAACCCCCTGATGCGTAAACTGAAGTTGAGTGGCCAGGAAATCCAGACCCGTGCGACATCGTAAATTCGCTGTGCCTGTCGCTTGCGGCTGTCATTTCCGCCGCGATACCATCCTGAACATGAGTAGTTTTAAAGACCCAACTTCCCGCCTTGTTGAACACTTAAGTTCGACCAGCACGCCTTACATCGATCCGCTGTCCCGGATCCCGTGGGAGCGTCTGAATCGTCGCGCACACTGGCTTCCCGAGGCGGCAGTCTCTTTAAACGGTTGGGCGGAATACATGAACCTGCCCGAAGACCAGCGGCGCATGTTATCGCGCTACGAATTCCTGAATATCTTGCTCGCCGTGCAGCGCTTCGAAAGTGTGTTCATGGAGCGCGTGAGTTTGGCGCTGCGCGAAGCCAACAATTCTTCGACGGCAATGAAGTACCGCGTTCACATGATGCGGGAACATGCCGGCCACGCGCTGGTCCTGATGGAACTATTGCGCGGCGGCGGAGTGCAACGATTGCGCCGAGGCCATCCGGCCCGATTCACGCGTTTGATTACGCGATACGCGGATATCGACGGCCTGTTGTTCTGGGTGGCCATTTACATCGGCGAAGAAATTTACAACCGGATGTTCCGCTGGTTGCGTAAGCATCACGCCGGTGCGTGTCCAGTGATTGATGAACTGATCCGTACCCACCTCGTTGACGCCGCGCGCCATCTGTCGCATGCGCATGAAATGCTCGAGAACGCGTTGACGGGGGTTTCATCCCTCAAGCTGCAAATGCTCCGGCCCGTAGTGCAGCGCATCAACAATGAAATTGTTCGGGATATTTTCTATCCGCATCGATCCGTCTACGAAGCGTCCGGGCTTTACCCTGGCGAGTATTGGGCGCGCATCGCGGCCAACAATCCGCATCGCGACCGTTTTGTGCAGCAGCTTATTGGTACGACACTGCGACCATTCCGCAAGCGCGGCATGAACATCAAGTAATCCACGCGTTTTCCCCTTTCATATCGTTTTCTTCGATTTCCGTTTTTGATGGACCGCGGTTAAGTGCGCGCGTCACCGTCCGATATTTCTCCAGTCCAATTCAGTACTGTTTCCGCGCGCAAATGAAACTCATCATCGGATTCGCCATCGTCATCGGGTCTATCGTCACGGGCTACATCATGTCGCATGGCAACCTGATGGCGATTCTGCAGCCATTCGAGTTGCTCATCATTGGTGGATCCGCGTTCGGCGCATTTGTCGTATCCAATCCAGGGCCCGTGATCAAGAAAACACTGGCGAGCCTGCCGCGCCTGTTAAAAGGTCCCAAATACACCAAGGCGGCGTACATGGACCTGCTGGCGCTGTTGTTCGATTTGTTCTCGAAGTCGCGAAAGGACGGCATCATGTCTCTGGAACGCGACATCGACGATGTTCATCAGAGCCCCTTGTTCCAGGCCTATCCGCGCATCCTCGCGGATCATCATGTGGTGGACTTCATCGTTGACTACCTGCGCCTGATGGTCAGCGGCAGCATGAACCCGATGGAACTCGAAGCGCTAATGGATGTGGAACTCGAAACGCATCATCACGAATCCGAGTTGCCCGCGTCAGCGTTGACACAAGTGTCAGACGGCCTTCCGGGATTCGGAATCGTTGCGGCGGTCCTCGGCGTGGTGATCACGATGGGATCGCTGGGTGGTCCGGTGACAGAAATCGGCGCGCACGTGGCCGCCGCGCTGGTTGGAACGTTTCTGGGAATTCTGTTGGCGTACGGGTTTGTAGGTCCCATGGGTGTGTACCTGAAACATCTCGCCGATGCGGAATCAAAGTTCTTCCAATGCATCAAGGTCACGTTCCTCGCCACATTGAACGGCTACAGCCCGCAAGTCGCCGTCGAGTTCGGGCGCAAGACACTTTTCTCCTCAGACCGTCCGGGCTTCCTTGAGCTCGAAGACCACGTCAAGAAGCGCAAGTCGTAACGGTACGTACTCCAAGGCCTGATTCATGGAACAGCGCCCGATCGTCATCAAGCGAATCAAAAAAGCCGCGCACGCGCATCACGGTGGCTCGTGGAAAGTGGCGTACGCGGATTTTGTCACCGCAATGATGGCGTTCTTCCTGTTGATGTGGCTGATGGGGTTCACGACCGAAGGCGAACGAAAAGCGATTTCGGATTTCTTCCAGAGCCCCAGTGCAATTCAGGCCAAGGGCGGATCAAGCACCAGCCCCGTCGATATGGGTGGCGGGATGGATGCGCCGCGTACCAGCCAGAAGAAGCTCAACCAGGACACCATGTCCCTCATGGACAAGGATGTGCCCGAGGAAAGTCGCGGGTCCGCCGGACAATTGAGCGAAGAAGCCAACAAGATGATTTCCGAGGCGGACAAGAAGCGCCTCGAAACACTGCTGGATGAGTTGAAACAGGCCATTGATGCGAGCCAGGCGCTGAAGCCCTTCAAGGATCAACTGCTGCTGGATCTCACATCGGAAGGCATGCGCATCCAGATCATCGACAAGGAGAATCGGCCCATGTTTGATGTGGGCAGTTCGAACCTGCAAAGCTACACGAAAGGAATTCTTCGCGAGATCGCCAAGGTCGTTGCCGTGGTGCCCAACCGCATCAGCATCGCCGGGCATACCGACGCGCGCCCGTACGCAACGATCACGGACTACAGCAACTGGGAATTGTCCGCCGAGCGCGCCAACGCATGCCGGCGTGAATTGGTGCGCGGCGGCGTTGGTGAAGAAAAATTCGCACGGGTCGTCGGTCTGGCGTCCACCGCATTGTTCAACAAGGCCGATCCGTACAGCCCGATCAATCGACGCATCAGCATCGTTGTCCTGAATCGGGAGGCGGATCAGGCCATGCAGCAGAAAGAGTCGAGCGAAAGCCAGCCGCCGTCGCAAGGATCTGCGGTGCCGGAAACTTCTGCGGTGGAGTCCGCCCTGCCAGTGACAACTCCGGAGCCAGTCGCGCCGCCGGTTGTAGCAAAGGAGCCGGCTCCCGTTGTGGCGAAGCCTGTCGCGGCAACACCTGCGCCGGTATCGGCGCCCGCACCGGCAAAGGCGCAAACTTCCAAAACGCCGTCTCCGGCGCCCGCACGATCCAGTTCGACGGTAAGCACGCCCGGCACGATCCAGCTTCCGGGCCTGCCCATAGGCACGCCGGTGGGCGTCGCGCCGCCACCCTCGACCGTGACGACCACAAAAGACAAGAAAAAATAACCGCGTTGGTCGCGGCGCCGCGAAGCCGCTACAATGCGCGGCATGTCTGGCAATTCCATCGGGAAACTTTTCACCGTCACCACCTTCGGCGAGAGCCACGGCCCGGCATTGGGCGGCGTGGTCGACGGCTGTCCGCCCGGCATGGAGTTGAGCGAAGCCGACCTGCAAGGCGATCTCGACCGGCGCAAGCCGGGTCAGTCCAAATTCACCACGCAACGCCGTGAAGACGACAAGGTGCAGATTCTTTCCGGCGTGTTCGAAGGCAAGACCACCGGCACGCC
>DKAR01000139.1 GCA_002450895.1 Proteobacteria bacterium UBA6921
GTCGTGCGCAACTATCTCGACTGGTTGATCAACGTTCCGTGGAAGAAGCGCTCCAAGGTCTCGATTGACCTCAAGAAGGCCGAAGAGATTCTGGAAGCGGATCACTATGGGCTCGAGAAAGTCAAAGAGCGCATTCTTGAGTACTTAGCCGTTCAGCAGCGTGTAAAGAAGCTGAAGGGCCCTGTGCTTTGCCTCGTGGGTCCGCCGGGCGTCGGTAAAACTTCGCTTGGCAAGTCGATTGCGCGTTCGACGAATCGTGAGTTCACGAGAATGTCGTTGGGCGGCGTTCGCGACGAAGCCGAAATTCGTGGTCATCGCCGCACGTACATCGGCGCCATGCCCGGAAAGATTGTGCAGAACCTTTCCAAGGTCGGCACGCGAAATCCGCTGTTTCTGCTCGATGAAATCGACAAGATGGCGATGGATTTCCGTGGTGATCCGGCGTCGGCATTGCTCGAGGTGCTCGACCCGGAGCAGAACAACACGTTCAACGATCACTATCTTGAAGTGGATTACGACCTCTCGGATGTCATGTTCATCGCGACGGCAAATACGCTGAACATTCCGGGTCCGTTGCTCGATCGAATGGAAGTCATTCGCATTCCGGGATATACGGAAGACGAAAAGATCAACATTTCGACGCGCTACTTGATTCCGAAACAGTTGAAGAACAACGGCCTGAAAGATTCGGAGTTGTCGATCACCGATGGCGCCATTCGCGACGTCGTACGTTTCTACACCCGTGAAGCGGGTGTGCGAAATCTCGAGCGTGAAATTGCGAAAATTTGCCGGCGCGTGGTCAAGGATATTCTGATCAAGGGCGGCACACCGAAACATGTGACGGTGAATTCGCGCAATCTGGAAAAATATCTGGGCGTTCGCCGATTCCGTTACGGTCAAGCTGAGGAAAATGATCAGGTCGGCCAGGTCACGGGTCTCGCATGGACTGAAGTGGGCGGCGAATTGCTGCGCATCGAAACCGCTGTTGTACCGGGTAAGGGCAAGCACAACGTCACCGGTCAGTTGGGCGACGTCATGAAAGAATCAATCCAGGCGGCGATGAGTGTTGTTCGTAGCCGCGCGGAAGCGTTGCACATCGACCAGGATTTCTATGAAAAACTGGATATTCACGTGCACGTTCCGGAAGGTGCGATTCCGAAGGATGGACCCAGCGCCGGCATCGGCATGTGCACCGCGTTGGCGTCCGCGCTGACGCACATTCCGGTTCGATCCGATGTTGCGATGACCGGCGAAATTACGTTGCGTGGCGAAGTTCTGCCCATCGGCGGTCTTAAGGAAAAATTACTCGCTGCCCATCGTGGTGGAATCAAAACGGTCGTGATTCCCGAAGAAAACAAACGGGATCTCGCCGATATTCCAAAAAATATTGTGCAGAATCTCGAAATAAAACCCGTTCGCTGGATCGATCAGGTGTGGCAGATTGCGCTGCAACGCATGCCGGAAGGAACTGCGAAACCAGAGACTTCGGGCGGCCAGGAACAGAAGCAGGCCGAAGGAAAACCCGAAGGGAAACGCGAGATTCGGACACATTAGGAAAGCATTAGCGTAAGCAGATGATGTAACGGTCGCTTCGGCGGCCGTTACTTTTTATGCGCCCTTCGAACGTGGCCAAGTCAAAAAAATTACAACTTGGCGTTGCTTGACACCCATTTCAGTCCGTTGGTATAAAGCCCGCTCGCATTTCGCCGGCCGCCTGTAGGCGGCATATTTTTCGCCGAATTTCACTTCGTGGTGCAAACCGATCAAGAGGGAAACAACGTGAATAAGACTGAACTCATTGATGCAATTGCTGCGACCTCTGATCTGCCCAAAGCGCAGGCGGGTCGTTTTCTGGATGTATTTATCGATGCAGTAACTCAACAGCTGACAAAGGGTGATCAGGTGACCGTGGCCGGTTTCGGCACGTTCTCTGTTCGGGCTCGTGCCGAGCGCACGGGTCGCAATCCGCAAACGGGAGAAGCGATCAAGATCAAGGCATCGAAGGTGCCCAGCTTCAAAGCTGGCAAAGCCCTCAAGGATGCCGTAAACTAGCGCCCTTTTTGCGGATTTGGGTGCTTAGCTCAGCTGGGAGAGNNTCGCCCTTACAAGGCGAGGGTCGGGGGTTCGAACCCCTCAGCACCCACCACGGTTTTCATGGAGCGGTAGTTCAGTCGGTTAGAATACCTGCCTGTCACGCAGGGGGTCGCGGGTTCGAGTCCCGTCCGCTCCGCCAGTATTAAGTAGTCAAGGTTGGGGTGCTCCGTGGTTCGCTCGGAGCACCTTTTTCGTTTTTGGCGTCGAACAACGAGAAGAGTCGAACCATGCTTCAATTCATTCGCGACCGTGCCCAAGGTTGGATTGCGTGGACGATCATTGGCCTGTTGATCATTCCGTTCGCCTTTTGGGGCATCAATACCTACTTTGAGGGTGGTAGTGACGCGGTCGTTGCCAATGTCGATGGGACTGAAGTCAGTCTCAACGAGTATCGCGACCTCTTGGCGCGTCAGCGCGATCGGGTTCGCCAAATGCTGGGTTCCAATGCCAGCGGTGATTTGGTCGATTCGCTCGTCAAACCGAAGGATGTTCTTGAAGCCGCCGTTGAGCGCGAAGTGCTGATTCAAATGGCCCAGAAGGCCGGATTCCGTGTCAGCGATGCGGTACTGGCCGAACAGATCAGAACCATGGAGGCATTCCAGCGTGACGGCGTTTTCTCGAAGACGCAGTACGAACAGGCGTTGCGCGCCCGAGGCTATACGCCGTCGGGATTTGAAGCGGATATGGCGCGTGGAATCCTGCTCGATCAGATCAATGCGGGCATAGTAAAGACGGCAATTATTACGAAAGCGGATGTCGATGCGCATATACGCCTTCGTGACGAAAAGCGCGAACTGGGTTACGCCATTATTGCTGCGGCACCTCTTACCGCCACGCTGACGCCCAGCGACGATCAATTGAAGAAATATTTCGATGAGCACGCATCACAATTCGTGCAGCCCGAGGAAGTCAGCATCGAGTACATCGAACTCCGCAGCGCCGACATGACCGGAAACATCACGGTAACGGAAGACGAACTGAAACAAGCGTACGAAGAACAGAAGGACCAATACGGTATTCCTGAAGAACGTCGTGTTCGCCACATCCTGGTGACGATTGATGCCAAGAAAGATCCCAATGGTGATGCCGCACTGAAGACCGCAAAGGACATTTCCGAACAATTGAAGAAGGGTGAATCGTTTGAGGCGTTGGCCAAATCCAAGTCGCAGGATCCCGGTTCTGCCGCACAGGGCGGTGATCTTGGATTCATCAGTCGGGGATCGATGGATCCCGCATTCGAGGCCGCCGCATTCAGCCAAAAAGAGGGTGAAGTGAGTGAGCCGGTGAAGTCCGCGTTTGGATACCACCTGATCAAGGTGGAGGCGATTCATCCCACCACGCAGAAGCCGTTCGCCGAAGTGAAGGCTGACGTAGAGCGTCAATTGCGCAACAAGAAGGCGCAAACGGCGTTCTATGAAAAATCCGACACGCTGGCGAATTTGGCCTATGAAAAACCGGACTCCTTGCAGCCGGTGGCCGATGCGCTCGGACTGAAGATTCAGACGACAGGAATGTTTTCCAAGCGGGGTGGCGCCGGCATCGCGGCAAACCCAAAAGTCGCGGCGGCCGCCTTTAGCGACGACGTCCTGAGAAAAGGACTGAACAGTGAACCCATTGAAGTCGGTCCTCCGGGGACGGACGACGTCGTCGTTGTGCGCGTCAAGGAGCACAAAGCCGAGCAGCAGTTGCCGCTGGAAACCGTCAAGGCGGAAGTGACCAATCAGGTCAAACAGCGCATGGCGCGCGACAAGAGTGAGGAAATTGGAAAAGCGATTTTGAAGCAACTGGAGTCCGGCGCGGACCCTGTGGTTGCCGTCAAGGATTCCAAGGCGGAATGGAAAGCGAATGTGACTGTGTCACGCAACGAAGCTTCGATGAATCGCGAAATCGTGAACCACGTGTTCAAGATGAGCAAACCTGCCGCAGACAAACCGAAGCTGGATGGCGTGACGTTGGCCAACGGCGACTATGCGGTGATTCGCCTCTCCGGAGTGAAAGACGGTGATCCGTCGGCCGTGGATGAGACGCAACGAAAGGAAATTCTGCAGTCGCTGACGAATCGTGCGTCGGAAGCGGAATTTGGCGCGATGCTCGAAAGCGCCAAGGAAAAGGCAAAAATCGCCCGGTTTGAAGACAAGCTATAACCGCGCGTCTGTCTAAAAGACCATGCCGGCGAGAGCCGAATTCGACCACGGCTGTTCATAGGTTACATCAACGACGCCGTCCCCGTTCGCATCGAGCTCCACACGCACCATACCGTCGGCAATGACGGTCAGCGTTGTGATCATATTTACGCTGCCGAAATCCTGAGTCACTCGTGCTTTCCCTTCCGTCGGTGCCGTACCGAGAACACCGCGGATTGGAACCAGCGTTTCCAGTGCGTAGCTGCCAAAGTCTGACGAGTAGCTGGAATTTACCGAGTGGGCGAAACTGTTTGTTGCAACGTTCCATCCGTAGTCGTTCTTGAATTTCGTGGCGAACGGCGTTGCTGCCCCGTTGCTCAGATCAAACGAGCCCTGGATCAGTCGATCGTACGAAACCCCGTCCGCTGTACCGCTTGAAAAGACGAAGCTGGATCCGAGCGTGGTCGATCCGGTGGCATGGTCGATTCGAACATCTGAACTATGCGACGTCGATACACGCCAAACCTGGGGCGAGGGCGCGTAAGGCGTTCCGCTGATTTCATCAATTTTGAATTTGCTGGATCCGTTATAAGTGCCACCGAACTGAACGCAGGCCGCGTAGGAAATCGTAAAACTGTCGCCGGTGGATTGGCCGGGTGGGTCAACGTCATCAATCGCAATCGACATGCTGCCGTTTCCGGTGTCGGTATTCAGGGGGTCCGGGCTGCTGCAAAAATAAGTCGTGACGGAGAGCAGGCCCATCTCGACTTGTTGTCGCTGAATTTGCAGCGCGGCATACACTTCGACGTCGGCCGCGACCGTAAGCGGGTCTCCGCTCGCCAGGGGCGCGGTGGTTCCAGTGTTGCTTGCGGTGGAGCTTGACGGAGAATCGGGTGTGGTTGCGGATCCCGGTCCTGAGTTGCTGCCGCGCGTTCGGTCGCGCGAAGGTGGGTCTTGCTGCTGTGCGGAGTCGTTACAACCTGAAGCGATCAATGCAAGCGCGCAAATTCCAGCGGTACTGAATGCCCTGACGGCGACCATACACCCTCCTCAAGTCATTCTTTTGCTGGATTGTTGCACCGCGCCGCGCGAGCCTCAACGGGGCTGCGGCGGCTGAGATCGCTGTGTTTCCAGCCAGGACCTAACGAAATCCGATACATGAGACGGATTGTTCAAGTCGAGTTGCGGAATTGGATGTTTCAAACTGAGCACTGTGTCACACGCAATGGCAACGAAGTTTGGATCTGACGCCGCGAGTAGTGGGTGATTCAGTGCCGCGCGATGCACTTCGATCTTTGCGATTGCTTCGTTTTTGAATCCCTCGACGATGACGAGATCGAATTGCACAGCGTCGAAATGTTGAATCAGTTCGTTGAGCGCTGGTTCCTGCGGCGAGTCATTTTCTTTCATCAATGCCCAGCGCTGTGTAGATGCGATTAGCATTTGGCGGGCACCCGCCTTGCGCAGGCGATAGCTGTCCTTTCCCGGGTGATCAATATCGAACTGGTGGTGAGCGTGTTTGATCATTCCCACGCGGATGCCTCGTTGTGCCAGCAATGGCAAGACGGCGACCAGCAGCGTTGTCTTTCCTGATCCACTGAATCCGGCAAAACCAAGTACTGGTGGATGCCGCGTCACGGGCGCACATCTCGGGCGGCGTCAAAATCGGCGGGCGTGTTCAGGTTGGCAAACGACGCTGCCAGGTGGGAACAATCCGCGCGCACCGCACCGATCTGACTATACCAACCCTCAACGCTTCGTTCGCCACGCGCCAGGTAATCGTGCAGCGACCCACGCAGGTTCGACGCCAGCACGGCAAACACGAATTGAGCGCGAGATCCGTCGTGTGCGTAACACGCAGAGGCACGCTGCGCCTGACGTGCGGCATCGAGTTGGGCAATCAAATCGACGGAAAGGCGCGGCGCATCGCAGGGCACCACCGCGACGAAAGGGGTGGTCGCGCGCGACATACCGGCAAGCACTCCCGCGAGCGGACCGGTGAAAGGTTCGCAGCCCGATGGAGGCTCGTCATGAACAACCGGGATGGCAAATTGTGCGTACTGGTCCAAATTGCGATTGGCACTGATGAGCAACGTGCTCACCTGCGGGCGCAATCGTTCCAGAACGTGAGCGATCAAGGGGCGACCTTGAAGGTCCATCAGACCTTTGTCTGCGCCGCTCAAACGCGATCCGCGTCCGCCAGCCAGTACGATGCCAGTGAATTGGGTTGCAGTCATTCCGACTCTCCCGTCAAAGCAAGCAATGCCGCTCCATACGCCGCATCTTGATGCGCGGGAGTCAGCATTTTCACGTTGAGAAGTTCGCCCCGATATTGCGTCCACGGTCCGTTGCCCGCACCACCACCGACGCTTCGCACTTCACTCGGATAGGGGGCACCCAATTCGGCCAGCAGTTCGTAGCCGCGCTTTTCAATTCGCGCGATCCCTTCAAGCATCGCCTGGAAGAACACGCGATCATCCGCCGGGCGCGGCGACAGGCGCGGTGGGAAGTTCGGATCGGCATGCGGGAAGCGCTCGCCAGGCGCGAGCAGTGGGTAGAAATCCAGTCCGGTCGGCAGCGCAAAATTCAGTTCTTTGGTCAAAGCGCGCATTTTTTCATCGTTAAAGTAATTTCTCAAAACGGCACCGCCGCTGCTGGAGCCGCCGCCGACCAGCCACAAATCTCCGAGCGGTTGGCTGTACACGCCGTACTCCGGTGCGAATACCGGTACCTCAGAAACTACTTTAACTACGAGTGTGGAGCCCAGCGAGGTCACGGCATCGCCCGGTGCGCGCGCACCAGTGGCAATAATGGCCGCTGTGCTGTCGCTGGTGCCGGCGACGATTCGAAGTGTGGGCGGCAAACCCAGCTCCAAGCTCGCCCGCAACGCGATGGTTCCAATCAGTGTGCCGGGAGAAACGACTTGCGGTAACCAGTCGGTGCGCAAACCTGTTTCGTGCAACCACGCGGGCCAGCGTTTGTGTACGGCGTCGTAACCCGTTTTGATCGCATTGTTGGCATCCGTGGTTGAAAACGACCCGCACAACTGACCGACAATCCAGTCGGCCTGGTGCAAGGCGTGGCGAACTTTAGTTGTCTCGGAGTGCGACTGCAGCCAGAGCAATTTCGCCAGCCCGGAGGCCGTTCCGTGCGCCGCGGTGTCGCGGGGCGCGACTTGCTTGAGCATCGCCGCTTCTTGTACCGCGCGATTGTCGTTGTACATCAGCGCGGACGTGAGCGCGTTTCCGTGCGCATCGCCCAGCAAGACAGTGCCCGAGGTTGCATCGACGGCGAGCGCGCGAACGTGTGCCAAGCTGACGTGCCGCCCAACTTCGTGAACCACTCGGGTCAGTCCTTCCCACCAGGGCCCCGAATCTTGTTCAACAGCCGCGCCATCGCGGCGGCTGGACGGTAGCGGCGTCACCGCATGGGCGATTTCGCGGCCCTCGCGATCAATCGCCACGGCGCGGCATCCGGAGGTTCCCACATCGATGCCGAGATAAAGATCGCCGTGGGTGGGTTTGGTCATTTTGTTACCAGCTCTGCCGGGACGTTAAGGAAGCTCAACTCGGGTCGGTGCCGCCCAACCCGTTTTGCGGTGCTCCGCAATCACGGTGGTGTAGATGCCGCCGCGCACATTGAAGTCGCCGGTCAGGCGCATGAACCGCGGTGAGCACGCTTTGACCAGGTCGGCGAGGATCTGGTTGGTCACGGCTTCGTGAAAAGCGCCTTCGTTGCGGAACGACCAGAAGTACATTTTCAGTGATTTCAGTTCAATGCAGATCTGGTCCGGCACATATTCGATATGAAAAGTGGCGAAGTCCGGCTGGCCAGTTTTTGGGCAAAGACAGGTGAATTCCGGGATCTTCATCCGGATCGTGTAATCGCGCTCCGGAGCGGGGTTCGGAAAGGTTTCAAGCTGCTTGGAAGGCTGGGTAGGCATCCGATTTTCTCTATGGTAAGGTGCGCCAAATTCTACCGCTTCCGTCCAACCTCATGAACACGAAGGTGCTATGCGGTTAAACAAAATCAAGCTTTCCGGCTTCAAATCCTTCGTCGACCCCACCACCTTCACTGTCCCCAGCAATCTTGTCGGCATCGTCGGGCCCAATGGCTGCGGCAAGTCGAACATTATTGACGCTGTGCGCTGGGTGATGGGCGAGAGCTCCGCAAAGCACTTGCGCGGCGACTCAATGGCGGACGTGATTTTCAACGGTTCCTCCGCGCGCAAGCCGGTCGGGCAGGCGTCAATCGAGCTGGTGTTCGATAACTCGGAAGGACGGTTGGGCGGACAATACGCGCAGTACACCGAAATATCGATTAAGCGCCAGGTCTCGCGCGATGGGACCTCGACCTACTTTTTGAATGGCGCCAAGTGCCGCCGCAAAGACATCACCGACGTCTTCCTCGGCACGGGTCTCGGGCCGCGCAGCTACGCGATCATTGAGCAAGGCATGATCTCGCGGCTGATCGAAGCGAAACCGGAAGACCTGCGCCTGTTCATCGAAGAAGCCGCGGGTATCTCCAAGTACAAGGAACGCCGCCGCGAAGCAGAAAACCGCATACGCCATACCAACGAGAACCTGAATCGGCTGAACGATCTGCGCACCGAACTCGACAAGCAGCTTGGACATTTGCAACGTCAGGCGAGGACTGCAGAGAAATACAAAGAGCTCAAAGAAGAAGAACGCACACTGCGTTCACAATTGCAGGCGCTGCGTTGGCGCGCACTCGATGAGCAGTTCCACAACCAGGAACGCGGCATCGCGGAGCAGGACACGGCTTACGAAAAACTGGTTGCAGACTTGCGCAATGTCGAAGCGGAAATTGAAAAGCTGCGCCAGGACCACATCGAGAAGACCGATCAGTTCAATGAAGTGCAGGGGCGCTTCTACAGCGTGGGCGCCGAGATTGCGAAGCTCGAGCAGAACATCCAGCACCTGAAAGACCGCCGCGCACAGCTGCAGCAGGATATTGAAAACACCGAGCGCGAGTTGACGCAGGCGCGCACGCACTTTGAAGTGGATCAGCGCCAGATCGCGGAGCAGGAGGGTTTGCTCGCCGCAAACGAACCGGCGCTCGAACAGGCGCTGCGAACCGAACAGCTTTCCAGCGATGCGCTCACCCAGGCGGAACAGGCGNNGGCGGTGCAGGACGTGCAGGCCGTGTGGGATGCCTTCCAACGTGAATCCGCCGATGCCACCAAGGCCGCCGAAGTCGAACGCACGCACATCAAGCATGTCGACGACCGTATGCTGCAGCTTGCGCAGCGGCGCCAGCGACTTTCTGAAGAGCATTCACGCATCGATCCGAGTGCGCAGGAAAAGCGAATCGGCGAGCTGGAAATGCAGTGCGAACAGTTCGAGGCGGAGACATCGATCGAACAGGAACAGCTGCAGCTCCAGCTCAAACAGATTAATGAACAGCGCGACGACAATCATCGCGCCACCACCGAACTGGATCAGGCGCGCAATCGCCTGCAAACATTGCGTGGGCGGCATGCCTCGCTCGAGGCTTTGCAACAGGCTGCACTGGGCAAGCGACATGGTGCTGTTACCGACTGGCTTGACCACCGTGGCCTGAAAGAAGCCACACGACTGGCGCAGGGCGTCGAAGCGCAGTCGGGCTGGGAACGCGCCGTTGAAACGGTGCTCGGATTCTATCTGGAAGCCGTGTGCGTCGACGGCATGGACCCATTTGCCACGCATCTTGAAGAACTCACCAAGGGATCGGTGGCACTGTTTGATACCCAGGCCGTCATTCCACCAGCGCAGCATGCGTTGGCGACGCCCTTGCTCACTCTGGTCACTGCACCGTGGCGCATGGACTCACTGCTGGCAGGAATCTATGTCGCGGAATCGCTGAACGACGCATTGCAGCTTCGTTCGCAGTTGCAGGCACACGAGTCCGTTATCACGCGTGACGGCATCTGGATGGGCAACGGCTGGTTGCGCGTGGCACGCGATCCGGATGAAAAGGCCGGTGTGTTGCAGCGCGAACATGAATTGAAAGAACTTAGTACCGAACGTGGAACGCTGGAAACGCGCGAAGCGGAATTGATCCAGTCGCTGGAAACCGGGCGCGAGCGTTTGCGCGAACTGGAAGGGAATCGCGAATCCCTGCAAATCCAGTTGAATCAGTTGCACCGTCGTCGCGCCGACGCGCAGTCCGAACTCAGCGGTTTGCAGGCCCGCATGGAGCAGATGCGTGCGCGCTATGCGCAGATTGCCGACGAGCTGCGTGAACTGGAATCCCATTCGACGCAGGGTGAAGAGGAATTGCTGCTGGCCCGGCGTCGTCTCCAGGAAACATTGGATCGGATGGAAAGCTTCAGTACGCGCCGCGTTGAACTGGAGCAACAACGCGAGCAACTGCGCACACAGCTGGATCAGGCACGCGCGCAAGCGCGCGCGGATCGCGATGCGGCGCAAGAGCTGCGTCTCAAGGTGCAGTCGGCACGCACGACGCTGGCGTCTGCACGTCAGAGCATCGAACGCATACAGACGCAGCTGAATCAGCTGACGACACGGGCGGATGACTTGAAGCGCCAGCTGGACGAAAGCGAAGCGCCGATGCAGCAGCTGCGCACGGAGCTCGATCAACAGCTCGAACTGCGCGTCGGCGTGCAGAGCGAGCTTACGGCAGCGCGCCGCGTGGTTGAGGAGATCGATCACGCAATGCGCGAATACACGGCGCAGCGGCAGCAGGTCGAGCAGGAATCGCAGCAGGTGCGTTCCGGATTGGAAAACGCCCGCATGAGTGTGCAGGAACTGCGCGTGCGTCGCCAGACGATCGAAGAGCAATTGACCGAATCCGGTTTCGTGCTGGCGACGGTGATTGAATCACTGCCGCCGGAAGCGGTGCTCGATGTGTGGCAGGAAAGCGTCGATCGCGTCACCGCGCAGATCCAGCGCCTGGGCGCCATCAACCTGGCCGCAATCGACGAATTCAAGGAAGGCAGCGAACGCAAGGTCTATCTCGATGCGCAGTTCAACGATCTGACCGAGGCGCTGACCACGCTCGAGAACGCGATTCGCAAGATCGATCGCGAGACACGCGACCGGTTCAAGGAAACCTTCGATCGCATCGACATGGGCTTCAAGGAGAAATTCCCGCGCCTGTTCGGTGGCGGTACGGCCTATCTGGAAATGACCGGCGAAGATCTGCTGGATGCGGGCGTAACGGTCATGGCGCGCCCGCCCGGCAAGCGCAACAGCACGATTCATCTGTTGTCCGGCGGTGAAAAAGCGCTGACGGCGGTCGCATTGGTGTTCTCGATTTTCGAGCTGAACCCGGCACCGTTCTGCATGCTGGACGAAGTCGATGCACCACTCGACGAAGCGAACGTCGGTCGTTTCTGCAATCTGGTGCGCGAAATGTCACAGCGCGTACAGTTCGTCTTCATCACGCATAACAAGAACACCATGGAACTCGCTGATCAGCTCAATGGCGTGACCATGCATGAGCCGGGCGTCTCCCGACTCGTCGCCGTTGATGTCGATGAAGCTGTACGCATGGCGGCGATGTAGCGCAAAAAAACAGATACGAAAGGGGTATCTCTGGAAGCACGGGCACTGGTGAAGGGTTCCGGCCAACGTGGAGCTGTAAGGCGAAACGATGAACGACAGCCATGATCTGACGCTCCTGCTGAAATCGCGTGTTCCGCTGATTGCGCTGGAAACGCACGAAGAAGAGCGTGCGTTGAGCCTTCTCAAAAAGGTCGCGACCGAGCTGGGGTTGCAATTCCGTTCCTGGTCCGCATCCGACGGTATAGCACATGAAGGGGATCGTTCCGCCACGTGGACGATCGATGGCTTGCCCGCGACCCAGCATGGCCAGGTAAGACAAGGCGTCGCGAACAGTAACGATCCAGAGGCCGCGCTGCGCGCAATCAAACGCGAGCGCAAGCCCTCCTTGTTTGCTCTTCTCGATTTCCATCCCTATCTCAGCGAAGCATTGCATGTCCGGTTGCTTAAAGAAGTGGCCATCGAGTACGGATCGTTAGGGCACACGATCGTTCTCGTGAGTCACGCGATGACGATTCCTTCCGAGATTCAGCGCTACGCGGCGCGCTTTGAACTTTCGATGCCCGACAGCGCGGCCATCGAACAGCTCGTTGAGGAAGAGGCAAAGGTGTTTTCGCTGCGCAACGCGGGTCAAAAGGTCCGTGCGGATCGCGATACGGTAAACAGCCTCGTGCGTAACCTGCTGGGGCTGACTTTTTCCGATGCGAAAAGGCTTATTCGCAACGCCATTTTCGACGACGGCGCCATTACACAAAACGATCTTCCGCAAGCCACGAAAGCAAAATTCGAGTTGCTCGGACAGGACGGCGTAATCGCTTTTGAGTATGACACGGCCAAGTTTTCCGAAGTCGGTGGGCTGCGCAAGCTCAAAGCGTGGCTGGAGCGGCGGCGCGATCATTTCATCCATCCGAAAGATGGCTTCGACACCCCGAAAGGAATCATGCTGTTGGGCGTCCAAGGTGGTGGCAAGAGCCTTGCGGCGAAAGCCGTTGCCGGCATGTGGGGCGTGCCGTTGCTGCGGCTCGATTTCGGCACGCTCTACAACAAGTATTTTGGCGAGACCGAGCGAAACATTCGCGAAGCCCTGAAAATGGCGCAGCTGATGGCGCCCTGCGTGCTTTGGTGCGATGAGATCGAAAAGGGCGTGGCCAGTGGCGACCAGGACAGCGGAACGTCCAAACGCGTTCTCGCGACGTTACTGACCTGGATGGCCGAGAACAAGGCCGCGGTCTTTATCGTGGCGACGGCGAATGACATCACGTCCTTGCCTCCGGAACTGGTGCGAAAGGGCCGTATGGATGAAATCTTTTTCGTTGATCTCCCCACCGAGGAAGTGCGCGGGGAGATCTTTTCAATCCACCTGCANNCCGGGGCTGAAATTGAACAGGCGGTGGTCGCGGCGAGATATAGTGCACACGCGGAAGGCCGCGATACGCAGATGGATCATGTGCTGGAGGAAATTCGGCAAACACGACCGCTGTCGGTGGTGATGTCTGAACAGATCAGCAACCTGCGCACATGGGCGCAGGATCGAACGGTCACGGCGGACTAAATATGCAGCGGAGCACGTCTGTTCTCGAAGTGATTCGAGCCGGCGGATGGTGACAGCGTTGGTGATGAATAGGGCAACCGAGGGTGGGAGGTCGCGATGAATGACTTACGTCTCAGTCTGATTGTAATCAGCGTTCTTGCCGTAATCGTTGTTTACTTGTTGAGTTGGATTAACCAGCGTCAGAACAAACGGTCGCGGGACTTGCGCGTTGAGCCATCGCTGAACGACGGTGCAGGTTTGGGCGATGGTGACGCTTCGGAAGATGTTTCCTTCGAGGTCAAAATTCGCGATGACCACGACGACAAACTGCTGTTTCCGGATCCC
This sequence comes from Proteobacteria bacterium UBA6921, assembly GCA_002450895.1. Classification (GTDB taxonomy): domain Bacteria; phylum Pseudomonadota; class Gammaproteobacteria; order SG8-11; family SG8-11; genus UBA6921. Next base: position 13,620 of record DKAR01000139.1, read on the forward strand.
GACCCGTCATCAAGCAGAATTCCGGCATTCGTAATGAAACACGATGACGCGCCGAACATTCGTGGTGACGAAATCACCGAAAAATCCGTGGTCGAACCTGCCCCGGACAACGTTGCCAGTTCTGAGACTGTGACCACGCCGCGCATCGCTGAGCAAGTCATCGTGCTCAACGTCGTCGCGCGTCCGGGTTTTCCGTTCCGCGGCGAGTCGATACAACGAACATTGGAGAAATTGGGGCTCGAGCTGGGCGACATGGGATTTTTCAATCTGAATGACGTCAATGACTCCGGCAAGCGTGAACCGGTGTTCAGCGTCGCGAGCATGGTAAAGCCCGGAACATTCGATCGCGATGCGTTGAGCACGTATTCAACCCCCGGCCTGTCCCTGTTCATGCAGGTTCCCGGTCCCATTGCCGCGAGCGAGGCATTCGATGCCATGAATGAGTGCGCCGGTTCAATTGCGGTTCGCCTTGGCGGAACCGTATGCGATGAAAATCGTGAACCGATGCCACCGCTGCGCGCCCGTGAAATACGCGAGCAATTGCTGGCGCGGGATTTTTCGGCCGCCGTTCATGAATCGTCCGGATTCAGTGCGGGGGAGCGCCCGTAGGGCATGCCTGCATTTTGAAAGCATTCCGCGCGGATCCGGTCGTGGTTCCATGTAGAATTCCTGAAAATCCCATCGGACCCCTGGGCCGACATTTCATCTAGACATGTCCAAGCACTCCACGCCTAAAGATCGTGCTGCGAAGCTGCGCGACGAAATCAATTACCACAACTATCGCTATTACGTGCTCGATGACCCGGAAATTCCGGACGCGGAGTACGACCGCCTGATGCGCGAGCTTCAGGAGATCGAGCAGGCCCATTCCGAGCTCATAACACCTGACTCGCCGACGCAACGCGTGGGCGGTGCACCGCTGGAGGAGTTCGCCAAGGTCCGGCATCGGGTTCCCATGCTGTCGCTGAACAATGCGTTCTCCGACGAAGAGGTGGATGACTTCGTACGTCGCATTCAGGAGCGAATGAACAGCGAGGAGTGCGAGTTCACTGCGGAACCCAAGATGGATGGACTTGCCATCAGCCTGGTGTATGAAAAGGGGTTGCTCGTTCAGGGATCGACGCGCGGCGATGGAACGACCGGTGAGGATGTCACACAGAACGTGCGGACGATCCCGAGTATTGCGCTGCGCTTGATCGACCAGGATTATCCGCCGCGACTGGAAGTGCGCGGCGAGGTCTACATGACACGGGCCGCGTTTGCCGCGTTGAACAGGCGGCAAGCAGAAAACGATGAAAAGTTGTTCGCCAATCCGCGCAACGCCGCAGCGGGCGCACTGCGCCAGCTCGACCCGCGCATCACGGCGCAACGCAATCTGGAATTTGTCAGCTACGGCATCGGCCACGTAGAGGGCTGGGACCTACCCGCTACGCAGAGCGCGACGTTGGAGCAATTGAAAAAGTGGGGTGTGCGCATTTCCAGTGAACTGGAAGTCGTCCGTGGTGAGAAGGGATGTCTCGATTATTACGCGCGGATGCAAGCGCGCCGGGACGGGCTGCCGTTTGAAATCGATGGTGTCGTTTACAAACTCAACGCGCTTGAGCAACAGCAGGCCATGGGCTTCGTGGCCAAGGCGCCGCGGTGGGCGTTGGCGCATAAATTTCCAGCGCAGGAAGAATCCACCCGTTTGCTGGGTATCGATGTCCAGGTGGGACGCACGGGCGCCATTACACCCGTTGCGCGCCTCGAGCCGGTATTTGTCGGCGGTGTCACCGTCACCAATGCAACCTTGCATAACCAGGATGAAATTGACCGCAAGGATGTGCGCGTCGGCGACACGGTCATCGTTCGCCGCGCAGGCGATGTCATCCCGGAAGTGGCGGGTGTCGTTTTGTCGCGGCGTCCGCAAGGCGCGAAAAAATTTCACATGCCCACCCATTGTCCGGTGTGCGGATCCAACATTGTGCGTGAGGAAGGTGAAGCAATTGCCTACTGCACTGGTGGATTAGTGTGCGCCGCACAGCGCAAGGGCGCCATCGCGCACTTTGCGTCGCGTCGCGCCATGGACATCGAGGGGCTGGGACACAAACTGATCGATCAGCTTGTGGATACGGAGTTGGTGCACAACGTGTCTGACATCTATGCGCTCACCATGAAGCAGCTGGCTGATCTCGAGCGCATGGGCGAGAAATCGGCACAAAATTTGGTCGACGGCATCGAGGCCAGCAAAGCGACGACGCTGCCGCGATTCCTGTACGCACTCGGCATACGCAACGTTGGTGAAGCGACTGCGCTTGGCCTGGCCCAACACTTCGGCGACTTGAAGCCTCTGATCCATGCGGATGCTGAAGCGCTGCAGCAGGTTCCCGATATCGGTCCTGTCGTGGCGCAGAGCATTGCGTCCTTTTTCAGCGAAGCGCACAACCGCAAGGTCATTGAGAAACTGGTTTCTGCCGGTATCCATTGGCCTGAAGTGGAACGGCCCGCTGAATCTGCGATCGCAGGCAAGACGTTTGTCATTACGGGAACATTGGACGCGATGTCCCGTGACGAGGCGAAGGTGAAGCTTCAGCAGCGTGGCGCAAAGGTCTCCGGAAGCGTTTCGAAGAAAACGGATTATGTGATCGTCGGGGCGGACCCCGGGTCAAAAGCCGATAAAGCCCGCGAGTTGGGGGTCGAAATATTAGACGAAGCCGCATTATTGAAGCTGCTCGCTTAGAACGAGTCATGCCAACGCGGTCAGTCTGATTCGCCAAGTACGCCACAATTTTGTCGTGATACTGCTGTCACTCGGCCGCGGCCGATGCGAATTACCACGCAGTTTTGTGCGCTGACACTGCCCGACGGGCGAATTTGGGATCAAAATACCAACGCTCCAAATCGGGAGCATCGTTTGAGGTCGAAAAATTATGGAAAGGAAAGTTCAAATCGCAGCATTGGTGATGGCTGCGGGGGTTGCTGGCGGGATGAACGGTTGTGATGACAACGCGCTGAGCTCCACCGGGCGGCTGTCGCTGCAAATCACGGATGCGCCCGTGGATTTGGCGGAACACGTTTATGTGCAGATCAGTGGCTTGGAAATTCACGGTAGCGACAACAAGAACGCAACGTTGTATTACTGCGAAGACGCTGTGGATCCGACGAAGCGCGTCGTCAGCAAGACGGTTTGCGCCAAATCCCTTCCATTGCAGATCGACCTGATGGACATGAATTCCGGCAAGAGCGAGAAACTGCTCGCGGGTTACGAGCTGCAATCCGGCAACTATCAGTGGATTCGCCTGATGGTCGATACCGCCGGTACTGAAGATACCTATATTGTCATGAAGGACGGTTCTGAATTCGAGCTGACGATTCCAAGCGCGGATCAGACCGGATTGAAATTGAACCGAGGATTTACCGTCGCTTCGGGTGGCACATCTGACTTCACGATCGATTTCGACCTGCGCAAATCCGTGCACGAAAGTGCCAACGGATATTTGCTGCGCCCGACATTGCGAATCGTCGACAACATGTCGGCCGGAGCAATCGCGGGTGAAATCGCGACAGACCTGATAGTTACGGACTGCACGCCGGCGGTTTATGTGTTCTCGGGCGCAGGCGTGACGCCGGACGATGTGGATGGCACCGATCCCGATCCGGTCACGACGGCTATCGTCAAAATGGATAGTGATGGCAAGTATACGTACAAGGCCGCGTTCCTTGAACCGGGCACCTATACCGTGTCATTCACCTGTGATGCGGAAAAAGATCTTCCGGGGACATCTGAAGCGATCGTGTTTTCTGGCACCGCGGACGTCCCTGTAACAGCCAAGACGGTATCCAAGAAAGATTTCCCGTAACGCGTTCGTACTCAGTCAACGTCTTCCCCACTCCTTCGTGGGGAAGACGTTCTAACCATCCAGCTTACTTCTTTTCGATCTTCGCCTTTTCGCGCAGCGTCTTCAGGTAAGACTCAATCGCCGTATTACGGGCGCGCATGCGCAGCTTGTCTTTGACTTCATCGAACGGTGGAGGCGTGACATCCCGGACATCCATCAACTGGATAACATGCCAGCCGTATTGGGTTTGCACGGGTTTCTTTGTGTAGCTGCCTTTTTCAAGCGCGGCCGTGGCATCGGCAAAAGACTTCACCATATCGTTCGGTTGAAACCACTCGAGTTCGCCACCTTCGACGCCGGCCTTTGAATTGGTTTCAACCAGTTTGGCGAAGTCAGCGCCTTTGTCGAGTTCCGCGATCAGGCCGTTCGCCTTGTCTTCGGAATCAACCAGAATGTGGCGCGTCTTGTATTCCTTGCCAGCGCTTTCCTTGGTCAGCGTGTCATAGTCCTTTTTCAGTGTTTCGTCCGTAATCGCCGGTTGTTTGTCCAGATGAGTGCGAACGGCGGCGCCCGCCAGAATGTTGAGCTTGGCGCTTTCCAGTTCCGCGCTCGTTTCCGCATTTTTGTCGAGCTTGGCGGTCGTCGCCGCGCGATACAACAGTTCGCGGTTGATCAGTTCATCCACCAACTGTCCCTTTTTGTCAGCGGGAAGGTTGGAAAGATCTTCGACGCCGCGCTGCTTCGCATAGATTTCCAGCATGCGTTGGGTAATCGAGGTTCCATTGACGGTAGCCAGAACATCCGTGGGCGCCGCATTGGCGATCGAGGTCGCGAGGGTGACGAGTACTACGGCGCCGAGGCGCGAATAAAACGAAAGCATTTTTTATCCTCTCTTTTGCTTGATGTTGAACGATGGGTAATGGGGCATTAACCGGTGGAAGTTTCGCCGGGAGTGTAAGCCTTGATGCTTAGCGCGTGGATCTCGCCTTCCAGTTCTTTTCCGAGCGCCGCGTAGATCATGCGGTGTCGTTGCAGCGGCGATTTTCCTTCGAACGCGTTTGCGACCAGCATGACGCGAAAGTGTCCGCCGCCGGACTTTGCGCCTTCATGCCCTGCATGTTTGTGGCTGTCGTCGATGATTTCCAAGGAGACGGGTGTGAACGCGTCCGCGAGTCTTGCACGAATGCGTTCGACGCGATCGCCCGTCACGGCAGCGTTTTCCGAAATGGCTTGATCGTGACGTTACGATAGACATCGTGTGCGATGTACGGGTCGGCGTTGGCCCATTGCCTGGCCTCATCGAGCGACGAAAATTCCGCGATGATGAGCGAGCCGGTGAATCCTGCCGAACCCGGATCAGGCGAGTCGATCGCGGGAAACGGTCCCGCAAGCATCAGGCGCCCCTGGGATTTCAATAGCTCGAGGCGTTTGAGGTGATCGGGTCGGGCTTTCAACCGGCGATCCAGACTGTTTTCATTATCTTCGGCGACGATGGCGTACCACATCGTAGTTATTCCTTTCGTTCTTCATCCGCCGAAGGTTCTTCCGGCTTCATGTAGCGGCCCAGCAACAACGCCTGAATGAATACGAACGCGATGGTGAGTCCCATCATTCCGAAAAGTTTGAAATCGACCCAGACGTCGGTGTCAAAGTTGTACATCACGTACAGGTTGGCGGCGCCAAGAAAGATGAAGAAAGCGACCCAGCTGAGATTCACGTGCAACCATTGCCGCGCCTGAAGCGTGAAGTTTGCGCCCAGCATGCGCTCCGCCAGATTCTTTTTCCCGATGAACTGGCTGCCCAGGAAGACCACCGCGAACAACCAGTTCAGTACAGTAGGCTTCCATTTGATGAACATTTCATTTTGCAGTATCAAGGTCAGCCCGCCGAAGACGACAATAAGTCCCAGCGTGATCCAATGCATTTTTTCGATGCGCCGGTGGCGGACCCACATGTAGGTCACCTGAAAAATGGACGCGCCGATGGCCACACTGGTTGCCCAGTAAATGTCCTTGGCCTTGTAGGCTACGAAAAAAAGCAGGACCGGAAAGAAATCAAACAGGAACTTCATGCTGTCAAAGTAACAATCGCTGGGTTATGGTACCGCCCGCCGACGATCCTTCGCCGACTGTGGGCCGCAAAATCTAACACATTTCGGTTTCACCGTCCCGAAAACGAGTCTTGAAATGCTGAGGTATTTTGAAATACATCCCGTAAACCCCCAGTTGCGCCTGGTCACGCAAGTGGTGGAAATCGTTCGCGAGGGCGGGGTGATTGTTTACCCGACGGACTCCAGCTACGCCTTGGCCTGTCACATTGGCGACAAATCGGCGGTGGAGCGGATTCGCGACATTCGCCAGCTCGACGAGAAGCACAACATGACCCTGGTTTGCCGCGATCTGTCAGAAATTGCGGTCTACGCCCAGGTCAGCAACAGCGCCTACCGGTTGCTGCGCGCCACGACACCGGGCCCGTACACCTTTCTTCTGGACGCGACGCGCGAAGTCCCACGCCGCCTTCAGCATCCAAAACGAAAAACGATCGGAATACGCGTTCCCGAGCACGAGATTACGCAGTCGATCCTCGCGACACTGGGTGAGCCGATGATCAGTACGACGCTCCATATGCCGGGCGACGAACTGCCATTGACCGAGCCCGACGAAATCAAAACCCGGTTGCGCCACAAGGTGGATGCCATTGTCGATAGCGGATACTGTGCGCCGGAAATCACCACCGTAGTGGATTTGAGCGGACCGGTTCCGGTTGTCGTGCGGCGCGGCCGCGGCGATACCGCAATGTTTGAATAGTCCGCGTCGTTCGCGATTACGTAATAGTCACAGCATCAGCGCTTTTTGTTCTGGAAGAACTTCCAGACTTCTTCGGCCATTTCGACGTCATGATTCTGCGGGCCGACGATGAAGCGATATAGCCGGCCGTAGTGTTCCGCCAGACTGGGCTCCGTGTGCCCGCCGCCGCGAACTTCATACAACACCACTTCGGTGTCGTCTTTCCCGCCGGAATATCGTTCAACGTGAACGCGGCTTCCGTCCTTGGCATCCACATCAGGAAGATCGAGCACGTCGGGACTGTTTGTAATCTGATCCTGCCTGAGCCAGAACGCGACGGTTTCTGCGGTGGAAATTACTTCGCCGCGCCCATGGCGGTCATTCTTCGCGACCTGGCCGCCATTGTAGGGCAGGAGCGGATCCAGTGTTCCGTTCATGATGAGAATCGATACCGGCTCCCTCGGCGCATCACATTCGTTATTTTTCGGAAGGGCGGCCACGACCGGCGCATACGCAGCGAACCGGATTGGGGACTCCAGCGCCATCCGGTAGGTCATGTTGCCGCCGTTGGAAGTGCCGGTGACGAACAAACGGGTTCGATCGACCGGATATTTCTCCGCTACGTTCTCAATCAGATTGTTGAGGAACAAAACGTCGTCTGTCGTGGGATTGNNTCGGCGCGGCAGTCGTTCCAGCCGCGGTTTTTATCCGAGCCGTAGTCCCCGTCCGGAACGACAACGATCAACTTTTCCCGCTCGGCAATTTGCAGCCAGACCTTGTAAGGCGCCTTTTTGCGGTTTTCGCCGGTCATGACGTCGGCATCGCCGAGATGCCCGTGGAGCAGCAGGACGAGTGGGCGCGGGGACGGCCCCGGTTCCCTGGGCAGATAGAGGTCATAGGTTCGAGTTTGGCCGTCGAACGCGAGCTGCTGGTCGCGCAGCAAGCCGGGGCGCGCCTCGCCGCCCCAAGCGGTATCGACGGAGAGTGGCGCCAGCGCGGTCAAAACGAGCAAGAACGGAGCGATTTTGGACATGGGGTAGATATCGGTTGGCTCCAGTGTGCCTTAACGGTGGGCCGAGCCGCATGTCGGTCGCACCGCTGAGCATTTTATGCTCTAGCGTTTTGAGGGGCTTAGCGCGCATTCGGCGAGTGCTTCCTTAACAACCCGCCGTTATAATCCGCCGATGAA
>DKAR01000095.1 GCA_002450895.1 Proteobacteria bacterium UBA6921
GATGCGGCGCACGAACTGCGCACCCCGCTCGCGGTATTGCGTAGCGTGGGCGAAGTCGGTTTGGAGGAAGCAAAAAGTAACACGGAGTATCGCGAAGTCATCGGCAGCATGCTGGAAGAAAGCACGCGACTGTCCCGCCTTGTCGACAGCCTGCTAACACTTTCGCGCATGGAATCCGGGCGCGCGCGGTTGCGAATCCAGTGTTTCGATGTAACTGCATTGGCGCGCGACGTCGTCGAATGCCTGCGTCCCCTTGCCGAAGAAAAGCAGCAGCATCTGTCGATGCCTGACGCGGCCGCGCTGGATGTTGATGCTGATCCATCTCTGCTGCGGCAAGCGCTGATGAATTTGATCGACAACGCGTTGAAGTACACGCCCGCGCAGGGAGCGATAAGAGTTTCTGTGGAACGTTCCGGAAACCACGTCCGGATTGTCGTGCAGGATTCCGGACCTGGAATCGCGCCTGAGCACCACGCGCAAATCTTTGATCGATTCTATCGCGTGGATACGGGGCGTTCACGCGACACCGGGGGCACCGGGCTCGGATTGGCAATCACGCGCTGGATCGTGGACCAACACGGTGGTGCGATTGCAATTCACAGCTCGTCCGGAGCCAGAACTGCATTTGAAATTTCCCTGCCGCTGGCATTTGGGGCCCGTGTGGACCTTCAGGCAAGCAGTCCTTCCAACATTCGCTCGTAAATTTCGGACAGCTGGTCGAGCTCAGCGACGTTCACGCATTCGTTGATCTTGTGGATCGAGGCGTTCAGGGGCCCAAGTTCCACGACCTGGGCGCCGGTCGGCGCGATGAATCGTCCGTCCGACGTGCCGCCGGCCGTGGAAAGTTCCGGATCCAGACCTGTGACGGTTTTGATCGCGCCACCGACCGCATCCATCAGTTCGCCCGGCGCTGTGAGAAAAGGCTTGCCGGATACCGCCCACTGAATTTCGTAATTGAGATTGTGGCGTTGCAGCAGATGTTCGACGCGCACGCGCATTTGTTCGGGAGTGAGCTGGGTGGAAAACCGGAAATTGAATACCACGTCGAGTTCACCCGGGATGACATTGTTGGCGCCGGTGCCCGCGTGAATATTCGAAATCTGGAAACTGGTCGGCGGGAAGTGTTTGTTGCCCTGGTCCCACTCAATTCCGGTGAGTTCCGCGAGAGCGGGTGCAAACCGATGGATAGGGTTGTCGGCACGCTGCGGGTAGGCGACGTGACCCTGAATGCCTTTCACTTTAAGAATTCCATTGAGGGATCCGCGGCGACCGATCTTCACGCAATCACCCAGCGCGTGCACGCAGGAGGGTTCTCCGACCAGGCACAAGTCGATCTTCTCTTTGCGTTTCTCAAGGTGCTCAACGACTTTTACGGTTCCGTTGATTGCCGCTCCTTCTTCGTCGGATGTAATCAGGAACGCAATCGAGCCGCGATGTTTGGGATGTGCCGCAACGAAGCGTTCACATGCAGTGACCATCGCGGCGAGGCTGCCTTTCATATCGGCAGCACCACGGCCGTAAAGGACGCCATCACGTATCTGCGGTTCAAACGGAGGCGAAGTCCATTGATTCAGTGGGCCGGGAGGAACGACGTCGGTGTGACCGGCGAAGCAAACGACCGGCGATGCATCGCCGCGCCGTGCCCAGAAATTCGTGACGTCTTCAAATTGCAGCCGTTCTGTACGAAAACCGATGGCTTCGAGTCGCGCGATCATCAAATCCTGGCAACCTTCGTCTTTCGGAGTGACGGACGGGCGGCGAATTAATTCCTTGGTGAGTTCAAGCGTTTCAGACATTTTTTCCAATATTCTTTATGAGTGAGTCAGCGCATATTGTAGAGAACTGCGCTCGGTTTCACAGAACGAGCGATCCGTGCACAAACGTTTTTGTGATGATTTCGTCCCTGCCATAACTATCTTCTTGAAGCTAACGTTTCCTTAACCTCGCCACTTCTAAAGTTCAAACCGCTGAAACATACATCGTCGGTTGTGCCGGTGGCCCATTATGACGGTACTGGCGCCTTAGGTCCGCATAGCCGCGTTGTGATTGTTTGGCAGCAGCTTTTTGACCCATCTGTCACGACATACAGCACATTTGGATGCGCTGTGATAGACCAATCCTGTCGTGAGTTAGGATGGGATATTCCTGAAAAAAAGGAGTATCCCATCCTTTTTTTTTGCGGCCAATCCGCACAAAATAGCACCTTCCGTACGAGAAGTTGGGTGGGCTCCCTATGCGTATTTTGCTGGCAGAAGACGACGCGATGTTGGGGAATGGAATTCAGACGTGGCTCGGCCTCAAGGGCTATGCCGTGGACTGGTTTCAGACCGGCGACTAAGCGCGCCAGGCACTCGACTCCGCCGAATACAGCCTGTATTTGCTCGACCTCGGCTTGCCCCGAATTGATGGTATGACCCTGCTGCGAACGATCCGGAGTCGGAATGACAGCACGCCGGTCATTATCATTACGGCGCGCGACGCGCTTCCTGAGCGGGTCGCCGGTCTGGATTCCGGTGCGGATGATTACCTCGTAAAGCCATTTGAGCTCGACGAATTAGCGGCGCGCATGCGCGCGCTGGAGCGTCGCAGCCATCAGCGCCCGACGCCGAACCTGTCCCACGGTCCGGTGACGCTGGACCCCGCGACGATGGCGGTCACGTTCGACGGATCCGACGTCAATATTTCTCCTCGCGAGTTTGTCGTGTTGCGGACCTTGCTCGAAAACAAGGGAAAGCCGGTATCGCGCGAACGGTTGGAAAATTTCCTGTATTCGTGGGGTGACGAAGTGGAAAGCAATACCGTCACCGTTCATATCCACAATCTGCGAAAGAAGCTCGGAGAAGACTTCATCGTGACGAAGCGCGGGTTCGGCTACATGGTAGAGTAGCCGGGTCCCCACAATCGACCTTTCAGGACTCGCTCATGGCACCGTCAATACGGCGCCGTCTTTTAATCGTAACCCTCTCGGTGTTTTCGCTCGGTTGGGTCGCGACCACCATCGTTTCCTATATCGACAGTCGTCGCGACACTGAACATTTGCTGGATGCGCAGCTGGAGCAGGTGGCGCGAATCGTAATGACGATGAGCGAACATGAACTCGAGGAAGAACTCATTGCGCGTGGGGACGACACTGCCAACACGCTCGAAATGTACGACCGCTCCGGCATCCGCGATCAATTCGGACTGCGTCTGGCATTTCAGGTCTGGATCAACGGCGAACGGCTCGCACTGAGATCAAAAAATTCGCCGGCGGTACCGCTTTCCAACTTGGCGAACGGATTCAATTCTACGGTGGTCAATTATGAACCCTGGCGTGTGTATTCCATCACCGAACCGCGAACGCTGATCACCGTTTACGTCGGCGAGCATGACAGCATTCGCGAAGATCTTATTGCGAGTGCGGCGATACGTGCCATTGCTCCTTTGTTGATTGTTGCGCCAATCATCGGACTGCTGACCTGGTGGGGCGTTGGACGGGCCCTCCGACCATTGCATGCCGTTGCGGGGACCGTCGCGCGACGCAATCCTCGTGACCTTAGCCCGATCAGCGACAGTTCGATTCCGGAAGAGACGCAGCCGGTGGTTCAGTCGGTGAACCGGTTATTGGCGCAACTCTCGACGGCCTTTGAGGGCGCCAAGCGGTTTACCGCAGATGCGGCGCACGAACTGCGCACCCCACTTGCCGGAATTGCCGCGCAGACTGAAGTGGCCTTGCTGACGACCGACGAAAGTGTTCGCAGCGGTGCGTTGTCGTCGATCAAGACCGCAACAAAGAAGATGTCTCGACTTGTGCAGCAGTTGCTCACCCTCGCGCGATGGGATGCCAATCTTGCCAATGTGCAGCGGGTGCCGTTGATGTTGAATGTTCTGGCGGAAGAAATCGTTCGCGAACTGGAGGGTGCAGCGACTTCGGGAAATGTCCGGCTGTCGTGCGAAGTTATTTCCGAACCTGTGATGTTCGGCGATGAAACGTCGGTACAGATGATTATCAGAAATATCGTCGACAACGCCATTCGCTATACGCCGGCGGGCGGCACGGTGAGAATTGAAATCGATTCCACGCCCGAGCATGCCGTGTTACGCGTTGTGGACACCGGACCCGGCTTGTCGGCGGAAGATCGAGACCGGATCTTCCAGCGGTTTTACCGGGGTGGACGCCACGATACGACCGGAAGCGGGCTGGGTTTGTCGATCGTGCGCCAGTGCGTCGACTTGCACGGCGGCACGATCGATATTGAATCACCCGATGTGGGCGGCCTGATTGTGACGGTCAATTTGCCGAAGCGTGTGGCGAACGGGCCTCAGGACACGCTTGTGCTGAATGACACGAAGCGATCAGATGTCGCGTAGCAGTTCGTTGATGCCGACCTTGCTGCGGGTCTTTTCATCCACCTGCTTTACGATCACCGCACAGTAAAGACTGTACTTGCCGTCGCTGGAGGGCAGGTTGCCGGATACGACGACCGAACCCGGCGGAATCTTTCCGTAGGAAATCTCTCCGGTCGTGCGATTGTAAATGCGCGTGCTCTGGCCGATGTACACGCCCATCGAAATGACGGAACCTTCCCCGACGATCACGCCTTCGACCACTTCAGAGCGCGCGCCAATAAAACAATTGTCTTCGATGATAGTCGGTGCGGCCTGTACCGGCTCCAGCACGCCACCGATTCCGACGCCTCCCGACAGATGAACGTTCTTGCCGATCTGTGCGCATGAGCCGACCGTTGCCCAGGTGTCCACCATGGTTCCGCTGTCCACGTAAGCACCGATGTTCACGTAGGACGGCATCAACACAACGCCAGAGGCGATATAAGCGCCTTTGCGTACCGTGGCGGGAGGAACAACACGCACGCCGCCGGCTCGGAAATCACGGGAACTTGAATCCGCGTATTTCGCTTGAACCTTGTCGTAATAGTTTGTGAACCCGCCCTTCATAAACACGTTGTCTTCAATTCGAAATGACAGCAGCACCGCTTTCTTGAGCCACTGATGCACGACCCAATCGTTGCCTTTCTTTTCCGCGACACGCAGCTTGCCGCTGTCGAGTTGCGCAATGGCCTCGGAAACAGCTTCCTTGACGTGCGTTTCGACATTGCGGGGAGTGATCTCCGCGCGGCGTTCGAAGGCAGTGTTAATGATGTTTTCGATATCAGTCATTGTCGCTCCAAGGTATTTACTTCAGTCGTTGAAAGTCAGGATTAAGTTAGTGATTCACAATACGCGCGAATGCGCTGCGCGGCATCGATGCATTCATCCTTACCGGCGACCAACGCAATTCGAACGTGATCTTTTCCGGGATTGGCGCCGTGGGCCTCGCGTGAAAGATAGCTTCCCGGCAGGACAGTGACGTTCTGTTGTTCAAACAACCCGCGTGCGAAATCCTGGTCATCGTTGGGTGTACGTGGCCAAAGATAAAATGCGCCTTGCGGTTGCTGCACATCCAGCACCGGACTCAGTATCTTCAGTACCGCATCGAATTTGGCGCGGTACAGATCGCGATTTTCCTTCACGTGTGCTTCGTCTGCCCATGCGGCGGCGCTGGCCGCCTGAACGTACAACGGAAGGGCGCACCCATGGTACGTCCGGTAAAGCGTGAACTTCTCGATGATGTCGGCGTCACCGGCAACAAAGCCGGACCGCAGGCCCGGGACATTGGATCGTTTTGAAAGGCTATGAAAGACAACGCAGCGTTTGAAGTCCGTACGCCCCATCTGGGCTGCAGCTTTGAGCAATCCCGGGGGTGGATGTTTTTCATCAAAATAAAGTTCGCTGTAACACTCGTCAGATGCAATAACGAAGTCATGGCGGTCCGCCAGCTCGATCAGCTTTTGCATTTGTTTGAGGCTCAGCACCGCGCCGGTTGGATTTCCGGGTGTGCAGATATAAAGCAGCTGGCAACGATACCAGTCCGCATCGGACACGGAATCGAAATCCGGCAGAAAATTGGTGGCCGGTGTCGTATTAAGAAAGTAGGGCTCCGCACCCGCGAGGAGGGCCGCACCCTCATAGATTTGGTAGAACGGATTCGGCATCATCACCCGCGGCTGCGTCGCGCGATCCATGATGGCCTGGGCAAATGAAAACAACGCTTCACGCGTGCCGGCGACCGGGATGACATGTCGTTCGGAATCCATGCTGCCGGGTGGCAGACTAAAGCGTGCCGTGAGCCACTGGGCGATGCTTTGACGCAGTGTCGGCAATCCCTTGGTTGCGGGGTACTGTGAAAGGCTGTTCAATTCATTCGTCAGTTTGTCGATGATGAATTTCGGCGTGGCGTGTTTTGGTTCACCGATCGACAGGGATATGTGCGCCGCAGAGGTCTTTGGAGCCGCGCCGGCCTTGAGGCGG
>DKAR01000005.1 GCA_002450895.1 Proteobacteria bacterium UBA6921
ACGGCGTCGTTCCAGCTCACGCACACGACGGGATGGTTTGAGGCCTGCTCAAAGTTAGGATTCTTCCAGCTGGTGCCTTCGACAAAATTCCACAAGCGGGCCGGGCCCTCGAAGGTGTAACAGCCGTTGCCTTTTTCGGCGTCGGTTCTGTAATTCGTGGCCTGAACGAAGCGATCAAAATCGGCGACAGTGACTTCGTACTTGCCAACCGCAAACGGTTGGCCGATCGAAACAGGATGAACGGGCTGCTCGTCCGGGTGACCGGACTTCGTGATATCGCCCATGTTGAAGGTACCGGCACGCACCAAAACCATCTCGGGACCGGCGGCTCCACCGGTGCTCAGCGCGTCTTGGAAGCTGTACGTCGTGGCGCCACTCTTCGTGCTGGGCGACGCGCTGGGCTTCTCCGCCGGGGCGGGTTGCGTTGCGGCACATCCCAACATCAGGCCAGACGTTATCGCGACGGCGAGCATCATTTTCGGTGCGGAAACGCGAATCATGTTCATCAGACTAGCCTCCAGGCGCGCGGGTGCGCCTCACAACGTTTTTCAATAATAGCTCTAACCGCCTGCCGAAACAGCCATTTCGGTACGCGGTAAATACATCGGCTGAAAAAATCGCATCGCGACCTCGTCGGCCAGGAATCGGCCACGCCGGGTCAACTCGATAAACTGCGAATTTTCCTCGATTAATCCGTGACTTTTGGCCCATTCCAGTTCCGGGCCAAAGTACGCGCCAACCTCGATGCCGGTGCGCTCGCGGAAGGCGGCTTTATCCACCTTCGCATTCTTTAGCGGGAGGATAAAGCTGCGGCGGATTTCGTCTTCCGGGGTTCTGACCTTGCCGCGATCCACCGACACCCGGCCGCTGTCGATCAACTGGTAGTAGCGCTCCAGGCTGTCGTCCCCTGCATTCAGCGCAAACACGCCACGCAGGTTGGACCACGAGGACACGCCGACGCCGGTCACATCGGTGAGGTTGCAGCACCAGTCGCGCAGGTAGTGCGACATTCCGGCGGTCGTGCGGGTGAAGCAACGCGTCTGATACTCGTGGTAGCCGGCCTGCTCGGACATCGAGATGCCGAGATATTTCATGATTCGAATGGCTTCGACTTCCGGAAACGTCTCAGTGCGCTTTTCGTAGATGCGAATAATGTTGCCGGGCCGATCCCCGTGCGCCTTGATCCGCAAGCGATACAGCTGCCAGCCGTCAATGTCGAGCGACAATGCCATCTGCAGCGAATCGATCCATTGCTCGATGGACTGGTCCGGATAACCGTAGATGAGATCGATCATGACGGAGTCGAATCCCACGGCTTTGATTTGCTCGATGGCCGCAATGATGTCCGCCCGATTGTGTACACGCCCCATGCGCCCCAGGATGCGATCGTCGAACGACTGCACGCCCATGCTCAGGCGATTCACGCCGTAAGATTTCATGATCCGCAATTTCTCGAGCCCTTCGTCACCGAGAATCGTGGTCGGTTCCGGTTCGATGGAAAATTGCGTGCATGCGCTCAGGTCGAAGTGGGTGGTGAACGCGCGCAGGAAGCGGTCCATCTGCTTGGGCGAAAGGTATGTTGGTGTTCCACCGCCGACGAGCACCGATCGCGCCGGAATGGCATCGACACCGAGCTTGGTTTTGTACAAAACCATCTCGCGTTCGAGGTAGTCGAGGTACGCGTCAACTTCTTCGGTACGACTCTTGGTTTTTGTCACCCAATGACAAAATGTGCAGCGCGACGGGCAAAACGGAATGTGCACGTAGGCCACAGTGGGCTGGACCGGGCGTCGGGAAATATTTTCAAACAGCGGCCCATCATCCATCGAGCCGTACATCGTCAGGGGCGGATAGCCGATGACTGGAAAAAACTTTCCATCCGGCGGCGCCAAGCCGATGCGATCGGCAATGCCAACATCCAGCTCCCGGAGTCCCTGGCGCGCCCCTTCGATCAAGTCTTTGATATTTGAATTCACGCCCGCAACCTCAACTAACGAATCTCGGTAAGAACTGCAATTGCGGCAGGCCGCTTGCCCGCAGCTACGGTTCCACTGGCTGACAGCTTTCCGGAATTGCCGTCGATGGTGAACATCGACACGTCGTCAGATCCCGCATTGGCCACATAAAGATAGCGCCCGGAACCATCGACCGAAATTGCGCTCGGACGTTTCCCGGTTTTTACGCTGCCCAGCATTGCACCGATGACTGCTGTGTCAGGATCGATCGGATAGACATAGACATCTTCCGAATCTTGGTTCAACACATACATGAATCGCGCGTTCGGATGGAACGCGAGCGCCACGGGCTTTTTGCCTGTCGCCGCCGGCTTTGCTTCGTCTGCGTCACGCAAACCAGTGGTCACTTCGTTCATCGCGAACGGCTCGACGCTGTTGGATTTGTCGTCGATTCGAAAAAGATTGCGTCCGTTCGGTTCCCACGCGATCGCCGTTATATTTTTTCCCAACGAGTAAGGGGATCCGTATTGGTCCAACTTTACGACCATTACACCGTCGTCGTAGTACTTGAACCCTTCAACCTTGCCACCCTCTGCGTATGGAACGAAAACACCGCGATCCGCAGGTTGAATGACCAAGCCCGCGGGCTCGGCGTCGAGCGCGAAAGGCGACTTCTCGTGCAAGTCCGTCAATCCCAATTCTGCGAGCGCACCGGTCGTCGGATTGACGTCGTACACAGTCATCGTTTTTGAACCCCGATTGCTCACGTGTAGGTTGCGCCCGTTCGAATCAATCGCAATGCCAACCGGATTTTTCCCGGCCTTGAACGGCGACCCAGGAACAGCCGTCAGACTACCGTTCGTATTCACACTAAATGCGCTAACGTTGTCAGAATCCTGATTCGCCACATAGACAAAGCGCTTCAGCGGGTCAATGGCAATACCGATGGGGCGCGAACCCGTCGAAACAGTTCCGACTGATGTGAGCGCACCCGACTGCAGGTCGACCACGAATGCGGAAACGCTGTTGTCACCTTCGTTCACGACATAAGTGAAGCGCGGCTGGTACTCCACGGCGCGTTGATCTGTGACAAACGCCATTGAGCGCGGACCGATTCGAGCCATGGTTGTTTCCTGAACGTTCAGCGTGCCGCTGGTCGGGTCAACTTCATATCGCGTAATGCTGTGCGAATCGTAATTTGTGACGTAGGCGTTCTTGCCTTGCGGATCGAGCTCCACCTGCACGGGCAGCCCACCCTTGCTGGCAAATGGCGAATGTGGCACCGGGGTCAATTCACCCGTGTCCGCGTTGACGGAAAAGCCCAGTGTTCCACCAAACCAGTTGGCGACGTACAAGAAGCGGCCGCCCGGAGCCATGCCCAGTCCAAACGGATAAACGCCCTCTGCTAACGGAAGGCGTTTCTTCTTTGTCAGCGAGCCTGACCGCGCATCAACTTCAAAGATGGAAATGTCACGATCATTCCAATTCGAGAGATACAGAAACTTCCCGTTTGGATGAATACGCATGTACTGTGGTGCGTCGCCTGCCAGAATTGGCGACCCCGGGACGGGATTCAGTTTTCCGCTCTTCGCATCGATCTGATACCCATTGATCACGTCATGGTTAATGCTTGCCATGTAAACGAACTTGCCGCTCGGATGCATCGCCACGGATCGGGGCAATTCGCCGCCCGGATAGGGCGATCCCGGAACGTTCGTCAAAGCACCGGTTTTTTGATCGATTGCCATCGCAGCGATGTTGTTCGAGTTTCGCCCTGCAATAAAAAGATACTTTCCATCCGGATCGGTCACAGCCCAGAACGGCGACACCTGCTTGGAGTCAAACGGCGAGCCCTTGATTGGCGTGAGCCGTCCATTGACAGGATTGATGTCATAGACAGACACCTTCATTCCGGTCTGCTCTGCGACGAACGCGAACTTGCCGGAAGGATGAATCACAATGCAGGATGGAAACCGTCCGGTTTCGACCCAGCCGTTATGCCTTAGCTGTCCGGTGGCCCCATCAACCACAAACTGCGAGATCGACGCGTCGTAGGCGTTAACGGCGTAGGCGAATCGAGTTACCGGTGCTGCAACCGCGTTAGTACTTCCGCAAAGAAGATAGAACGCCACGCCGGCGACGACGGCGTACAGCATTGCTGTAACACTCTGAGCGCAACATCGATAACTTTGGAAGGGGCGCATGGATCGACGAGTGATAGCCTGCGATGTAGATGCGCGACACACTGGGTGAACCAAAGCATCGCACCGAACTTACGGCGCGTTAATGCATGCCTCGGTACTCATGGCCATCCAGTTCACGCCGGTCGCGCCGTTTCCGGGTGCGCCTGCTGAACCGCAATTTGACGGACTCCAGTTTCCACTGGTCGCGAAGCTCGCGACCTTGAGCGTCGCACCGTTGTAGTACGGACCGAGATACTGGCGGTTGGTGGTGTTGTTGCGAATCTGCGTACCAGCCGAGTAGCCCGGAATTTCTGGGCCGACATCGTTCAAATTATTCAGGAACACCTTGTTCTTCCAGCCGTGCGGAATCGCGATGTGGCAGAGATTGCAACGGAAGTTGGTCACTGCACCGGCGTGGAAGATGTGCAGATTCTGAGGCGTCGCCGGCATACACATCATGCCGCCCATACCGCCACCACCCATGCCACCGCCACCCATGCCGCCGCCACCCATACCGCCGCCACCGCCGCCCATCATGCAGCCCATGCCGCCGCCGAGCGCGAAACCACTGTTCTGCGCCGCGCCCGCGGAGTTGGCGTACTGGTCGTACTGGTGACATTTGAAACACAGGTGCGTGGGCTGTCCGACGCCAGTGCCATTTGCGGGAGAGCCGCTCCATGGGCCTTTCAGAATGAAGATGTTGGATGAACCATGCGGGCCCCAGACGTTTCCGTTTTCTCCGCCCGGCGGTATCGCGGTTCCCGCGTCAGTATTGCTCCCGTGACAATCGGTGCAGTACATCGTTTGTGTACCGACCGCGACGTTCCACGGCGGAATCCAATTATTCGCATCGGCATTACGGACTGCTGGCGTTCGGCCCGTATTGTTCACGACCGGGTGCCATGAGCGGTGATTGTTTGTCGCGAAGGCACCAGCTGCACCACTGCTTGGCTTCGTGCCCTCACCCTGATGACTTGCTGGCGAGTTGTACTCGTTCGCCTGATTGGTGTACTGCGTCAACGAGTTTGTACCGGACGGAGTTGAAGCCCCCAACATCGGAGGATTCGCACCATACGCGTAGTTCGAGTGACATTTGAAACAGAGTTGATATTCGCGCGTGAGGTAGGGCTGACCCACATCGGTCGGCGCATTAATCGCCGGATTCCCGCGCTTCACCGTAAAAGTAATATTCGCGACCGGTGGCGCCTGAAAATCTGTCGACGCCCACGTCGGCTGAACGCCCCAGATACCCTTCAACACACCTGAAGCAATATTGGTATGCGCGACGCCCGCCTGGTGCGTATGGGTCGGACCCGGATCCGGGTTGGCGGAATTCGCGTTGAACTGGCGATTCTTGATAACGCGATGAGGGTTGTGACAGTCGGTACATTCGACGTGACGGACCGCCAATTTCGCCGGGGATTCCATGAAATCGGCACCGGCCTTGGTTACGCCGGGCGCGTCGCCGATGTTGTGCGGTTCAACGGTGACGCTGCCGGGGGGGTTGCCCTGCCGATTGGTCGTAATCGGCATTTTGGTTGCGCCAGTAACGAAGTCTGTCTTGGTGTTGGGTACTTCAAAGTTCGCCGTTCCCTGGCCCACGAGTGTTCCAGAGTCGGGCCCATGGCACGCGAAGCAGCCTTCTTCAATCGCTGAATTTCCACCCTGCTTAATCTGCAGACCGGAAGAACTGGTTTTGGTCGGACCATCGGTCGCTTCACGGAACAATCGACGCGCGCCTTGCACAGTGTGCGGGTCATGACACGCGAGACATGCGGCTTGCCAGACTTGTGTACCGCGGGGGAATTCGCGCGTGTCGGCGGCGGGGTTTGTAAATTGCTCGTTTGCCACCAAGTTATTGGCGTGCGCAGATCCAACCCAACCCGCTTTGTCATGACACGCAAGACAAATGATGTCTTGCGCAGGATTGAATGTTGTTCCTGTTGGCGGCGCAATCTGGAAACGTTCTGCCCGAAGGAATTTCACATTCTCCGGACGCGTATTGTCGCGGATATGCGGGTCATGGCAGGTATTACACTGCACCATCCCCTGATTGCTGCCATTGTTCTCCAGCGGCAGGAGTGGCTTCACGCCGCGCGCACGGATCTTTACGTATTGGGATGTCGACGGATCACGCATCTCACCGTCTTTTTGGACGAGGTTCGTGTCGAGCACGATCGAGATCGGGTGGTCATTTGTGAGATCGGTTCCGATGCGGCGTGTAAAACCCGTGGTTGCGCCCTCACCCTCAGCCATCGTTCCACCGGTAGACGTCCCCGTCATGGCGATTTCTGCCGTGGTGGGATTCTGGTCCGTCATCCTTCCGTTGAGTACGTTGACCGCACCGATTGCGAGCGTGCCGTCGTGGCAGGACAGGCACAACTTGGAAATACCCGTGGGCTGCGGCAGTGCAATGTCAGGACCGGTTGAGTCAATCGATCCGGAACGATAGGTGTTATACGTTGCAGTTGAGAGCTTGCGATTCCAAAGCGGCGCCGGCATCGGCTCTGCCATGTGCGGCGTATGACAGAAAACGCAGATTTGCCGTTCGCTCGTTGCAGACACGACGCGGCTCTGGCCACCCGGCAGGTTGGGTGAGATCGTCGCCGAAAAATTGTGTTTGGTATTGCGAATATCCGCAATGCGGGCTGCGAATGAAGGGGCTGTCGCCGCCAGGAACACCCCAGTGAGCAATATGACGGCTAGGCGGTTCAACGTCTTCGTCCCCATAGACTCCTCATGGCGCGCGTTACAGCAACATAGCAATAGGACCGCAGTCCTGTCGACGAATTCGCGTCGTGTGGTTGCGGGGGGTCTTGCGGTAAGTGAACCGCTGCAGCCTCCGCATCCTTCGAAGTCATTGTACTTATTGGGTTAATTCTTTGCGTGCAAGTATTCAAAGATCACGACGCGACCATTAAACATATCGGCGACATACACGCGATCTTTCGAGTCAGTCCAGACTCCGGAGGGCAGGTAAAACTGTCCCACTTCATTGCCCGTGCCCCCGATCGGCAACAGGAGCTGCCCATCGCTCGAATATACTAGCAAATGATCGTAATACGATTCCACAACGTAGATGTTGCCTTCGCTGTCCGTCGCTACACCCTTTGGCCTCGGTAAATCACCGACATACAGGCCGCGGCGCCCGAATACGAACTGGTACTGGCCATCAGCGCTGAGCACTTGGACACGCGAGTTGAGGGTGTCGGTGACATACAGGTTGTTGTTAGCAAAGCTAATATACGTCGGGAAGTTAAACTCCCCGATACCTTCGCCACGCTGCCCAATCACTTCCAGTAGCTTGCCGCTTTCGTTAAAGACCTTGATGTTGTGGGCATGGGTGTCCGACACGTAAACCTTGCCAGATTTAGGGTCTCTGGCAATGCCGGTGGGTCGTTTGAGCAGGCCTTCGCCAAAACTTCCGATGGACTCACCGGTAGCACGAATTCGATAAACCGCGGCTAGGTCGGAATCCACCACCAGGATGTCACCATTGGGCATCAGCGTGATTCCCACCGGGGACTGGAACGCGCGTGACTTGGCCGCGTGGTCCCAAAGCAAGATTTCTCCCTTGGGCTCGTCAAAGACAAACACAGCCTGGCGACTGACGTCAGTAACGTAAATTCGGCCTCGAGATTCGTCTACGACGCCCATCTGGGGACGCTGCAGCACGATGCGCTCCCGGCCTTCGCCCTCAAGTCCGGTGAGCCAGGTGCGCACTTTGGTAAAGAACGTCTGCTTTTCTTCGCGAATGATATTTTCGTCACCCGTGAGTTCGCCAACGTAGCGGTAGCGAGCAGCGTCCGGCGGCTGCGGCCAAATCGGCCGTTCACCTGTGGTTTCGTAGCGAAGGAAGCCACGCGTCTCGCCGCATGCCGTTGTCAAACCGACAAGGATGCACAGAATGAGTAGGCGCGACGTTGTCATTCGGATGGCTGGGGAATGGGTGCAGGAGCTGAATCTGTGTCGGTGATTACCTTGAACACTTGAACGCGACGATTGCCGCTGTCTGCGACGTAGAGCAGTCCAGCGTCAGAAAGCCACATGTCTGTTATTTCTTTGAATCGCCCCGGCGCGGACCCGCGACCTCCAACGACCGCGACCAGGTGGATGTCGTCGAAAATCTTGATCGAGTTGTCGTTGCGATCACTAACATAGATCCGACGTTTTGGGTCGATCACGACGGACGTGGGCCAGATCAACTCGCCCTGCCCCATGGAAAACCGGAATGCGCCGTTTGAAAGCTCGAGTTCCTGCAATGGGAGTTCGATGCGATCGGTCACGTATAAGCTGGTTTTCTCTTTGGCAATTGATGTTATCGCACGAAATTTACCGGGCCCCTTGCCACGCCCGCCAAGGGCGTAGAGGGCCTGACCATACTCGCTGAAGACGATGATGTGGCTGTAACTTCCGTCGGCCACATAAACCTGTCCGCGCTCTTCATCTACTGCAACATCGACGGGACGCGAGAGATTGGCGATATCGGTAAACCGCCGAACAAAATGGCCCTCTCCGTCGAAATATAAAACCTGCTTCCCGGTTGGGTCACAGATGTAGAAGCTGAGATCGGATTTGACATACAGGCCCATCGGATCACCCAAAAGTTGGGCGCCCGACTGGCCCAGGGCACTGATGGTCTTCTTGGTTATGTCGTAGCGATATACCGTCTTGTCGCCCGCATCGACGACGTAAAGCTGATCGCGCACTCCGCCGACAGCCACCGGCTTGATAAAGGAAATGGTATTTCCTGAACCAACGATGATTCGGGCAAATTCGCTGGCAATCCCCGACATCGGCTGCGTACCACCGATGAGCGGATCCGTAACTTCGAGAATATCCGGATCGCCCGGGCGGGTGTAGCGAACCGCCGGGACAGGCCGGGGCGCCTGCTTCGACTCTTCCGTTGTAACTGCGGATTTCAGCTCGGCAACGCTACACGCGGCAAGCGTAAAACAGAACGCTGCGATGCAGCCTAACGCAACCCGACGCTGTCGCGCGAGACGCTGTGACATCGATTGCACTCCAACGGCGGGAAAGCGACCTTGCCATGGCATACCCCGCAAAACTCCCCTTCAATGATTGCCGCCATCGTAACAAAGTTGCCGCCACGTTGCGGAAGGAAGATTTCCGGATGACAGTTCTTGCAGGTGAGCCAGCGGGTGTGAGGAAGATGAGGAAAGCGCACATAAGGCATTGATGCCGTATTCTTGAAGATCACGTCGAAATCAACGGAGTGCATTTTCTCCGTACCGGACAACCCCGTGCGTGGATTAACCAATCCACGATCGAGCGTCTCAACCCAGTTGATCACTCCGCGCTGGTCGCGTGGAAAGTTAGCCATCGCTTCCGCCGGCGGCTGCAGGATTTTTACGGCGTCATTGGTCGCATCGTGGATGCCATCTTCAGAGATCGGCACGACCTGCCCATTCAACTGAAAATGACCCGCGCCTTCGTCGGCGGCTGCCGGGATTACGACCAACGACAGCACTAACAAGGACTTTGAGACTCGCCAAATCAATTTGTACATACTTACGATCCTTCTCGCCGCAACGACCCGGTCTATTGACTGACTCCCGCCAGTCGCAGCGCACGACGTATCTCCTCGGTTGCAGACAACATCAGACTAATCGCGTCAGGGTAGTTTCCCGCCTTTGCCAGGCGCTCGGCTTCCGTCTTCTGAGCACGACCTTTCTCAACATAAGTATCCATCAGCTTCACGACCGATTCAGCCGGCTTTTTTTCTTCAATCGCGACAGGTATCAATTCTTCGTATCCTTTGTACCGCTTGAATTCATAGTCATACTCTTCTGCCGGCGTTTCAAAATTCAGATCGTATACGATCGTTTGTGAATCCAGCATCTTTTGGATTGCCTGCGTAACAAGACGTTCCGCCTTGTTCAGCGATTGGATCCCAGCCTCATATTCCCCTTTGTCTGCTGAGGCTTTCGCTTCCGTAACAAGAGCGTTCACTTTCGCATGATCGTAGTCCACGGCCGCACTTGCCCCGCGTTTTTTGACCGTTCGCTCATAGTTCTGTTTATGCGATTCCTGGAAGTTATGCAGCGTATCCATGGTTTCCGCAAATTTGGTCTTGTGCTGACGCTCCCTGTCCTCTGAGGTCATCGCACGCGTGGCAGACGAGATAAGTTGCAGCGACTCTTCGACAAGTTTCACGGCGGACGTGTTCCGACCCGCATCGACTTCCTTGCGCGCAGACTGAATTTTTTCCTTTGCCTGCGCGAGGCTCTTCTTTTGCGGCGAATCCGGCCCTTCTAAAACAGCCTTTGCATTCTTGGACTGCATCATCATTTCGGCGAGCATGATCTTCTGGCGCGCCTTGTCGGCGGGCACGTCTTTCATGCCTTCGCTTGTGGCAGATTCGGAAGTTTCGGTCGTATTGGAAGTCGCAAGCAGCTTGTCAATTTCCGCTTTTGACGCATTCGCATTCACTACAACGACCTTGCCGCCCATCGAGTTGTGATTGCGGCACTGATAGTACATGACGTCGGGCGTTTCGGCTGTCGGAGTGACGGTAATGGTTCCATTGTAGGTAAACTGCCCCTTGATGCCCTGAGTCACCGCTCCACCGCCCCAACCCAGCGGACTTGTTGAAAAATAAACATCGTGCAGCGCGTCAGTTTTAACTGTGAACTCGTAAACCTGTCCGCGCTTCAGCACGACTGGTCCGCCCGGAACGCCATCAACAACGAGCCCCAGTGTGTGTCCTTTTCCAAAGAACGGATGCTGCGATGTCTTGGTTGCTACGGTAACGATGAAATTATTCGGCCCGGACTTCTTCGGTGGTGGCTCGGAAACGGAAGCTGCGGGTTTTTCAACTGGTGCTGCGGCTGCCGAAGGAGTTTCCGAGACACTTGGGGAGGGTGCCTCCACCTTTGCCGGTGCGCTCGCTGGGGGTTGTTCCTTCTTGGTGGCTTCCGGCGCCGGGGCAGAACTGGGGGCCGGCTTTTCCGCCGAACTCTCTGCGGCAGCGGGTTTCGCGACAGCCTCCGCAGACTTTGGCGCAGCGCCTTCGGGTTTGGAAGCTGAAGAGTCTTCTTTTAAGACGCTACATCCAGCAAAAATGGCCGGCAGTAACAGGAGAACAGCGGGTACGCGATAAGATCGAACCATTGCGGATCACACCATCATTGAATTAACCGGAAATATTGTCGCGCAACCGTAGCCATTTCCTTAGGCATCGTCATCCTTTTTGCCGAATCTTGAGCAGCGCCTCGCACAAATATGGTGTCTACAAACGCAGTACGGGTGCGAAAACGCACCCGTACTCCGACTTAACTATAGCTGTCTGACAATCAACGCCACGGATTCTTCTGGCTGGCCGCGCTCAAGGGCGGCTTCCAGTCTTCAGGCTTCGGCTTGGAATGACACTTCTTGCAGGAGAGCGTCGTGATCGGGAACGAAACCTTCCCGTGGCAGACGCCGCACTTCTGGCCAAGAAGAATCGCAGACATATTGATCTGATTGGCACCCTTTTGTGGGATGAAAATCTTGGGATGGCAGTTTGAACAATGCAGCCACTGAGTGTGCGGCTTGTGCGGGAAAATCACGTCAGGCATGGACGCTTTGACTTCACGCACGATGTCCAGATCCATCACCAAGGCCTCAACAGTCGGATCAACTCGGTCGTAGCGCGGATTCAAAAAACCCTTTTGCAACGACTGAACCCAGTCCACATAGTTGCCGAAATCCGTCGTCGGCAGACCTTCATACGCAACCAGCGGCGGCTGCAGAACATGGCTGCCTTCGTTGTCCGGATCATGAATACCGTCTTCCGGCGGCGGCGCATTCTTCTGCTTCGGCTTCTTGAGCAAACGGTTAAATGTGTTGGCTGAGCTTACCGTTCCCGAGGGAGCGTCGACTTCTTTGAGCTCCATCGATTTCGGTGTTGCTTTCGTTTCAGCGGCGGAGACCATTGAAACAGATACTGCATACAGCGCGGTTACGGCTATCGCCTTGAATAAACTTTTCATGACTCGTTCCTTCCCCCGTATCTCTTAACTTACTTCGCCGGTTTTGCTGCGGGCTTGCTCGCAGCGGCTCCGCCAGCAGGAGCGTCTGCAGGTGCTGCCGCAGCGCCGCCGCCATCCAGCGATTTGTATGCAGGCGCGACCAAGCGTTGCACCGTGCTGCCATGAATTTGCGTGGGTGTGCCCGGAACTCCAGAGTGACACATACCGCAGTTTTCTACGGACCAGGAAATTTCGCCGTTATGGCACGCACCGCAGAACTGGCCGTCGATGATCTTTGCCATCGTGATTTTGTTTCCACCCGCTTTGAACTGGAAGCCGAGGTCTGCGTGGCACACTTTGCAGCGGAAACGAATTCGATGGTACCAGTGCGGGAACACGACCGGCCGCATGCCAGCCGCATCTGCGTAGTTATTGATGACGACGTCCGCGTATTCGGCGCTTGCCGTTTGCGGAAGCATCATTGCGCATGCACCGACAATCGCGGAAATTGAAATCAGGCGTTTCAAAAACTCCATTGTCTTTCTAAGACTCATAGACCCTCTCCCCGGGAAAAACCACACAATTTTGACGAGGGACAGATACTACACCAGGTCAAAATGTTCGTATAGCTTGGAACGTACCGGAATAAGCGCGGTCACCGCTGCCCAATTCCTGGGCACGAATAGCCAGTGTTACCTGCAAAAGCCCGACTTGGTAGTTCCAGGTATTTATCCACTCCGCCGTTGACTGAACGGAACTCTCTTCAGACCCTAACAAACTCGGAAAGGTGATCTGGGAGTTAAATGACAAATTGTGTATTCCAAAAAACCGGACATGAGTATAGGTCGCTGCGGCACTGGCGGACCTAGACTGCTGGGTTTCTGTCTCATTAGTGCTGGGATCGCGTACAGATGTTGAGCGACTTGTCTGAAAATTGGCGGAGCCTGACAGGCTGCTTAAGCGTGAAATCTCCTGGTTTCGACCCAACTGCACCGAAACCACCTGAAAATTGCTCTCGCGGTCCCCATAGCTACGCGAGTCCGAGGCAGACACATTAAGAGTTGTCGTGCCGCCAAATGAGTAATTGCTCCATCCAGTCGATGCAGAATTGGATAAGTTGATCGGCACTTCTTGCTCCGTGCTGGTCTTGCTCGCACTGACCGCCTGTCCAAATCCAACATTGAACGATGAGTACCGCCCCAGATTCCACGCGCGAGAGAGATGGTGATTGATGGCCAGACTTGTGCTTTGTGTGTCTGTTGGTTGATCGCTTTCAGCCCCGGACGCGCTTCGATCACTGCGAATCACGGCATTCGTAAAACTGGCGCTGACGCCCCATCCATAGTCGAAGCCAAAGACATCAAATGAATCGGAAAAATATCCGGCGTTGACGGATTGTGATGAGGATGTGCTTTGAATTCCGTCGGCATCAGCGACATTTACCGTAAGCGATGCGCCAACAGTCACATTTCTAGTCACACGATAAGTCGCGCTCGCGTTTGTAGATACACCACGCGAGGTGGTCAAGCTATCGATCTGGTAGACGCGAACACCGCCACTGATAAAATACGGCCTGTGCTCGGGGCGCCAGTAGAATGAGCTGGAAAGCTGCTCGTAGTTGTATTGCCCGTCAGATGTATAGCTCGATGTTTCAGCAGTTGAATAGTTTGCAATCGAATTAACACCCATTTCAGCACTCGGGAAGTAATTGTGCGAAAAAAGGATGTTGAGCGTCTTGAACTCCGCGGGTGTATTCGCGGGTTCATTAATGAAGTAATTCATATCGAAATCAAAGTCGTGGTAGCTGATGCGGCGGCGCACCTGCAGACCCAGACTTCGATCGATCGCTTCGCCAGACTGGTTTGAAATTACAACCGAGCTCTGATTGTAGTACCCCGAAACGGTATATCCCTCTGGCGCGTTATAGAGCTGTCGAATGTAAAATCGGCGAATCTGATAGTCCTGCCCGGAAACACCGGAGGCTTCCTGAAGTTCCTGCCGACTGTCCGTGACTGAAAATCCAAACGAGGTCGGAAAACGACTGATAGGAAACAGGGTGAAATCAGCGCTGCCACCGACGGATTTCGCAACAGTCCCCGTGCTCTGGGAATTGTCCGACTCCGATATTCCGAGGGATAACCCAAACGTCGAATTCATGAACCAGGGCTCCCAGATATAGCCGCCCAGATTCATGGCGAGGACTAGGTTGGCAACCTCAGACTCACCGGAGGCAACGCGGTTGTAGCCGTATCCGTACGAAAGCGAACCGCCAAAACTGGTCGGCACAAAATTATCGGCCGCGGCCGGCAGAGCGAACCCCAATAGTGAAGATAACCCGCCTGAAACCAAAGCGAGTCGAAGGAAACCGATCCGGCCGATCCATGCGCACGTTCGCATCGTTATTCGATTGCTCGATCCAGATCTTGGTCTCGGACTACGGTGCACGAGGCGACACGGGAACAGCACACCACCCCCAAAATCCCTAACGTTGTGTTTTATGTACAAAACTCGGAGCAGGACGGCGCGACTTGCCGGAACGCCCGTGACACGTTCCTTTGCCCAGGGCGCGCATTGCAGGGAATCCAACCCCTCCCACAACCAGAGATTTCTATCTTTGGTTCAATACTGAACAGCTTTGAGAGTGTATGTCAGCGTTTGTAACCCTGTAAACTCCCAAGGTTTTGCGAGATTAGACCCCCTCGCTAAGGTCCCGCAGCAGCACGACCGCGAGTTCTGAGAATTATTGCGACGAACACGAATGCAAGAAGAACTACGGGCAAGTTCCCCAATCGTGAATATGGCGTCTGCCCCTGCATTGGCTGAATTTTTCCGCGCAGCGCGGCGACCTTAAATTGAGGAGCGCTTGATACCACCACCCCGTGGTTGTCGACGATCGCAGTGATTCCGGTATTGGTCACGCGAAGCATCGGACGCTGCGTCTCGATGGCGCGCATGCGCGCCATCTCCAGATGCTGGTGCGGCGCAAGCGAATCCCCGAACCAGGCATCATTGCTTGCATTGATCAGTACGGTTGCTTCGGGTAATGCGCGAATAACTTCCCCACCAAACGCGTCTTCGTAGCAGATGGATACACCCATCGGACGCCCCGCGAGCGTCAAGACGGGAGAACTCTCCTGAATGCTAAAGTCCGGCAACGGAACGTTGATGATCTCCATAAGTCGTCCAATGACTGAGTCTAGCGGAATGTATTCTCCGAACGGCACGAGGTGCTGCTTGGAATACGCCTGGTCGTGCGCCCCGATCGCCACCATGCTGTTGTAGTAGCGCCGGGTTTCAAGATCCATGACCGGCATTCCAATTAATAGGTCCGTCTTGGACTTGCGCGCCTCGTCGCCCAGCGCCGCGAGCATCTCCTGCGCCTGGTGCTGAAATGCGGGCAGTGCGGTTTCCGGCCAAATAATGAGGTCGGCGCCGAGATTTTCGCGCGTCATATCGACGTACAAATCCACGGTCGGCTGTCGTTGTTCTGGCCGCCATTTCATATCCTGCGACACGTTGCCCTGAAGAAGCGCGACGTCGATTGGTTTTCCGATGGGAGTTGCCCAATCGATATTTTTTAGCCCATAACCAATACCAAGCACCACAATCCAGGCAATCAAGAACTGAAGCCAGGACACACGACGAAGTAGCGCCGCGACGGCGAAGCAGGTGAGGAGACCCGCCATCCATGTCACGCTGTAGGTCCCGAGAACGCCCGCGTATCCCGCGAGCGGTGTGTCTACCTGGCTGTATCCGATCTCCAACCACGGGAATCCGGTAAAAATCCAGCCGCGGCACCATTCGGACAACATCCAGATCGCCGGCAGACCCAATAGCAGCGGAAGAATCGAGTTCTCGTGCCGGGCAAAACGTACGTAAGCCCAACCTGCAAGCGCCGGAAACAGCGCGAGAAAAGCGACAAACAACAGGGTGAGAAGAGCGGCAAGCGGAACCGGCACACCGCCAAAGTCATTCATGCTGACGAAAACCCAGCTGACGCCAACACCGAACATTCCGAGACCAAACAGATATCCACTCACAAGCGCATGTCGTGCGGTGACAAACGTCCATGTTCCGAAGAGTGCCGTCAACGCGAACAAGGTAATGATCCCCCACCCCACGGGAGCAAAAGCAAGCGGCATGACCGCGCCGGAGATGAGTGCGATCAGATAAGTGCGTCGGGGGGAAGAAATCAGTTTTGGAATCACGCGCAGACCGGATGACAGATGGAATTCAATAAACCGCCCCGTTCGTTTATGGCGCTGGCGTGTCGACCGGATTGCGTGTCACCTGCAGCAGCAATATGCGACGGCTATCCGCGCGCAGAACCTTGAAATGGAATGACCCAATCTGGGCACTTTCGCCTCGCTTGGGCACGCGACCAAACTTGTTGGTGACCAGACCTGCAATGGTGTCAAATTCCTCGTCTGCGAGTTCCGCGCCGATTTCCGTGTTGAAGTCTTCAATCGAAGTCACTCCTTTAACGGTGTAACGCGTGTCACTGACTTTCAGTATCTGAACGTCATCGTCGATATCGTGTTCGTCCTCAATTTCGCCGACGATTTCCTCGAGGACATCTTCGATTGTCACCAGTCCGGATACACCGCCATATTCATCCACGACAATCGCCATGTGATTCCGGCTGGAACGAAATTCGCGCAACAGGACATTCAGTCGCTTGCTTTCCGGCACGAACACCACGGGACGCAAAATATCGTGCATATTGAAGTCACTCTTATTCTCGAGAGTGAAATAACTCAACAAGTCCTTCGCCAGCAGAATCCCGACAACCTGATCCTTATTTTCGCCAATCACCGGGTAGCGCGAATGTGCCGCCCGAACGACGATCGGAACAATTTCCTCCGGTTTCGCATCGTGGTTGATCACAACCATTTGCGCCCGGGGAATCATGATGTCGCGAACCTGCATTTCTGAAACTTCAAGCACACCCTCGATCATGACCAGGGCGTACGGATCAAGAAGCCGTCGACGCTCGGCCTCGCGCACCATCTCCATCAGATCTTCACGATCCTTGGGCTCGCGCGAGAGTGCGCTGCTAATTCTTTCAAGCCAGGAGCGATTGTCGCGCTCGCCCGTGGATTCGTTGGCCGACGACTCTTCCCGACTCATTCTTGTTCCCGCTGTTTGGGCGCGACATAAGGGTTGGAGAAACCCAGTCGGCGCATTAGTTTGATTTCCTGCTTTTCCATGCGTTGCGCGTCCCTGGATCGTACATGATCGTAGCCAAGCAAGTGCAGCATGCCATGCATGGTCAGATGCGCCCAATGCGGCTTCATGCGCTTTCGCTGCTCACGCGCCTCGCGCCGCACCACTTCGGCGCAGATGACAATATCGCCGTAAAGACCGGACCGCCTCTTAACGTCCGGATCGGCGACAAACGAGAGCACATTCGTCGCACCCGCCTTGCCGCGGTACACCTGATTCAATTTCGCGCTTTCTCGCTCATCTACAATCCGCACAACCACTTCTCCCGACGACCGCGAACCGGCCGCCAAACCGATCCACTTCGAAAATTCACGATTCGTCGGAATCGCCCGCCGCGACTTTCTTGTAGCGCGCTGTACATCCACCCGCAACGTGCGCTCAGCGACGCTCGTCTTTTTTGGTGCCGCCTTCATGGCGATCATAGGCTGCAACGATTCTCTGAATTAACGGGTGGCGCACCACGTCGCGCGCGTCAAAAAATGTAAAACTGATTCCTTCAATACCTTTCAGTATATCGATCACCTGAACCAGACCGCTGGCCGCACCGCGCGGCAGATCAACCTGCGTTATATCGCCCGTAATGACGACCGTCGAATTGAAACCGATGCGCGTCAGAAACATCTTCATCTGTTCGACTGTGGTGTTCTGCGCTTCGTCGAGAATGATAAAGCTGTCATTTAGAGTCCGTCCTCGCATGTAGGCGAGTGGCGCCAGCTCGATCACATTCCTCTCCATCAATTTTGCGACCTGGTCGAACCCGACGATGTCGTAGAGGGCATCGTAAAGCGGCCGCAGATACGGATCGATCTTTTGCGCCAGATCGCCCGGCAGAAATCCAAGGCGCTCACCTGCTTCAACGGCCGGGCGAACCAGCACCAGACGCCGCACCTGATCTCGTTGCAGCGCCTCGGCCGCGCACGCAACTGCAAGGAACGTTTTTCCGGTACCCGCCGGACCAATTCCGAAATTGATGTCATGCGACCGAATGTTGCGGATGTACTTCGTCTGCGTTGCGCCGCGCCCGCGTATCGATCCGCGGCGAATCTGGATTTCGCTCAAATCCTTTGTTTTTTCTTGCGCCGCATCTTCCAAAGATGCCGCGGTCTCCTGCAACTGCAATTGAACACTCTGTCCGCTGACCGGACCACGTGCCGCTTCCGCATAGAGTTGCTCGAGCACCTGCGTAGCGGCGCGGGCCGCGGTTTCCTCACCGCTGATCCGAAGGGAATTTTCCCTGACACGCACAGTGACGCCGAAGTGTTGTTCAATCTGCTTGAGATTGTTGTCGTACGGACCACAAAGACTTGCAAGCCGCGCATTGTCCGGCGGCGAAAATACAAGATCAAAAGAGAATGTGCTTGGCAGAGAAGTATCAGGCATTGACGGCAACGTCGTTCATCCCGTCCGGAACGAGCATACCTCGAAGTGAATTCGGCAAAGCCTCGGTAATCTCGACGGTGACAAATTGCCCCAGCAGCGAAGCCGTACCATCAAAATTCACCACGCGGTTATTCTCGGTGCGTCCCGCCATCTGGTCGGGATTCTTTCGCGACGGGCCTTCGACAAGAATTCGTTGTTGCGTTCCCACCATGCTTTCACTGATAACCTGGGCGTTTTGTAGAATTCGCGATTGCAGCCGCGCAAGACGTTCTCTCTTGGTCTCGGCGGAAACTTCGTCCGCCATCCCCGCGGCGGGCGTACCGGGGCGCGGACTGTAGATGAAGCTGAACGACGTATCGAACTTCATTTCGTCAACCAGCGCCATAGTGGCGTCAAAATCCGCGTCGGTCTCGCCCGGGAATCCGACAATAATATCGGTCGAAACGCTGATATCCGGACGAATCCGTCGCAGCTTGCGAATTTTGGCTTTGTACTCAAGCGCGGTATGTCCGCGCTTCATCAACCCCAGTATGCGATCGGAGCCGGACTGTACTGGCAGATGGAGATGGCTCACCAGCTGTGGAACATCCGCATAGGCGGCGATCAACCGGTCGTTGAATTCCAGCGGATGCGATGTCGTGTAGCGAATTCGGCCGACACCGTCGATCTGCGCAATAAATCGGATCAGGAATGCCAGATCGGCGAAGTCGCCATCGTGCATCTCTCCGCGATAAGCATTGACGTTTTGACCCAACAGGTGAATTTCACGAACACCCTGCGAGGCAAGCTGCGCCACTTCGGCGATGACATCATCGAAGGGTCGGCTGATTTCCTCGCCACGCGTATAAGGCACGACGCAGAACGTGCAGTACTTGCTGCAACCTTCCATGATCGAAACAAACGCCTTAACGCCATCCGCGCGAGGGGTCGGCAGGCAATCGAACTTTTCGATTTCGGGAAACGAGACGTCCACTTCCGGACGACTTGAGGCACGCGCACTATCAAGCATCTGCGGAAGCCGATGAATGGTTTGCGGACCAAACACGAGATCGACAAACGGCGCGCGATTCAAAATAGCGTCGCCTTCCTGGCTCGCAACACAACCCCCAACGCCGATGACAATTCCGGGACGCGATTCCTTCAGCAGTCGCCATTGTCCCAGCTGCGAAAAGACTTTCTCTTGCGGCTTCTCACGCACAGAGCAGGTGTTGAGCAGCAGGATATCGGCTTGCTCCGCACTATCGACGCGATCAAAACCATGCGACTTGGCGAGCACGTCGGCAATCTTTGCCGAGTCGTACTCGTTCATCTGACACCCGTGCGTTTGAATGAATATCTTGCCGGCCATGACCGAGCCCGTGGAAAAAAGGGGCTCAGCCTACTCTTTTTGCTGCGTTTTTTCCAGAACGCCCGGGGAAAGATGACCACCCAGCCGAACATCTTCTGTCGACTAAACCCTTGTGAATACAGGGCTCTGGTCGTCAGTCCTGGGCACTGGGGGTCGCCGTAATCTTGTGAATCGACAAGTCGGCGCCTTGGTATTCCTGCTCCGCGGACAGGCGCAGCCCAACCATTCCTCGCAACGCGCCGTAAATCGCAAATCCGCACACCAAAGCGATGGCAACACCGATCAGCGTCCCGACAATCTGCGACATCAGGCTGATCCCGCCGACGCCGCCCAGCCCCACCTGCCCGAATACGCCAGCGGCGATTCCGCCCCAGGCCCCGCACAGTCCATGCAGTGGCCACACACCCAGCACATCGTCGATGCGCCACTTGTTCTGAGCCATCGTGAACAACCATACGAATCCGGCTCCGGCCACGGCGCCGACGACCAACGATCCGACGGGATGCATCACGTCCGATCCGGCACACACGGCAACGAGACCCGCCAGCGGTCCGTTGTGGACGAATCCGGGATCGTTCTTTCCCGCCAGCATCGCCGCGAGCGTGCCGCCCACCATCGCCATCAAGGAATTGAGCGCCACCAATCCACTGATCGCGCCGATCGTTTGCGCCGACATGACATTAAAACCGAACCAGCCAACGGTCAGGATCCATGCGCCGAGGGCGAGAAACGGAATACTGGAGGGCGGATGTGCAACCGCCACCTTGCCTTCTTTTGTATAGCGGCCATGCCTTGCGCCCAGCATGATGACGGCGCCCAACGCCAGCCACCCACCCATCGCATGAACCACAACGGAACCGGCAAAATCGTGAAACGAAGCGCCGAAGGTTGATTTCATCCAGTCCTGGATGCCGAAATTTCCATTCCACGCGATCCCTTCAAAAAACGGGTACACCAGCGCAACGACAATGGCGGTTGCCATCAGTTGCGGATAAAAACGCGCGCGCTCCGCGATTCCTCCTGAAATGATGGCTGGAATCGCCGCCGCGAACGTCAGCAGAAAGAAAAACTTCACCAACTCGTAGCCGCTCTTTGCAACCAGCTGGTCTGCGCCGCGCATGAACTCCACGCCATACGCAACCATGTAACCGACAAAGAAATAAGCGATGGTGGAAACGGAAAAATCACAGAGAATCTTGACAAGGGCGTTGACCTGATTCTTCTTTCTGACCGTCCCGACCTCGAGGAACGCAAACCCGGAATGCATTGCGAGAACCATGATCGCGCCAAGCAAAATAAACAACACGTCTGAACTGGTTTGCAACGCTTCCATCTTTCCCCTCCCCAAGTGGTTGCTCGAGAAAATGCCGCAGCGATTTAACCCGTGCCGCGCGTCGAGTTCAAGAGAAAAGTGGGACGGCTTGTTTCCCCGTACGCTTTATTGTTTTTCGTGCTTGATCTTTGGCCAATATTTGTCAAAGGCAAACGACGGGCTGTGCGAACCGACGTGGCACTGACCGCACATCCGGACCGGCTCCCAGTCCTTGTTGGGCAGGGGCTTTGTTCCTCCGGATTCCACGTGGGCGCGTCCCGCGCCGTGGCAGTTCTCACACTGAACTCCTTGAAGACCCGCGGTCAGCGATGGATCAATATATCCGCCGGGTTTGTCGTATCCAACGGAATGGCACCCCACGCAGTTCGGATCAAAAATCTTCCCGACCGCTTCGAGTTTTTCAAACGCATGGCTGTGTTGCGTACCACCCCAGATTTCATGCTCTTTTGCATGACAGGATTGGCATCCCTCAGCACCGACAAAATCGGTGTTGCCTTCATTGAGGGTTTTTCTGATTTCGACGCGACGCAAATAGTCTTCTTTTAGCGCCGCCGTGTAGTCCTTGTACCAGCCGTCCAGCTCCGGCGCATCGGGCACGTCCGCCGGCAACTTCATTACTGTCGGCTCGAACTTTGTGACTTTGTGTTTTTCATTGAGTGTGAGATCGACGGATCCGATGCGCATGCCGCGCGTACCGGGCTGCAAAATCAACGTCCCGTTCTTCAATCTCGGAGTTGCGTAATTCTCATCGACCGGACGCACAAGTAAAACATCGACGTCACTCAACTTGAACTGCTTTTCCGCGTCGGCGAGAGGCAGCGTGGTCATCAACACGGTCAGCATGCCCTTGGTCTTTGCATCACTCAGCTTTTTCTGCACAGCGGCCGGACTCACTTCAGGCGCACTTTCCATCATGGCCATCGCGCCGGCATCGCCAGGTTCCAACCATGACAACACGGCAATTTGCAGATTTTTGCGCTGCACGGTTTGCGACGCGGAGAAACCGGTTTTCTGTGAATTGCTGGATACCCACGGCACCGGCGCAACGCGCAAAAATTCATTCCCATAGGCCAGGTCGCGCCATTGAATTCCGACGGCATCGAAATTCATCGCACTGATACCCTTCACGATGTACTCGCTTTTCGTCCGGTCGCTTGCGATTTCACTCGTCAGCAAACCGCCGGTCGAGATCAAAACCAGTTCGGGATGTTTTTTGCGCCACTCGCCAACGATATACGCCTGGCGGCGTATGCCGCCGAGATTGCTTTCTTCGGCACACCCGCAGGGCTCCAACTCGCCGTTCAGGTTCCCGAAGTACACCAGCGAAACGTTTTGACTGGCTTCCGCCAGACCGACGCCAGTCGTCGCGAAAAGAAACAACGTGAACATCGCGATTCGAATATGTTTCATCGAATACTCCATGAGAGATCCTCTGCTTTCCTATTGGTACAACACGCCGGCTTTCGCAGCCCAGTAACGCGCCTTTTCCGCGTCGACTGTTAGTCCGTAGAGCCCTTCGGCAAATGCACGAGATAATGCAAGCTGAGCATTTCGGTTTCCCTTTTCGGCGGCCTGCAAGACCCATTTCATTCCCGTCGCGTTGTCGCGCGGCACGCCGCGCCCGGCAAGATACAACAATCCGACATTCAATTTCGCGGTCACGGCGCCCGCGCGTGCTGCGGTTTCCAGCCAACGGGCCGCCCGCGCGTCGTCGCGGATGACGCCTTCGCCTTCGAGATACATCATGCCAATGCTTTCCTGAGCCGTCAGGACACCCTGTGTCGCCGCCTTTTCAAGCCATCGTGCGGCTTCGGCAGGATTCTTTGGAATTCCAAGCCCGAACCGGTACATCACACCCAAACTGTTTTGCGCCTGGGCATGGCCGGCTTCTGCGGCTTTCTTGTACCAGTATTCCGCTTTTGCATCATCGCGCTGGACGCCCTGACCGTGCCGAAAAATCACACCCAGTCGACGCTGCGCCTCGACATTGCCCCGGTTGGCCAAAGGTTCGAGTCGGGCGATCGCGGTCGCATAGTCGCCGGCTTCGTAAAGCGCCATCGCCTGCTCAAACTCGCCCGCGCGCGAGGACACCGAACACGTCAAGAGGACGATCGCGGCGGTCCAAGGGCCAAGTAAACGAATAAAAGTCATTGCCGATACACGTAATGAGCAGTTTTGTAATTTTGGTCACAGTTCGACGACGTTCTGATCATGGCGCAAAGTGACCCAACAGCCAACTCGCAACGAGGCTCAATCCATGGATATGAAACCCCCCGTCAAGCTTCCGGAAGTTGAGCCGGTCGAACTGAATTCGGAATCCATCAAGCACTCTCTTGCCAACCATCTTACGTTCTCGGTCGCCAAAGACACGATTACCGCGACGGATCGTGACTGGTTTAATTCATTGGCCCACGTCGTTCGCGACCGGCTCATAGAGCGCTGGATGGAAACAATGCGCAGCTATTACGCCGCCGATGCCAAGCGCGTCTACTATCTTTCGCTCGAATTCCTGATTGGGCGCACATTGAGCAACAGCCTGCTCAACATGGGCTTTTTCGAAGAATGCGAGCGCGCGTTGCGCGAGCTCGGTCTCGAGTTGGAGCACATTTCCGAACTCGAGTTCGACGCAGCGCTGGGAAATGGCGGCCTTGGCCGACTGGCGGCGTGTTTTCTGGACTCCATGGCAACACTGAATTTGCCGGGATACGGCTACGGAATTCGTTACGAATATGGAATGTTCACCCAGCGCATTGAGCACGGCCGGCAGGTCGAACATCCGGATAACTGGTTGCGCTATGGGAACCCTTGGGAATTCCCCCGCCCTGAAATCCTCTACCCCGTTAAATTCTACGGACGCGTTGTCGATTTCGTCGACGAAGAGGGCAAGACGCGACATCAGTGGATGGAAACCGATGACGTCATGGCCATGGCGTATGACACGCCAATTCCCGGATTCAATACGGATACAGTGAATAACATGCGCCTGTGGTCTGCCAAGGCGACGCGCGATTTCAACCTCCAGTACTTTAACGAAGGCGACTACATCAAGGCTGTTGAAGAGAAGAACGGCTCCGAAAATCTGTCCAAAGTCCTTTATCCGGACGACACAACCGAGATGGGGCGCGAGCTTCGCCTCAAGCAACAGTACTTTTTTGTCAGCGCTTCACTGCAGGACATCATTCACCGGTTCTACAAGTTCCACCAGGACTTCGACCAGTTGCCGGGCAAGGTGGCAATTCAGCTGAACGATACGCACCCCTCCATTGCAATCGCCGAACTGATGCGACTGCTGGTTGATAAATATCGTCTTCCATGGGAACGCGCCTGGAACATTACGCGACGCACCTTCGCGTACACCAACCACACGTTGCTGCCCGAAGCGCTGGAAACCTGGCCAGTCGGCCTGCTCGAAAAAGTTCTGCCGCGACATGTCCAGATCATTTATGAAATCAACCATCGCTTCCTGCGCGAAGTGATGCATTGGCGCCCGGGTGACAATGAACTGCTCCGCCGCATGTCGATCGTCGGCGAAGACGGCGGAAAGCGTATTCGCATGTCCCACCTTGCGATCGTTGGAAGCCACAAAGTCAACGGCGTCGCGGCGCTGCATACACAGCTGATGAAGGATACGATCTTCTCGGACTTTCACGCATTCTATCCGGAGAAGTTCATCAATATTACAAACGGCATTACGCCGAGACGCTGGCTGAACCTCTGCAATCCGCGCCTCGCCACTCTGATTGGCAAACATGTTTCCGGCAATTGGCCCGTGGACCTGTCACTGCTCAAGCGACTCGCCGATCTCGCCGCAACTCCAAAATTTCGGGACGACTTCCGGGCAATAAAACTGGCGAACAAGGAACGATTCGCGATGCTTGTAAAACGGCACATGGGTATCGAGATTCGCGTCGATTCGCTTTTCGACGTGCAGATCAAGCGAATTCATGAATACAAACGGCAGTTGCTCAACGTGCTG
>DKAR01000123.1 GCA_002450895.1 Proteobacteria bacterium UBA6921
GGTGGGGCCACCGATATCGATGTTCTCGATGGCCGTGATCAAATCGCAATCGGGTTTGGCGGTGGCGTGTTCGAAGGGG
Organism: Proteobacteria bacterium UBA6921; assembly: GCA_002450895.1. Taxonomy (GTDB): domain Bacteria; phylum Pseudomonadota; class Gammaproteobacteria; order SG8-11; family SG8-11; genus UBA6921. The sequence goes on from DKAR01000123.1 coordinate 80, forward strand.
TACAGGTTCACGACCACCATATCGATCGGTGCGATGCCGTGTTCCTTCATCGCGGCGTCGTCAACGCCGCGGCGCCCGAGCAAGCCGCCATGAATCTTTGGATGCAGCGTCTTTAGCCGCCCGTCCATCATTTCAGGGAAGCCGGTGTAGTCCGACACCTCGCGCACCGAAATTTTATTTTCGGTGAGCAAGCGTGCCGTTCCGCCCGTCGAAAGAATTTCGACGCCGGATTTGGATAATGCGCGCGCGAAGTCAACGATTCCGGTTTTATCGGAAACGCTGATCAACGCGCGCTTAATCTTGGGATTCATGGAACAACGAATCGCAAAACGACGCGGATCGGCGGATCAATCAAGTCCATGCTTGCGCAGTTTCTTGCGCAAGGTGGCGCGATTCAATCCGAGGATCTGCGCTGCTTTGCTTTGGTTGCCACGCGTATGGCGCAGCACCGTTTCCAACAGCGGAATTTCAACTTCATCGAGCACCAGGTCATACAGATTGCCCGGTTTATGCCCATCGAGATCACTAAAATATCCATCCAACAGAGTTTTCATGCAGGCGTACAACGGGTGATGCGAGCGACCCGTGGCAACAGCTTGATGGTCCGTCAGCTTTGTTACTTTCTTGTTTAACGCGATACTCATGCGGCCAACTCCTCTTTTTCCCCTACGGCAATAGCATTGAAGAATTCGCGGGTGAGCGCGAGTTGTTGTTGCGGAGTTTCCACGTGATTAATCACTTGCCGGAAGGCAGAGCCGTTGCGATGACTCTTGCTGTACCAGCCAATGTGTTTTCGTGCCACACGCACGCCGCTGTACTCACCATAAAACGCGTACAGGTTTTCCAGGTGTCCCACCAACAACTCTGCCACCTGTGACGGCGCGGGCTCGGGCATTTTCTCGCCGGTAGCGAGGAAGTGCGCGATCTCGCGGAAAATCCAAGGCCGTCCCTGTGCCGCGCGTCCGATCATTACGGCATCGGCGCGTGTGTAGTCCAAGACGAATTTCGCTTGCTCCGGTGTACGTACATCTCCGTTCGCGATCACCGGTATTGAAACAGACTGCTTGATCTGAGCAATAGTGTCGTATTCGACACTCCCTTCTGAAAAACCGCAGGCGCGGGTCCGACCGTGAACCGCGAGCGCCTGTATTCCACATTCTTGCGCGATGCGCGCTATCTCGACGCCGTTGCGATGATCCGGGGTCCAGCCCGTGCGGATCTTCAGTGTCACCGGTACATCTACGGCGGCAACGACGGCGGTGAGTATCCGCGCAACATGCGCGGGATCTTTCATTAGTGCCGACCCGGCGGCGACATTGCAAACTTTTTTGGCGGGGCAGCCCATGTTGATGTCGACGATCTGCGCGCCATGTTCCACGTTGAACATGGCCGCCTCGGCCATCTGGCGTGGATCGGCGCCGACGATCTGGACGGAGCGCGGTTCGCTTTCGTCCAAATGGCAAACTCTCCGACGCGTCTTCGTACTACCCCACAGCAACGCGTTGCTCGTCACCATCTCGGACACCACCAGCCCTGCGCCCATCTTTTTGCAGAGCTCGCGAAAGGGTCGGTCGGTAACTCCGGCCATCGGCGCGAGAACAACGTTTGGGCGAATGTGGTGCGAACCGATTTGCATCGCTCGTTGCTGCCAGCTCAAAGAGCGGGGAATCATACTCCGGCAATCTCACGCGCGGTAGCCCGCACGCAGGAAATTTTTTTGCAGAGTTTGGCGAAAAATTTGCTACGCGGATTTTTTTGCAACGCACACGAGAAAAGAATTTTCAAGCGTTGTGTTGATCAGAAGTTTTCGCTGATATCGTAAAGTTCAGCGCGCCGCGTTGGATTCCGCGCGCCACTGCGCGAGTAGCACTTTGGATTCATCGTCCTCCGGATTTCTTTTGACATAAGATTCCAGAGTTTCAATTGCGGGTGAAATTTTTCCGAGTTCGTGATAGGCGATGCTCATCGTGCGCAACGCATCAATTTGATCGGGAAATGCGCCGTAGATCCCCCCGGCGACTTCAAGTGTTTTTTCCCAAACGGCGGACGTGGGCAGTTGATGACGAGCGAACGCGCGCAGCACAAACAGCACGCCACCCCCATCGATCGCGGTCGGGACCCAGTCCGGTGAGCGGGTCAGGTCGACAATGAGTGGAATCAGCGCGCCGGAATAGCGCAGCGTTGTCGGCGTAACAATCGATCCAACCTTGTACTGGCGCAGGATCTCGTGCCACGTCGGTGCGGCACTGAATACCGCATTGTGTTGTTGCAAAATCACATCTGCTTCGTAATGACGCCCATCGATAAACACGCGGCCGGTCGATTCCGCACGCCACGCGCGGTAACCGCCGGTATCGTAAAAATTGAAAATGCGCCCCGGTACAGGAATTTGGTTCAGCTCCTCGGCGGCGGCAATCGGGAAGATTCCCGTCGCCGGGCCGGCACCCCATTCGCCGGCGGCGAGCGCCTGGTAAAACAAGGCGGCCGCGGCAACGCCGATCGCACTGCCCAATGCAACTTGCCGGTGTGCCGAACTGAAAATCCCCCCGAGTCGTTGCGTTAATAGTGTCGCTACCGGGACTACGGAAACGATGGCCAGCAATGCGAGATTTCTAACATGCTGATATGTCAACACAGCGAACACGACATATAACAGCGCGTGCGCAATTCGAAACGGACGCTGCAAAGCAATTGCTGCCACACCCGCCAGCGCGGTAATGACAAATTCGAGTGCCAGTGGTGTTTGCAGCGCCGGAAGAAATTCGGTGATTCCCTCCAGCAGTTCGCTCTGCATGGCGAAGCGAATGGGCAACCACACCTGCTCCCAGCCGTAGGGGTTCAGCGTCGCCAGCGCGACCATTGCGATGCTGATCAGCGCGAAATTGCGCAACTCCAGCCAACGCGACTTCCGGTCGGCGGCAATGACCGCTTCGGCGCCATACGCGCCGACAATCGCGACCAGGAATAGGGCGGACGGATGGAACTGGCTCAACAGACCGGCGGCGATGGGGAGCACCGTGAGTGTGCGCCATGACGCGGTAGTGCGGTATCGTTCCAGGGCGTAAATGGAAACTGCCGCGACGACGAACAGCATCATTTCCGGTCGGTACACAAAACGAAACTGGGCGACCGCGATAGCCCCGACGATGACGAGCCCGCGCAGCAGCGGAAACGCGTCCTGGTTGGCCGTCGCAATGCGCGCCGCCGCGGCAAGCGCGTAGAGGGTGACCGTCGTCAGCAGGGCATTGAATATTGAAAGCCCCAAGTCGCCAAACAGATGTTCAGTCAGGTAGGCGAGTACGCCATAGCCCCATTCGTGATAAGACGTGGGTTGTCCGGTGGTCGAGTACGTCAGGAATTCCGTTGCGGGGATCGACCAGGTGCGGATGATCTCGCGGCCAATCGCCAGGTGATACCAAATGTCGTAGTCGGTCAGCTTGCGCAACAAGAGTGCGAAGATCGCGACGAAAAAAACGCCGGTAATCGTCCGCTCCAGCTGCGGGTTCACGAAGGCTGCGGATAGAAGAAGTTGAACTCGAAATTCTCGGCGTCTTTCCCCGGATCCGCAATTTCAAGGACGATCTGGATCGGATTATTGGATAGCATGCCGCGGCGCAGATTGACGTCGGCATCCAGGTATTCCGCGGGTTGAAAGCGGCGCTTGGCGATCACACGGCCGCTCACATCCGAGAGCGTGATCTGCATCAACGGAAACGGTTGCGTATAGCCGGCCGTATTAACAAACACGGCATTGATCAGAAGGGCGCCCTTCACGCGCGGGTGCACGGTGATGTCGCGATGCGTAAGCTTGATCAGGTCCGCGTTCTGCTGCACCGGCAGCTCGCAGTTCAAAACGCCGCACATGGTTTGAACCCACGGGCGCAGTTCGGAATACCGCGCCAGATCATCCCGCATGAAGTAACTGTATTGCAGAATGAACATCACCATCAGCGTGATGACGCCGGCGAGGAAAAACGTGTCGCCGAACAGCGGTGGAATCGTGGCCGGTGCTGTGGGTCCCGGATAGGGCACCAGATCGCGAACCGTGGAATGAGGTCCGACGTCCAGATTCTGCACCTGGTCTTCCGAATTCAAATCCAGAGTGTCCCCGAAGGTTTCACTAAACAGCTTCGACTCAAGTTCCGGTTCTGAAATGATCGGCTTTTGCTCGGTCTCGTCTTCAACAACGAAGACCGGTTCGTCGTCTGCCACGGGCGCAGCCGCGGCCGCAACGCCGGCAGGACCGCGCGTCGGCGGTACCGGTGGCGGACGGGCGGCCGTTTTCGGTGGCGGCGCTGGGCGTGCTGTAGCCGGCTTGGGCGGCGGGGGTTTCGTCGGAGCGGGCGCGGCAACCGGCGCGGGCGCCGGCCGTGCGGCGGGCGCGGGCTCCGGCGGGGGCGTCTGTGGTTTTGGTTTGGCGGCCGGTTTTTCAGCCGTGGCCGCAGGCGCCGGCTTGCCCGGCGATGTCGGGCGCTTTCGTTCCTGGAGCGAAACCGGGAGTTCTTCGAGCAGGTTGCCGATGGAATTGAAGACCTTCATGCACTGGCCGCAGCGCACCTTTCCGCCCGCCTTCTTCAGGTGATCGGCAGAAATCTTGAAGTACGTCTGACAGTTCGGGCAGCGCGTGTACATTGACTTAAGCGTGAGTACCGTTAAGGACAAAAAGGAGAAGCGCGTATTCCCGCGTCAGTCGGGACAGCTTGGACAAAGTATTCGGCACGCCATTCATTAACATAAACCCATCTCTATGATCCGCTCAAGGTTTTCTCCGGGCGGAAATGCGAACCCAGTCATCGCGCTGCGCGGTCTGGAAGTGCTCAAAGTCGCGTTGATAACCGGCAGTTATGTCATCGGCCTGTTCGGCCAAAATCCCTGAAAGGACGCATACTCCGTTCGGACGAACCCGGCGCGCGAAGTCAGACTCCAGTTCGAGCAGGGGGTTCGCCAGGATGTTCGCCAGCAGGATATCTACTGATGAAGCCGAGAAATTTTCCGGTGCGCTGGTTTTGATCGACGCCCGGACGCCGTTGCGTTCCGCGTTTTCCTCCGTCGCCAGCAGAGCTTGCGGGTCGTTATCGACCGCGTAGACGGTGCGTGCGCCCAGTAACGCGGCGGCCACCGCAAGCACGCCGGATCCGCAGCCATAGTCGATCACTACCTTGCCGGCGACGGGGTTCGCATCGAGCCACTCCAGGCACAGTGCCGTTGTCGGGTGAGTGCCCGTTCCAAACGCCAGCCCGGGATCCATGCGCAGATTCACCGCCTGCGGGTCGGGTGCTTCGCTCCAGCTTGGGCAGATCCACAGGCGCGAGCCAAAGCGCATTGGGTTGAAGTCGCGCATCCAGGCGCGCTCCCACGGCTGATCTTCCAGTCTTTCCACGCGAATGTGGCCGCGCACTGCCTCACCGAGCCGCTGTATCAGTTCGTCCGTCACGGTGTTCATGTCGGTGCCCTCGTCAAACAGGGCGGTGACGCGGGTGTGGCGCCAGAGGGGTTCCGTACCGGCGGCGGGTTCGTAGACGGGATCATCCTGAATGTCCTTGAACGTCGTTGAAAGCGCGCCGAGTTCGGACAGAAGGTCGGAAAAGCCGGGGGCGGAGTCTGCGTCAGTGTCCAAATGTAGTTGTTGCCACGGCATGGCGTGGGCCGTTCTCCTGTTATCAATGTCGCCGGCACATCCGGTGCGGAAGCGTCGGCGCTACTTTGTCGTCTGCTACTTCTGTCGGAGAAACGAGCTTGTTGGCATTGCGCCTATTTTTTTTCTTTGTGGAGGCCGAGTTTTTTCTCGAGGTAGTGAATGTTGACGCCGCCTTCGAGAAAACCCGCATCCAGAAAAATCGACTGATGTAACGGTATGTTGGTTTCGATGCCCTCAATGATGACTTCTGATAATGCGTTTGCCATGCGCGCACAGGCGGCGGCGCGGTTTTCCGCATGCACGATCAACTTTCCAATCATGGAATCGTAGTTCGGCGGCACCACGTAACCATTATAGACGTGAGAATCTACGCGCACGCCCGGGCCGCCCGGCGCATGGAATTGATGGATCGTGCCGGGGCAGGGAAGGAAGGTGCGCGCGTTTTCGGCATTCATTCGACATTCAATCGCGTGACCACGCCAGGTGATGTCCTTTTGCCTGAATGACAGTGGCTGACCGGCGGCAATCTTGATTTGCTCTTTGACGATGTCGAAGCCCGTGACCATTTCGGTGACGGGATGCTCCACCTGAACGCGAGTGTTCATTTCGATGAAGTAGAACTTTCCGTCTTCATAGAGGAACTCGAACGTGCCTGCGCCGCGGTAACCCACTTTGAGGCAGGCATCCACGCAGCGCTGACCGATCGCGGTGCGCATTTCTGCCGTTATTCCCGGCGCGGGTGATTCCTCCACGACCTTCTGGTGGCGGCGTTGCAATGAGCAGTCGCGTTCGCCGAGGTGGACGGCATTGCCGTGCTGGTCGGCGAGCACCTGAATTTCGATGTGGCGCGGATTCTGGAGAAACTTTTCCATATACACCGCGCTGTTGCCGAATGCAGCCTGCGCTTCCGCGCGCGTGAGCGAGATGGAGCTGAGCAATGCGGCCTCGGTGTGTACAACGCGCATTCCGCGTCCACCACCGCCGCCGGATGCCTTGATGATGACGGGAAAACCGATGTCGTTCGCAATCTTCAGGTTTTCATCGTCGTTGTCACCGAGGGGGCCGTCGGAGCCCGGGACGCAGGGAACACCCGCGGCCTTCATTGTTTTGATCGCCGAAACCTTGTCGCCCATGGTGCGGATTGTTTCCGGGCGCGGGCCGATGAATACGAAACCGCTCTGCTCAACACGCTCCGCGAAATCGGCGTTCTCGGAAAGAAATCCGTAGCCCGGATGGATCGCTTGGGAGTCGGTAACTTCGGCCGCGCTGACCACGGCGGGGATATTTAAATAGCTTTCACCGGAAGGCGGCGGCCCGATGCAGACGGATTCATCCGCCAGCTTGACGTGTTTCAGGTTTCTGTCGGCTGTGGAGTGCACGGCGACTGTCTTGATGCCGAGCTCCCGGCATGCGCGCAAGATGCGGAGGGCGATCTCGCCGCGGTTGGCGATCACGATTTTTTCGAACATGGGTGAACTCGCCGTCACTCAATGACGAACAGCGGCTGGCCGTATTCCACCGGCGAACCGTTTTCGACGAGCGCTTTTTTCACGACGCCAGACTTGTCTGCTTCGATCTGATTCAGCAGCTTCATTGCTTCGATGATGCACAGCGTGTCGCCTTGTTTGACGCTCTGCCCGACTTCGATAAATGGTTTCGCGCCAGGTGAGGGCGAACGGTAAAACGTTCCGACCATCGGTGACTTGATGACGTGGCCGGTTTCCTCGATGTGATCTTTCGCGGATCCTGCCTTCGCATCGGCGCCTCGGGCCTCCGGTGTGGTAGGCATTGCATAGGCGGGCATCGGTGGCGCAGCAAAAACCTGTGGAGCCGACTGACCGTAGCGGCTGATGCGCACGGATTCCTCGCCTTCATGGATTTCCAATTCTGCAATTCCGGACTCCTCGACCAGCTCGATGAGTTTCTTGACCTTCCTGATATCCATGGGCATATGCGTATCCAGCCAGTTCGTATTTAGGGTTTCTGCGCCGCCAGCTGCCCGCAGGCCGCGTCCAGCGCAAGTTCATAGCCATGTGCACCCAGCCCGGAAATGATTCCGACGGCCAGGTCTGAAAAGTACGAGTTCTTTCGAAAGGGTTCGCGCGCGTAAATGTTTGACAGATGAACCTCAATAAACGGGATTCGCGCCGCGGCCAGTGCATCCCGCAAGGCGACGCTGGTATGCGTATAGCCGGCGGGATTGATGATGATGAATTCGATGCCGTCCGCCTGTGCACGCTGCACGCGGTTGATCAACTCGTGTTCCGCATTGCTCTGGAAGCACTCAAGGTCGTGTCCGCGGGCTTTGGCCGCGGCGGCCAGGCGCTGGTCGATCGTCGCCAGGTTGATTTTGCCGTAGATTTGCGGCTCGCGGGTTCCCAAGAGGTTCAAATTGGGGCCGTGAATGACGAGTAAGCGGGCCATGAGGGACCGTAATTGAGCAAGGAGACGCGATTATCTACAACCAGCGGCGGGTTGTCTAGAAACCGTTAAGATCGACGAAGATCGGCGCACGAAGCGCCCGATTTGGCGTTTGTGGATAATTTTACAGCAGCGGCAGGATGGTCTGTTCCGCCATTTCCCGAGTCACTTCGCCGCGGTGAACAAAGGCAATCGTGCCGCGGCGGTCGATGACGACGGTGTACGGAAGGGCGTCGAGTCGATTTCCAAAGGCATGTGAAATGCTGACCGCGTTTTGTTCCCCAATCAGCGTTGGGTAGTTCACTCTGGCGCCATCGGTATAGGGGATCACCTTGTCCGGTGTATCAATGGCCACGCCGACAAACTGGACGCCCTTGGACGCATATTGTTCCTGCAATTGAATGAAAGTCGGAATCTCGCGTTTGCACGGCGGGCACCACGTCGCCCAGAAATTCAGGACCGTGACCTTGCCATCCCATTCGGCGATGTTACGAATCTTCCCGTCGAGATCCGGCAGCGAAAAATCCGGACGATGGCGCGTCACCATGTCCTGAGCCGCGAGATGACCTTCGGAATGCTCACTGAGCCATTGATAGAGGGCGTTACCACCAAAGACGCCGAGCACGAACAACGCCGCGCCGGCGAGAAATTTGATCTTTCCCACGTCCCACCCCTCCCTCTGTTCATACGGGACGGCGGCTAATTTCTAGCACTGAATTGTTATGAGCTGAACGCGCGTTCGACGTGAGTTTTGAAGTCTTTCGGCTTGATGAAGCCGACAAGTCGATACGGGCGACGCTCTTGTCCGTCCGTGCCGAAGAATAATATGGAAGGCGGGCCAATTAAACTAAAGCGTTTCAGTAGGGCTTTGTCGGTGTCGTCGTTTGCAGTGACGTCAGCCTGCAAGAGCACCGCATTGGCCAGTGCTTCCTTGACCCCCGCGTCCGAGAAGGTGAACTTTTCCATTTCTTTGCACGAGATACACCAGTCAGCGTAGAAATCCAGCATGACTGGTTTGCCTTGTGCATTCGCGGCGGCAATTTCGCGATCCAACGCATCGATTCCGCGGATGCGCTTGAACGCGACATGCGATTCCGCTGCGACGGCGCTTGAGCCACCGCCCGTGCCCGCCGAGAGGTTTTGCAGCGGCTGGAACATGTCGCGCGCTCCACTGGCGGCGCCAATGACCAACAGAATTCCATAGGTCAGCATGACGAGGCCCAAGCCCTTCCAGAGCTTCTTCCATCCGGTGGCGTCGATGCCGTGGGGTTCCAACGCGCCCATGTAGATCGAAGAGATGATCAACAGGACGGCCCAAAGCAGTAACGCTACTTGCGCGGGAATGACGCGTTCGATCATCCAGATTGCGACCGCCAGCAGCAGCACGCCGAAGACGGCCTTGATGGTATCCATCCAGGACCCTGCGCGGGGAAGGATCTTGCCGGCGGATGTGCCGATGGCAAGAAGCGGCGCGCCCATGCCCATGCTGAGTGCAAACAGGGCGACCCCGCCAAGGACCGCGTCGCCCGTTTGTCCGATGTAAATCAAGGCGCCGGCCAGCGGCGCCGCGACACACGGCCCAACGATTAAAGCGGACAGGAATCCCATGATTCCGACGCCGATCAACGTTCCGCCTTTCTGTTTGTTGCTGATTTCAGTGAGCTTGCTCTGGATGAAGCTCGGCATCTGCAATTCGTAGAATCCAAACATCGAAAGTGAAAGCAACACGAAGACCGTGGCGAATGATCCCAGAATCCACGGATTTTGAAACGCCGCCTGTACGTTGGCGCCAAACGTTCCTGCGATGACGCCGGCGACGGTGTAAGTGACAGCCATCGCGAGCACATAGATCAGCGATAGAGCAAAGGCCCGCCGCGTGGAGAGCCCTTCGCCCTGGCCCACAATGATGCTCGAGAGAATCGGAATCATCGGGAAGACGCACGGCGTAAACGCCAGCAGCAAACCAAATCCGAAGAAGCTCAGGATGACCCACAGCTTGTTGCCGGTCGCCAGCGATGCGGCTATCTGGTCCTGTTCAGAAATCGGACCTTGTGGTCCCGATGACGCGGATAGCTGGGCACCGCTATTGGGCTGCGATGTTGCCGTTGGCAGCGCCATCGGCAGGACGCGATCCTGCGGCGGATAACAGAAGCCTTTTTCCGCGCAACCCTGATAGTGGGCGACAAATGAAATGTTCATCGGTGTCATGACGGTGCGGACAAGCGGCACGCGCAATTCGACGCCGTCGTGATACACCTCCATCTTTCCGAACGACTCATCGACCTTGGTCTGGCCTTGCGGGAAGTTCACAGTCCCGATGGATACGCCGGACGCATCCTGTATTTCGAAACTGAATTTTTCGCGGTAGAGGTAGTAGCCGTCGGCAATTTTCCAGCGGGCAACTATTGTGTTGCCGTCAGCGACGTCGGCGGAATACGCAAATGCCTTGTCGACTTCGAGAAACGGATTGTCTTCCGAACTGAGTCCCAGGCTGGATCCCAGCTTCCGGAGCGAGGCAAATGCGCCGCCATCCGAGCTCGCCTTGGGAATCACGCTGGCGACGGGGTCCGCCGCGGGTGTGGCAGTAATCATTGCCACTGGCGACGCCGGCAGCAATTTGATTGAAAGCTTTTGGGTTTGCGGTGGGTAGCAAACGCCGATATCGGCGCAGCCCTGATAGACGGTGGTTAACTGCAGCGTGTCACCGCTGGCTGCGGCACGCGTAATCGGAATGTCGACGGCAACTTCGTGGCGATACGTTTCGACCTTGCCAAAAAATTCGTCTTCCTTGACTTTGCCTTTGGGAAACTTTGGCGTTCCGAGTTCGATGCCCGCGGTCTCGGAGGTGATCTTGAATTTTTCCCGGTACAGGTAATAGCCGTCGACAATAATCCACGTGGCGCGCACCGTGTTCGCGTCTGTTGCCTTTGTTGCTACTTTGAATGCCTCTTCCGGCGGAAGGGGTTCGTCCTCGCTGATCGCCGCGCTGGCGAGCGATGAGAACAGAAGGCTGACTGTAAGGAATAGGCGGTAAATCATTTTGATTTGCTCACTTGTGCGTCCAGCCAAGCCAGGTACGCCTGACTTCCGGCCGTGATAGGGACCGAGATTATTTCAGGAAGTTCATAAGGATGTGCTGAAGTAATCATCATTTGCAATTCATTGAACCGGTCCGAGCGGGTCTTGATCATGACCATATATTCGGTCGTGTTTTCCAGGGATCCCTTCCACTCATAATAAGAGTGCACCCCGGGGATGACGTTCACACAGGCCGCGAGCTGTTTTTCAATCAAGAGCTTGGCGATGTTCTGTGCAGACTCCGCCGTAGGGCACGTTGTTACAACAAGCTGAAAGTTCTCGGACATTTTGATTTCGCCTTGATGGAGCGCCCTGGTTCGTCACCTCGGGTTGGGAGCGGCACCTCAAAACCCGGCCTGACGCTACCCCCTTGAAAATCATAAACCGATCGCTATTATTGGCACTCACCAATGTTGAGTGCTAACAGCTGTTCGACTTAGCCTCTTTACTGATTGAAACTACTGAACATTTATTAATAAGGAGATTCGTAGATGAACATTCGTCCTTTGCACGATCGTGTCATCGTTCGCCGCGTTGAAGAAACGCGTACTTCCCCGGGCGGCATTGTTATCCCCGACACGGCGACTGAAAAGCCAATGCAGGGCGAAGTCATTGCCGTGGGCAAGGGTCGCATTCTCGAGAACGGCGAAGTCCGCCCGCTCGATGTAAAGAAAGGCGATCGCATCCTGTTTGGCAAGTACTCCGGCAACGAAGTGAAGATCAGTGGCGAAGAGTATCTGGTCATGCGCGAAGAAGACATCATGGGTGTCATCGAGAAGTAACCGCGCTCACTCGCCGCGAATTAAACATCTCATCGAATTGAAAGAGGAAGATCAAAATGACTGCGAAAGAAGTCCGTTTTAGCGACGACGCCCGTCACCGCATGGTGCACGGCGTAAATATTCTCGCCAATGCCGTAAAAGTTACGCTGGGCCCCAAGGGTCGCAACGTGGTTCTCGAAAAGAGCTTCGGCGCCCCGACGATTACCAAGGACGGCGTGTCCGTCGCGAAGGAAATCGAACTGGCTGACAAGTTCGAAAACATGGGCGCGCAGATGGTGAA
>DKAR01000079.1 GCA_002450895.1 Proteobacteria bacterium UBA6921
ATACTATTTTGCAGTGACCGCTTACGATGATTTAGATAATGAAAGCGGTTATTCCGCGGAAGTTGTTCATACGACAGGCACGCCGAATAATCCGCCGGCCACACCCAGTAAGCCGACCGGCCCAACCAGCGGCCATCCCCAAACATCATACAGCTACAATACCTCCGGCACGGACCCGGATGGAGATTCCCTGTTATACCGGTTTGACTGGGGCGACGGAAATATTTCAGGCTGGGGCGGTGCTTCCAATCGAACGCACGCCTGGTCTGCAGCCGGCAATTTCTGTGTCAAAGCACAATCCATAGACATCCATGACGCAACCTCTGCATGGTCTCAATGCCTTAATGTCAGCATCGAACTTCAAACCCACACGATCACCGCGACAGCAGGAGCCAACGGCAGAATATCGCCCTCAGGTCCGGTAACCGTAACCGATGGCGGCAATCAAAGTTTTTCGATTGTCCCGAATACCAACTATCACGTTGCCGATGTTGTGGTGGATGGTTCCTCGAAGGGTGCCCGAACTTCATATACGTTTAGCGGCGTTACCGGCGATCACAGTATCACGGCCAGCTTTGCGCTCGACAACCAGCCGCCGATCGCCAATGCCGGGCCGGACCAAAGCGTGGCTGCGAGATTGCAGGTGCTACTCAACGGTTCCGGTTCATCGGATCCCGACGGCAGCATCGTCAAGTATCACTGGCAACAGACCTCGGGAAGCAAAGTGAAGCTGGAGTATGCCGACTCGGTCGTGGCCCGCTTCATCGCACCCAAAGTGCGTCGTGGCAGCACGGAAACGCTGACGTTCGAACTGACTGTCACCGACAACCTCGGAGCAAGCGCCACGGATTCCGTCGCGGTGACGGTGCACTACTGACTCGGCGTTCGTATTTGAACTTGTTCGGTCATGTGCGGGGCCGGTGAAATCAAGCACCGGCCCTGTTCGACTTGCTTTGCTCATATTTTCCAACCCACGTTGCCACGCCGGCGCGGACTTCGACAATATCGGCGCGGTGATGATCCGAAACAACGCCAATCAATCGACGACGTGACATATTAGGTCAACCGACTTGCACGACGTGACACGTTTCGTCACCTTCTTCTGACAGCTCGATCGCCAACCAAAACAGACATGATTTGTTAATACCACGTCGTATTCAGGTACTATCAATACGTCGATCCTGTCACAGAATTCCTGCTGCTTCACAAGCGTTTTGGATGCATATAAAAATACGCAGGTCTACAATAGTGGCATCCAAGTTGCAAAAAATATTGGGGTCTGGTTGACGTCAATACCGGGTTAACTCCGGACATTGCTGCAATACACGGCGATTGTTGCCCCTCTACTAACGACTTTGAAACGGGATAACGCTTTATGAAGCGCGCACACAGTGGATTTACGCTGATTGAATTGATGATCGTCGTCGCGATCATTGGCGTACTGGCCGCAATTGCAATACCGGCGTACGCCGGTTACATCGAACGCACGAGGGTAAATTCCGTTAAGGCGAATTTTGAAATTGCCATGCGCTCGATTCGAAATGAAATTTCAAAACGCGCCGCGGGCGCCGTCGCAACCAATGACGTCGTCGCATTGCTCAATGAAGGCGGCAAAAAGAGCCCTGCGGATGTAACCCTCCCGGCGTTTGTGGAGCAGTCAAGCGCCGGAGGTGACGGACAAATTGCGATCTCCGTTTCGGATCTTCAATCGCTGTCGTGGGGAGGAACCGTCACGATCACTCCACCGGCCGTTCCAGATCCGGCGTCAACACACCTGTCGACAATTACGATTTCGCTGCAATAGGCAACGTCGTCTCGCGATTGCCGCGCTGCGTCGACCGTCCGCGTTTTCAAGTCTGATCCTGTACGCAAACGCAACGCGCGTTTTTCCATAATACCTTGCCAAATTCAGGGACCGAGGTCGAGCTGCGTGGTATTGCCACTGGCCACGGTCACATTAGTAGCGCCGGAGAAAATCAGAGTGTCGTTCTTTTCAACATCATCGCCCGCGCCCTGGCACAGGAATGCAACGGTGTAATCTCCGGGATCCAGAAATGCCAGCTTGTAGGTGTAGTTGCCGCTGACCGGGTCGAGGTGAACACGCGCAGTCGTTACGGGCTCGGCACCGATCATGTCGATATCATCCGGTGTCACGTCAGCACCTGCGAACGCGTAGATGACGGCTTTGACGCAGGATTGTGTCATCCAGGATGTGTCCACGGTTCCGGCCACGGCCCCGCTGGCGAAGCTGTCAACAACCCGCAGCGTGGGACGCAACATGAACTCCGTTCCGGTCTTTGTGTTGATGACGGATTTGCGCAAATCAAAATCGACTGTGAAGTCGGCGATTTCGTTGGCGTCGACGTCGAAGCCGCGCACAATTTTCAGGCCGGTTTGCTCGTTGCTCGGCATCGTGAGTTCGTATTCCGCGCCACCGGTCACGATGAAGGAGTCGCGAACGCCGGATACCGCGTCGACCAGCAAGCGCATCCAGACATACTTTCCGGCTTCGATCTTTTGGTCTCCCAGCAGCACGTCGCTTAAGCCATCGGTCAGGGCCAAGACATCAAAGCTGAGGGGTGCGCTTTGCGCACAATCCGTTTGTTGGAGCACGCGCTCGCCGCCCGGGCCCTCGCAGTAGTAGAAGGTCGAGCCGCTGCCGTTGCTGTTCTGCAACTGAATGCCACGCACCTGAATAAAGACGTGGTCGGCGAAGTCGATGGGGGAGTCGGTGATCCGCAGCGTGATGGCGCCGGTCGGTGCAACCGTCTTTACCGCCGCGGTCGTGGTCCCGGCGGAACTGCCACATCCGATCAGCGCGGTCGTGAGACTTGCAGCCAGCGCTGCGGCACGGATTCGAAGGCAAAAACTCTGTGACTTCATGAGACACCTGCCCGGCAATCGCTGCCACTACAACGTTGAGGTTTCTCTGCGCGTCCTTTCCGGAACCACTCGAACGGAGAAAACAAACATCCGTCGCATTTCCATTGCGGACTGATCTCAACTGAGTTGTCGCCTGCGGGGTGAACGCCTTCACTACGGGAATGCGCTATTTTTTCTCGTTTTTAAGCCAAACTCGGCAGTAGCACCCGGGACTGTGACGGACTTTGAACGGGAATTGCGGTCGCCCCCGCAGGTGAACGGCAGGGGGTGTGAAATGCGTCCAGGAGGAAATGCCAACGAAAACTTGAACTGGATCTAGATCTTGTTGCGGCGTACCACAATGTCCTTGCCGGACACCGAAATCTTGCCTTCGTTTTCCAGCTTTTTGAGCGCCCGCGCCACCATTTCGCGCGTGCAGCCGACGATGTTGGCCAGCTCGACGCGGGAGATGTGCAACTGGGCTCCTTCCTGATGCGGCGTGGCATTGGGCTCTTCGCACAGGTCCAACAGCGTCTGCGCGACCCGCTCGGGGACATCCATGGACGCCATGCGCACGACCCGCCGGCTGCTCTGCAACAGTCGCCGCGAGAGCTGCAACCCGACGGCGTACAGCAGCTCGGCGCGCTCGCGTAGCTGTTCGCCATTCATCAGGGCATCGAGCTGGTCATAGCCGATCTCGGCAAGTTCACAGGCCGTGCGGGCACGCACGGTGACGCGGCGCGACTGCCCGCGAAAAAACAGACCAATCTCGCCCACGAAATCGCCTTCGCGCAGATAGGCCAGCAGCACGGTGGTGCCATCGTCTTCCGTGGAGGTTACGGCGGCCGAACCGGACACGATGTAATACATACGGTCCGCGGCGTCGCCACTGCGAATGATGATTCCGTTTTTGGGAATGCTGCGGTGTTGGCAGCGCTCGAAGAAGCCGTGCAGGATCTGATTGTCGATCGCATAGACCGGCCGGTCGGCATTCAGCGTTTCTTCGTCTCGCTTCGACATACGGCGTCGCCCAAGGGTGTTTGTTTATGCGGTTTAAATTCGAAATTGAAGTCTGCCAAGTATTTTCGACGCGGCACCTGCAGACTTGATAGCTAAATTACAAATCGTTGCGTTGCGCGCTAACCGCGGGACAGCAATTCTGCCAGTGCGGCGCGCGTCTTTTGCGGCGCGGAGCATTGGGTTCCGGTGCACACATAGGCCACCGTTTCCCCTTCGGGTGCCGCGTAACTGGCCAGTTTTTCAATGGCCCGTGCGCTGGTCGCCGGTATGCCGAAGACAAGTCGCTTCTGTGCGTAATCCCCGCAGAGCGGTTCAAGCCATGACGCAAGTTGGGCCTGATCACCGCGAATCACCACCGTCTGCCCCGGCGCGACCAACTCGTCCAGCGCCAGCATCAGCGCCACGCAAGCCTGCGGGTACTGCGTCAATTCTTCCCAGGCCGCACGCACAGCCCGTTCTGCGGCGCGGATGAATCGGGGTTCACCCAAAACATGGCCGAGCCGCACCAGCGCGTGGGCGGCGATACCGTTGCCCGAGGGCAACGCGTCGTCAGTGAACGTTTTGGGGCGCTGGATCAGGTGTTCGTGATCGTGCGCGGTAAAGAAGAATCCGCCGCTCGCCGAATCCTCGAAATGCGCGAGCATGGCCTCAGCGAGATCGACGGCGAACAGGAAGTGTTCATCATTCCAGCGCGTCTGCAGCAGCTCCAGCAATGCATCGATCAGAAAAGCGTAGTCATCGAGATAACCCGCAAAACGGGGCCGCCCGCCCTGGTACGTCGCGCTCAGCCGACCGTCCTTCCAGACATGGGTTCGGATGAAATCCACCGCCTTTGCCGCGCTGTCGACCAGATCCGGCTGCGCAAAAACTCGGCCCGCGACGGCGAGCCCTTTGATCATGAGGCCATTCCAAGAGGTCAAGATTTTCTCATCTCGCCCGGGCCGCACGCGCCGTGCGCGCGCAGCGAGAATTTTTGCGCGAGCGCGATCCAGGATTTCGCGCGCGTCGTTCTCTGGCAAATGCATGCTGCGCGCAATGTCCGGCAGCGACTCCGTCACGCATGGATTCCACTTCCCTTCAAAGTTTGAAGGCCCGGCGAATCCGAAATGGCGCATGAAGATGGCCCGTTCCGGGCCTTCCGCCAGTTCTCCTTGAATTTCCTCACGCGACCACACGTAGAACTTGCCTTCTTCGCCTTCGCTGTCGGCATCTTCGGTGCTGTGAAAGCCGCCTTCCGCATCAAGCATGTCGCGCAGGATGTAGTCGAGCGTTTCGCGGACGACCTGAGCATACCGAGGATTGCGGGTCACCACGTAGGCGTCGAGGTATGCGTCCGAGAGAAGGGCATTGTCGTAGAGCATTTTCTCGAAATGCGG
>DKAR01000138.1 GCA_002450895.1 Proteobacteria bacterium UBA6921
AGCAAGCGTAGCCTGGGTTAGCCGCAACGCGGCGTAACCCGGGTGTTTACGCTCCGGCAATCAGCGTCACCGCTTCCGCTGCCCCGACAATCCGAATCTCCCGAAACGTTTTAATCTCGAGCAAGTCCCGATCGCCGGAGACGACGAGTTCGGCGTTGGCCGCGACTGTGCAAGCCAGCACGTGGTCATCATCGGGATCGCGCAGAATCGTCGGCGGAATGTTGGCCGGTGTGACCAACGTGACCAGCTCCGCGTAACCGAGCACCAGTTCATCGAGCGAGAGTCCACTGGCGGCGATCGCCTTGCCAAACTTCGCGCGCCGTAAAATACGAGTGAGTTCCGCGAGCAACACGCGGCTGGAAAACAGCTCGACTTCATCGGCCCGTGCCGCATCGAGCAACTGCGCCGGCGCGCCGTTCCACAACAATCCGGAAGCGACGACGTTGGTATCGAGCACCAGCCGCATCAACCCGTGCTCTTCGCACGGCGCTCGGCGCGGTCGGCCTCGATCTCCGCTTCAATCTCCTCCATCGACAGCGGCGGCACCCCGGCCGCCGCGATCTTCTTGCGGGCTTCCGCCAATCGCGCCAGCCGACGGTTGCGCACCGCCTCGCGCAGCAAGGCTTGCAACGCCTTGGGTTCGAGCAGCCCCAGGCTGCTGGCTTCCTTCACCAGCGTATCCGGCAAATCCAGTTCAACATGCAGCATCGTCATCGGCGTTCTCCTTTAGCGGCTGGCCTGGCTCAACACGCCTTCGAGCATCTCCATAACCACCTTCTGCTTTGCTTTGGGCAATTGACTCAAGCGTTCGATCTGTTGCTGAAACTTCGGTGCCGGACCGCGCTTGCCCGTGCCGTTCTTGCGCCCGAGCAGCTCATCCACGCTCACCCCGAAAAACTGCGCGATCTCCGGCAGCAACGACACCGGCATGCGGATGCGCCCGACTTCGTAATGCGCATAGGTCTGCTGCGCGACCCCGAGTTGATCGGCCATCGCTTGCTGGCTCAAGCCCAGCTCATTGCGCAACTGCGCGATGCGGCTGCCCAGCGTCTTCAGGAACTGCTGTTCGTCGTCGGTCATGGTTCGGACAAAAGACACCAAGGTGGATGACGCCAGCATAACGGGGCTCCGGAATGTGAGAGTTGACACGACTCGTAATACGAGTAATCTACCGCGTCAGTTATTTTTACGCAAACCCCCTTGACACGATTCCGGAGAAAACCGACATGCCCCGCATCCCCGACGTGGAACTGGAACGCTTGAAGCGCGAAGTGAGTCTGGTGCGGCTGGTCGAGGGCGCGGGGATCGCGTTGAAGAAACACGGCAAGGACTGGCTGGGGTTGTGTCCGTTCCACGAAGACAAGGAACCTTCGCTGGTCGTGAGCCCGGACAAGAACCTGTGGCACTGCCTGGGTGCGTGTCAGTGTGGCGGCAGCGTGATCGATTGGGTGATGAAGAAGAATGGTGTGTCGTTCCGCCACGCGGTGGAGCTGCTGCGCGCCGATCCTTCTTTAGTTGCATCCTTGTCTTCGTCTTCCTCTTCTGCGTCCACGACTCCCGTGAAACGCTCCACCGTACGCAAGCTCGAAGCGCCGGTGAGTCTGAGCGGCGACGATCAAGCGGTGTTGAATCAAGTGGTCGATTACTACCACCAGACCTTGAAGCACAGCGTCGAGGCGCAGGCGTATCTGCAACAACGCGGGATCGATAACAGCGCGGCGATCGCGCGCTTCAAACTCGGTTATGCGAATCGCACGCTGGGGTATCGCGTGCCCGCGAGCAACCGGCAGGAAGGCGCGGCAATGCGCGGGGCGTTGCAGCGGGTGGGAATTATCCGCTCCTCGGGGCACGAGCACTTCAACGGTTCGCTGGTGATCCCGGTGCTGGATGACCTGGGCCACGTCGTTGGAATCTACGGCCGCAAGATCAACGACCACTTGCGCGAGGGCACGCCGAAGCATCTGTACTTGCCGGGCCCGCATCGCGGCGTGTGGAATGTGGACGCCATCAAGGTGCACAAGGAAATCATCCTGTGCGAAGCGTTGATTGATGCGCTGACGTTCTGGTGCGCGGGCTACCACAACGTGACGGCGAGCTATGGTGTGGAAGGCTTCACCGCCGAGCACCTGGCCGTGTTCAAGGACTACGGCACGCAACGCGTGCTGATTGCCTACGACCGCGACGACGCCGGCGAGAAGGCCGCGCAATCGCTTGCCGAGCAGCTGATGAAACACGGGATCGAATGCTTCCGCATCCAGTTCCCGAAAGGCATGGACGCGAACGACTACGCGCTGAAGGTGACGCCTGCGCAGAAAAGCTTGGGTGTCGCGATCCGCAAGGCGGTGTGGCTCGGGAAGGGTTCGGCACCATCATCACCGATGACCGAGCCCGTGACCGAAACCATTGCGCACGAAACGCCGCCTTCTGCCGAGTCACTTCCTTCTTTAGCTGCTAAAGAAAAAACATCCGAAGTCCAGCACGCGGAACCAAGCATCGAACCCTCGCACGTTGAAGAGTCGGTCGCGTCCGAACCGTTGCCCGCGTCACCGGTGCCCGAAGCACGAGTGCCGGATATCCCCGTTGACATCAAAGAGGGCGAGATCGGAATCACGCTGGGCGACCGGCATTACCGCGTGCGCGGCTTGGACAAGAACCTGTCGTACGAAATGTTGAAGGTCAACGTGCTGGCGTCGCGTGGCGAAGGGATGCACGTGGACACGTTCGACCTGTACGCGGCGCGGGCACGCGCGGGCTTCATCCATCAGGCCAGCATCGAGCTGGCGATCAAGGAAGACGTGATCAAGCACGACCTGGGCAAAGTGTTGTTGAAGCTCGAAGCCTTGCAAGACGCGCAGATCAAACAGGCGTTGCAGCCGAAGCAAGATAAAACGGAAGTGGTGATCAACGACAGCGAACGCGAACACGCCCTCGCTTTGCTCAAATCTCCCGACTTGCTGAACCGCATCCTGGAGGACTTCGACCGCTGCGGCATCGTCGGCGAGCGCACCAATAAGCTGGTGGGCTACCTGGCCGCGTGCTCGCGCAAACTCGACCGGCCGCTGGCCGTGCTGATCCAAAGCGCCAGCGCCGCCGGCAAGACCTCACTGATGGACGCCGTGCTCGCGTTCGTGCCGGAGGAAGAGCGCATCAAATACAGCGCGATGACCGGGCAGAGTTTGTTCTACATGGGTCAAACCAACTTGAAACACAAAATCCTCGCGCTGGTGGAAGAAGAGGGCGCGAGCCGGGCCAGTTATGCACTGAAGCTGCTGCAAAGCGAAGGCGAGCTGACGATTGCCAGTACCGGCAAGGACCCGAATACCGGCAACCTGATCACGCAGGAATACAAAGTCGAAGGCCCGGTGATGATGTTCCTGACGACCACGGCGATCGACATCGATCCCGAGTTGCTGAATCGTTGCCTCGTGTTATCCGTCGACGAATCCAGACAACAGACGCAAGCCATCCACCAACGCCAGCGTCACAAGCGCACGCTCGACGGCTTGCTGGCACAGCACGACAAGGACGACGTCCTCGCGTTGCACCGCAACGCGCAACGCCTGCTCAAACCGCTCGCCGTGCTCAATCCGTTTGCCGAACAGCTCACGTTCCCCGACGCCACCACGCGCCTGCGGCGCGATCACGAGAAGTACCTGACGCTGATCGACACGATTGCGCTGCTGCATCAATACCAACGCCCCATCAAAACGCTGAACAGAAATGGCGGCGTCATCGAATACCTCGAAGTCAC
>DKAR01000191.1 GCA_002450895.1 Proteobacteria bacterium UBA6921
GCAGGTGCACGACGAACTGGTGTTTGAAGTCGCGACATCGGCGCTCGACTCAACCATCAGCGAGATTCGCGCCCGCATGTCCGGCGCTGCTGAATTGGCGGTAACTTTGGAAGTCGACGTCGGGACCGGACAGAACTGGGACGATGCCCACTAACCCGGTGATGTCACCCTTTCAGCCACTGAATGACATGTCGCTCGGCCGCCGGGACGCCGTCTTTGTTCACTGCCGAAAATAACTGCAGCGTCGAACCGGCATGGATTTGATCGACTTCCGGGGTAACCTCAACCAAAACGCGCTTTTTCTCGGAACTCGTCAACTTGTCGCTCTTCGTCAGCAGCAGATGAACGGGCACTTTGACGTGCGCACACCATTCGAGCAGTTGGCGGTCGAGATCCGTCAACCCGCGTCGTGAGTCGGCCACGAGAACAAGACCTCGCAGTGACTTTCGCTTTGTTATGTAGTCTTCAATCAAGCTTCCCCACGCGGCGCGCATGGCTTCGGGAACATCGGCGTAGCCGTAGCCGGGCAGGTCGACCAGTCGCAGCATCCCTTGGACCTGAAAGAAAACCAGCTGCTGGGTGCGTCCCGGCGTTTTGCTGACGCGCGCCAGTTTTGCACGATGCGTGATCGCGTTTATTGCGCTGGATTTTCCAGCGTTGCTTCGCCCCACGAAGGCAACTTCAGCCCCGACATCCACTGGCGCATGTTCCAGCCGCGGGGCACTGGCGATAAATTGGATTTCACGGAAAAAATCAGTCATAGAGACCACACGCTGTTTCGACTAGAATTCTTGTCACGCCCGGGCCAATCGTTGACGTGCGAGAAAAGTCTAAACTAAGTTCGATTGGATCCGTTGAAGCATTTGCGCGGAAATTCATTTTGCAATCCGCGGCCGCCGGAACAAGGCAACCCAGCTGTAAGTTCGCAGAGCGCGACAAGCGTTTTTAGGGTTCGAGTGGTCCCTGGCGCGCGAAAGTTCTGCTAAGTCGAAGTCTGATGAGGACACGAGATGGCCTGTAAACCTCGAATCGTTCACACCGTTGCGGCGGTATTGCTGGCGCTGACGGTCAGCCCCGCTTATGCGGCTGGCGACAAAGAAGCAGGCAAGGAAAAAGCAATTCCCTGCCAGATCTGTCACGGCAAGGGCGGCCGCAGCACCAACCCGCTGTACCCGGTTCTCGCGGGCCAGCATGCGCAGTACATCGTGAAACAACTGAAGGCTTTTCAATCCGGGACACGCAAGGACCCCATCATGAATGGCATGGCGGCCCCGCTTTCCGAACAAGACATGGAAGATCTCGGTTCGTTCTTCCAGAGCAACCGGAATCCCTGAACCTGACGTCGACCGTCTGGTCTACTTTCTTCCTGGCGCGTTGATATAGTGCGTGAATGTCGCGACGTCATTGCTGACGCGGCGGAACAGGTGATCCAGGCTGATAATCGCATGCTCCAGCAGGTTCACCGCGATGTACGGATGCTCCACGCGCAACCGGTTGTACATGGCTCGCGTGAGCTTGAGCAGCTGGGTATCGTCGGTGTTGGCCCGCATCCGAACCGACCGCGGCCTGCGGTCGAAGAAGGACATTTCACCGATTAATTCCCCATCCTTCATCCGGCCAACTTCGGTTTCGTCGTCGCCGTCCTGGTACACCAGCAGCGCTTCACCTTTCACGACGAAAAACAGGGACTCCCCAACGTCACCAATGTCCGCAATAATCTCGCCTTGCTTGAACGTGACGAGCTCCGTGTAGTCCAGCAGCGTTTGAACTTCCTTGATTGTCAGCGACTCACAGAGGTACTGCTGATTGAGGAACTTCGCGAGGTCGATTTGCTCCCTAGTCATGCGTCTTTTCTCCTGCCTGTTTTGCCGCCAAGCATACAGGTTGTTGGCAGCCGGAGAAAATCTTCAACGCGGGTTCATCTAAGATTAAGATAGCCAGCGCTAACTTTAACGGCGAGGACGTGGAAATGATCATGAACATAACCAGAAAAATCGGATTTCTCCTGGCGCTCGCCGTCGTTGCAATTGCACCGGCACAGGCCGCCGACGAGTACGTGGAAAATTCCCACTACGAACTGGTCACGCCGCCGCTGCCAACGAGCACACCCGGAAAGGTCGAAGTCGTCGAACTGTTCTGGTACGGCTGCCCGCACTGTTACCAGTTCGAACCGACGCTGCAGAAGTGGATTAAAAACAAACCCGCCAACGTCGAGTTCATCCGCGTACCCGGCATTTTCCGGCCCGAGTGGTCGGTACTGGCGCGCGCGTATTACACCGCCCAGGCCCTCGGCGTGTTAGACAAGGTCCATGATTCGATTTTCGCCGCGATACACGAGCTGCGCCGTCCCCTTCAGTCCGAAGACCAACTGGCGGCTTTTTTTGCGGAACAAGGTGTTAAGGACGAGGATTTCCGCAAGACATTCCGGTCATTTGCCGTTGAAACCAAAGTCAGGCGCGCCCAGGAACTGAGCCAGCGTTATGGCGCACGCGGCGTTCCGACCATGATCGTGAACGGAAAATATCGAGTCAGCGCAGGGCTTTCCGGTGTTCAGACACATGCCAATGCAATCAAGGTCGTGGACGCACTGATAAAGCGCGAAGCCGCTCTTAAATAGCTAACGGAGTTGACCCGTAGTTGATCGGGAAAAGTAGACGCAGGCCGCACTCTTGGCGAAGAGGTTTACTGTAGAGTGACGACCGAGGGAACGATACAAATCGAGCATCGCAAAAGGATCACGGTGTGCGCTACGTTGAACTTAAGTCTTGGTCCAGATTCTCTGACCGTGCTGATTGTCGCGGCTTCGACATGACCGCCCTTTGATGGTGTTTTGCAAATCCAACCGGCCATGCTGACGAACCGACAACTGAAGTACTACGAGCCCGACCCGCAGGGGGAATCCGCCCCGCAGCAGGTCGTTCGGCTGTTGAGCTACAACATCCAGGTCGGAATTGCATCGACGAAGTTTCGCGACTATTTCACGATGAGCTGGAAGCATGTGCTTCCCCACGCGCAGATTTATGAAAACCTGCAACGAATTGCCCAATTGCTCGGCAGCTACGATATCGTGGCGCTGCAGGAAGCGGATGGCGGCAGCCTCCGCAGCGGATTCATCAATCAAACCGAATATCTGGCCAGCCACGCGGAGTTTCCGCACTGGCATCACCAGGTGAACCGGGACCTGGGCCGCTTTGCCCAGCACGCGAATGGTCTTCTTTCCCGATACAAGCCCTCTGAGGTCGTCGACTACAAGCTGCCCGGGTTCATTCCCGGTCGTGGCGCGCTGGTCGTCCAGTTCGGCACATCAGACGAACCGCTGGTCCTGATCATTCTGCACCTGGCGTTGGGCAAGCGTGCCCGCCAGCGGCAACTTTCCAGCATCGGCGAGATCGTGCAGAGCTACAAGCATGTGGTCGTCATGGGCGACATGAACTGCCAGCCCAACAGCGATGAAATGCGCTTCCTGCTGAAACGCACCAACCTCTGCGAGCCAACACATGGATTGAAGACCTTCCCGAGCTGGCGTCCGGCACGCACCATCGATCACATCCTCGTCACACCCACACTTGAGGTTCGCGACGTTCACGTCCTGAACCATCTGTTTTCGGACCATCTGCCGATCGCGATGGACATCGCCCTGCCGCCCGGCTTGTCGATCTAACCTGCTTCAGCCCAAGATATCCCACCTGTTGTGGCGCGCCGCGTCACGAAAAAACTTTTTGGACGCCTCTTTACGCCATGCCTGAGCGTGCCGACAAGATTCGACTGGATAAATGGCTGTGGGCCGCGCGGTTTTACAAGACACGCTCGCAAGCCACCACCGCCATCAACGGCGGCAAGGTTTTCGTCGATGGCGAACGCGCCAAAGCCGGACGCGAAGCGCGCATTGGCATGGTGCTGAGCATCCGCGCGCACGAAACAGACTGGGAAATTGAAGTTATTGCGTTGTCAGAGCGGCGCGGCCCGGCCACGGAAGCACGACTGCTTTATCGCGAAACCGACGCCAGTGTGGCCAACCGGCAGCGCCAGGCCGAGCAGCGAAAACAACACGCTATACTTCTCGGGGATCGTCACGGACGCCCGACGAAGAAAGACCGACGCGCGATCATTCGCTTCACGCGCCGCGTTGAACGTGAGTAAGCCTTGCGCTTCCGGTCGGCGGCAAAAAGGGTATTGCGATGTTCTCAAAACTCAAGCACTACGCCATCCTGATCCGGCTCAACAAGCCGATCGGAATCTTTCTCCTGCTATGGCCCACCATGTGGGCATTGTGGATCGCCGGCGCGGGGCAACCGGACAAACTGATCATTGCGATTTTCGTGGCCGGAACAGTCCTGATGCGCTCTGCGGGCTGCGCAATCAACGATTACGCAGACCGGGATTTTGATCCGCATGTACAACGCACGCGACTGCGCCCGATTGCAGCCGGCCTGGTAACTCCCGGCGAAGCATTGGTTATCGCCGCCCTGCTCGCGCTGTGCGCTTTCGGACTGGTGCTGCTGACGAATGAGCTGACGATCAAACTGTCCGTCGGTGGCGCCGCGCTCGCGGCGCTCTACCCGTACATGAAGCGACACACCTACGTACCCCAGGCGTTTCTGGGACTCGCTTTCGGATGGGCGGTGCCGATGGCGTTTGCCGCCCAGACCGGGGAAGTGACGCGGATCGCCTGGCTGCTGCTGCTTGCCAATGTTTTATGGACGACGGCCTACGACACCATCTATGCCATGGTGGATCGCGAGGATGACTTGCGCATCGGCGTCAAATCGACCGCAATTCTTTTTGGCCAGGGCGATATCGTCGCGGTCATGATCCTTCACGTGCTCTTTTTCGCGACCATGGTATTGATCGGACACCAGCTGGAACTGGGCTGGTATTACTATGGGGGCCTCGTCGTCGCGTCACTCTCGACGCTGTATCAGTTTGTGCTGTTGCGCTCGCGCGACGAGAGTAAATATTTCCGGGCATTTCTGAACAACAACTGGTTCGGCGCCGCGATCTTCGCGGGAATCGGCCTCGAATACTATTTCAAATGACCCCGGGTCGGCTTATCCTGTGCCGATTCCACCAATCAAGAAAACCATGGCAAAAACCAGCAGTTCCGCCCCGCCGACGGCGGCCGTCAATCACGATGAAAAGATGCGCGACCTCGGACGCGCCGTCGTCGAGATAGAGGCCCGCGAAGTCGCGTCGCTTGCCTCGCGCATTGACGATAATTTCGTACGCGCGTGCAACTTGATGCTGCATTGCCAAGGGCGAATCATCGTCATCGGAATGGGCAAGAGCGGGCACATCGGGGGAAAGATTGCTTCGACCCTGGCGAGCACCGGCACTCCCGCATTTTTCGTGCATCCCGGCGAGGCAAGCCACGGTGATCTCGGCATGATCACCGCACAAGATGTCGTCGTGGCGGTATCAAATTCGGGTGAAACCGATGAAATCCTGACGATACTTCCCATCATCAAGCGACTGGGCGCACCGTTGATTGCGCTGACGGGAAATTTGCGGTCGACGCTGGCGAAAAATTCATCGGTAGTCATCGACGTTTCAATCCACGAAGAAGCGTGCCCGCTCGGCCTTGCGCCGACGTCCAGCACCACGGCGACACTGGTTATGGGTGATGCCCTGGCGATTGCACTGCTCGAAGCGCGCAACTTTACTCGCGATGATTTCGCGCGCGCACATCCTGCCGGCCGCCTTGGACGACGCCTCCTGCTGCACATCAGCGACGTCATGCATACCGGAAATGAGATTCCGCAGGTTTCCTCGAACGCAACGCTGTCCGCCGCCCTGCTCGAAATGACCAAGAAGGGAATGGGCATGACCGCCGTGACCGGCGATGATGGAAAGGTGCTCGGGATATTCACTGATGGCGACCTGCGCCGATTGCTGGATCGCGGGCCGATTGATATCCATCAGACACACATCGCGGACATCATGAAAGCCGGCCCCCAAACCGCACGCTCCCACTTGCTCGCCGCGGAGGCACTGCAAATGATGCAGACAAAACGCGTCAATCAACTGTTGATTACTGATGATCAGGGAACACTGGTCGGCGCATTGAACATGCACGACCTGCTGCGCTCGGGAGTTGTGTAAACCATGCAAGACGTATTTGCCCGCGCCGCGAAAATCAAACTTGTGTTATTCGATGTCGACGGCGTGCTGACCGACGGACGGCTGATCCTGGATGACCGCGGCGTCGAGTACAAAGCGTTTTACTCCCGTGATGGCCACGGCATGAAGATGCTTCAGGAAACGGGCGTCCTCATTGGAATCATCACCGGAAGAACCTCGGACGTCGTGCGGCACCGAATGGAAAGCCTCGGCATTCAGCACGTATATCAGGGCCAACGTCACAAACTCATCGCCTACGATGAACTGCGCGCCAAACTCGACCTTGACCATGACTCGATCGCCTTCGTCGGCGATGACGTCGTGGATCTGCCGGTGATGCAAAAAGTCGGATTGGCCATCGCCGTCGCCGATGCCCACGAAACCGTCAAGCAACACGCGCACTGGACCTGCCCGCATCCCGGAGGCCGTGGCGCCGGACGCGATGTCTGCGAACTCGTCATGAATGCCCAAGGCACGCTTCAGGCGAAGTTGCGCGAATATCTGGC
Source organism: Proteobacteria bacterium UBA6921 (assembly GCA_002450895.1). Classification (GTDB taxonomy): domain Bacteria; phylum Pseudomonadota; class Gammaproteobacteria; order SG8-11; family SG8-11; genus UBA6921. The sequence goes on from DKAR01000191.1 coordinate 6,624, forward strand.
CCCGTGAAAAACGCACTTTCGTCGACGTGGATACGTCGCGGCTTGTTGCTGAGCGCGCTCGGCATCGCCACGCTCGCCACCTGGTGGATGCAGGACACGGCGGAAAAAACAACGCCCCCCCGCAATCCGAATGCAGCACAGCCACCCGACTATTCGATGTCAACGTTTTCCGTCATTGAATATCGGGCGGAAGGAAGCCCGAAATACAAACTCAGCGCGGCGGAAATGAATCATTACGCGACGGACGGAACATCGCGCTTCGCCGAACCCAACGTGACGTTTTTTTCTCCGGACCGGGCACCACTGGTTCTCAAAGCAGACACGGGCGTTGCCACGCGCGACGATAGCGAAATACTGCTCAATGGCAATGTGGTTCTGGAGCGCGCGCAGGATGAACGGCGCCCTTGGATGAAACTCACAACGACGAATGTAACCGTGCATCCGCACGACGAGCTGGCCGAAACTTCCGAACCCGTACTGGTTCTTGATCCAACGAGCCGGACGACTGCCGAAGGGATGAAAGTCCATGTCTCCGACGCGCGCGTCACATTGCTGTCGAAAGTACGAGGACAATATGAAGTTAGGTAGCGCCCTGTTGCTGTTGATGTCGATCGCGACCGCTACGGTCCGCGCCGCGCCGCCGTCCGAAGATCCATTGATCCTGGAAGCCGACAAGGCGGAAATCGATGACAAGAAAGGCGTCAGCGTATACAGCGGGAACGTAAAACTCTCGCGCGGCCCGTTGACCGTGAATGCCGACAAACTGACCGTGTATCGCGACAAACAGGAGCTGAAAAAAGTCGTTGCTGTCGGAAATCCAGTCCACCTGCATCAACTCGCCACCGCAACGACCAAAGAAATCCGTGGCGAAGGACAACGCGCCGAATACGATCCAAAGTCCGGCGACGTATTGTTGCTGCAAAATGCCGTTTTGTTTCAGGACCGCAACGAATTTCGAGGCAACGAAATTCGCTACAACGTTACCAACGAATCCGTCAACGCGACCAAGGGCGAAGCGGCGGACCAGCGCGTTCGCATCGTGATTCATCCCAAGAATTCGGACGCGGCGCCAGCCCAGTGAGCACGCTCATCGTAAAAAATATCGCGAAGCGCTATCAGGGTCGCGAAGCCGTAAAAGACTTTTCGCTGGAAATAAAGACCGGGGAAGTTGTTGGTTTGCTCGGCCCGAACGGCGCAGGAAAAACAACTTCTTTTTATATGATTGTGGGGTTAATCCCCTGCGATCGCGGAACCATTCAGCTCGATTCCACCGAAATCGCGCACATGCCGCTGCACGCTCGCGCGCGGCTCGGCATTGGGTATCTGCCGCAGGAAGCATCGGTTTTTCGCAAGCTTTCAGTCGCAGACAACATTCTGGCGATCCTGCAAACCCGCAAGGATTTGAGTCGTGAAAAGCGCAAGCAAGTCCTCGACGGCTTGCTGTCCGAGCTCAACATCGATCATGTCCGATCCACGTTGGGGCTCAGCCTTTCCGGCGGCGAACGCCGACGCACTGAAATTGCCCGGGCGTTGGCCACGGAGCCCAAATTCATGCTTCTGGACGAGCCTTTTGCGGGGGTCGATCCGCTCTCCGTTGCCGACATCCAAAAAATCATCCGGCAATTGAGCGCACGAAATATCGGAATATTAATAACCGACCACAATGTTCGCGAAACGCTGGGAATCTGCGACAGGGCCTATATTATGAACGAGGGGGAGGTTCTGTGCTCCGGTTCACCCAGCGAGATTCTGGAAAACGAAAAGGTCAAGGAAGTTTATCTGGGTAAACAGTTTCGAATGTAAACAAATTTGGCGTGAACCGCGCACCCGGCGCCTGGCGGCCGGCAATAATTTTTCTGATTGAGCTTTCGCCCGATTCGGACGAAATATTTGAGGTAGAATTGAGCCTCGAGCCCGATAAAACACAATGAAGCAGTCTCTCCAACTTCGCATCGGTCAGCACCTGACCATGACCCCGCAATTGCAGCAAGCCATACGCTTGTTGCAACTGTCTGCGCTCGAGCTCCAGCAGGAAATGCAAACCGCGCTGGAATCCAATCCGATGCTGGAAATCAGCGACGACGAAACCAACGAATCCGGCGAGCCCGTCAATGGCGTTGACCATGACGAACACAATGGCGAAGCGCACGATTTCGAGCCTGAAGCCGCATCGGCCCAAGAGGCCCGCGAAGACTTTGGGTCGGCCGAAGGTGAATCGACTATTCCGGAAGATCTGCCCGTCGACAGCGGATGGGACGATACGTTCGACATCGTCGAGACCTACGGGTCCGGAAGCGGCAGCGGAACGGGAGCCGACGGCGAGGAACGCGACTTTGAGGTCCAGGGCCGCACCGGCCAAAGCCTGCAGGAACACCTGACCTGGCAAATGCAGATGACGCCGTTTTCGCCCACGGATCAGGCGATCGCGACGGCCATCATCGATGCCATCGACGAAGACGGCTACCTCACCGCCACCATGGAAGAACTGCTGCAGGATTTTTCCACGGATCCCGACATCGGCCCGGAAGAAATCGAAGCCGTCCTGCATCGCGTGCAGCAATTCGATCCGCCCGGCGTTGCGGCGCGTGACTTGCGCGAAAGCATGTTGCTTCAGCTGAAACAGTATCACCCGGACACACCGCGCCTTGCTGACGCGATTCGCCTCGTCTCTGAACACTTTGATTTGCTGGCCCAGCGTGATTACTCGGTTTTGATGCGCCGCATGAAACTGGGCGAAGGCGATTTGCAGCAGGTCATACTGCTTTTGCAAACACTGAATCCTCGCCCCGGCGGACAGATCACCGAATCCCAGGCGGAGTACGTGGTGCCCGACGTCTACGTACGCAAACGCAATGGCGTGTGGAAAGTCGAGCTGAACCCCGACACGACGCCCAAACTGCGCATCAATTCCCTGTATGCGGGAATGGTGCAGCGCGCCCGTAACCAGAGTGATTCCACGTATTTGAAAAACCAGCTGCAGGAAGCACGATGGCTGCTGAAGAGCCTGCAAAGCCGCAATGAGACCCTGCTGAAAGTCGCAACCAGCATCGTTGAACGTCAGCGGGCGTTTCTCGAGTACGGCGAAGAAGCCATGCAGCCGCTGGTGATGTCGAATATCGCCGAAGAAGTCGGAATGCACGAATCGACGATCTCGCGTGTCACCACAAAGAAGTACATGCACACACCGCGCGGCATTTATGAATTGAAGTTTTTCTTCTCCAGCCATGTTGCCACCGAAGATGGCGGAGAATGTTCGTCAACCGCAATTCGCGCCATGATCAAGAAGCTGGTCGCTGCCGAGGATGCCTCACATCCGCTCAGCGACAGCAAACTGGCCAGCATGCTTTCGGAAAAGGGCATCAAGGTCGCCCGCCGCACCGTCGCAAAATATCGCGAGGCGATGTCGATCCCCCCCTCCAACGAACGCAAGCGGCTCGTCTGACGTATTGCACATTTCGAGATTTATACACGGAGTCACACCATGCAACTTGATATCACGGGTCACCACGTCGAAGTCACCTCCTCCCTGCGCGATTACGTTACGGATAAAATGTCGCGCCTTGATCGCCATTTCGAGAAGATCACCAACGTTCACGTCGTGCTGAGCGTGGAAAAGCTGCGCCACAAGGCCGAAGCAACGGTTTCCGCCAACGGGGCCAGCCTGTTTGCAAACTCCGAGGAAGAGGACATGTACGCCGCGATCGACTCGCTGATTGACAAGCTTGACCGTCAGGGAAAAAAGCTCAAGGAAAAGCGGATCGAGCAGCACAGAGGCTGATCCGCCGTTCGGCCGCGATTCGAAAGAATCCAAATGGAACTCATCGACATCCTTTCGCCGCTGCGCGTCGCGCAGAATGACACGGTGACAAGCAAGAAGCGGGCGCTGGAACTGGTGAGCCAGCTTCTTGGCCAGGATGAAGTCCTCACCGCCCAGGAAGTCTTCGAAAGCCTGGTCGCGCGCGAGAGGCTGGGCACAACCGCACTTGGTCACGGCGTGGCGCTCCCACATGGGCGCCTGAAACAGTCGAATGTGACGTTGGGTGCGTTCGTCCAGCTCACCAACGGAATCGATTTCGACGCTGCCGACCGCAATCCGGTCGACCTGCTGTTCGCGATCGTGGTCCCGGAGTCGTGCAACGAAGAACACCTGAAGCTCCTCGCGCAAATCGCCGAGCTGTTCAGCGATGCAGACATGCGCAAGAAGCTGCGCGAAGCCAGAAATGCGGACGAGCTGTACGCGCTGCTCACGCAGTGGAAACCACAGAGCCAATGAACGCGCCGCTCACGGCGTCGAAAGTCTTCACATCCCATGAGTCGAGTCTGGGGTTAGCCTGGATCGCAGGCCACAATGCGGGCAACTGCGCAATTCTTGCCCCCGGTGATGCCATCCCTGCGCCCCCGCCCGCGGTAGGCTTTCTCAATTGCATTCACCCGCCACGCATCCAGGTTCTCGGCAAGAAAGAACTCGCCTATCTGGTCAAGCTTGGAAAAAACTCGCACGCCGACGTACTCGACTCGCTTTTCGCGGCGACGCCTGCGGCCATTATCGTTGCCGATGCACAGGACATTCCGGAGGAACTCGTGCAGAGGGCCAATGGCGAAAAGATCGCGCTGTGGTCGGCAAAAGCCAATGTGCACGACCTCATTGAGCGACTCAGCTACTTTTTGAAAACCACGTTTGCGCCCCACGCCAGCATGCACGGCGTATTCATGGAAATCGTCGGCATCGGCGTCATGCTGACCGGCATGAGCGGGATCGGAAAGAGTGAACTGGCACTCGATCTGTTGAGCCGCGGCCACCGCCTGATCGCCGATGATGCGCCTGATTTTCATCGTTCCGAGCCGGACGTCGTCGTCGGGACGTGCCCGCCGTTACTGCGCGATTTTCTTGAGGTACGCGGGTTGGGCGTGCTCAACATCCGGGCCATGTTCGGGGAAAGCGCGGTCAAGCACTCGGAGCGCCTCCAACTTATTGTTGAATTGAGCAAAGTTAGCGAAGATCAGCTTATCCAACTGGACCGTCTGGGCGGCTCTCGGGAGACCATGGAGGTACTGGGCGTGCACATCGCAAGAGTCACTTTGCCCGTCACGCCAGGTCGCAATTTGTCGGTAGTGGTAGAATGCGCGGCAAGAAACCAGATTCTATTAAACCAGGGCTACGACGCATTCGAGGCATTTTCAAAACAACAACGCGCCAGCATGCCTGAATAAACTTTTTCGAACTCCATGAAGCTTTACGTCGTCAGCGGTGTGTCCGGGTCCGGTAAAAGTACCGCGCTCAACGTTTTTGAGGACCTGGATTACTACTGCATCGATAACCTGCCGGCGGGTTTACTGCCCGCATTCGCGGAACGCATGGCGGCGAACGCGAACTTTTGCCCAATCGGCACCGCGGTCGGCATCGACGCGCGCAACATTCTCGACGACATCGCCAACTTCCCGCAGATTCTGGCCGCGCTGAAAAAGGCTGGAATTATATGTGAAGTCCTTTTCCTCTACGCGGACGACGAGATCTTGCTGAAGCGTTTCTCAGAAACGCGCCGCAAGCATCCGCTTTCCGACGGCGAGGTTTCGCTGGCCGACGCTATCAAGACCGAGCGCGACGTGCTGCAGCCGATTGCCAGCAGCGCCGACCTGTTCATCGACACCACGAAACTCAATATTCACCAGTTGCGGGATTTGATCCGCAAGCAGGTGCTCCAGAAACCGAACCACGCGCTTTCCGTACTGTTCCAATCCTTCGGATTCAAGAGCGGGGTCCCGACCGACGCCGATTTCGTGTTCGATCTGCGCTGCCTGCCGAACCCCCACTGGGTCCCCAACCTGCGTGATTTGACCGGCCAAGACCCCGATGTTCAGGCCTTTCTGGACAATGACCGGCAAGTGGGCAAAATGTTTGAACACGTCAGTCAATTTCTGGAGTATTGGCTGCCCCAGTTTGAGGCGGATAATCGGAGCTATGTGACGGTCGCGCTGGGATGCACCGGTGGGCAGCACCGGTCTGTTTATTTTGCGGAGCGACTGGCGGAACATTTTTCGAAGAAGCGAAAGGGAATCATTGTCCATCATAGGGAGCTGTCATGAGTGTCGGACTCTTAATCATCTCGCACAATGACGTGGGACGCGCCATGCTCAATGCTACGGTCGCGATGCTCGGTGTGAACCCGCTACGCGTCGCATTGATGAGCGTGACAACGGAAGATGAACCGGACGAGCTGCGCCAGCAGGCGCGCGAACTCGTACGCGAAGTCGATCGCGGCGAAGGCGTTCTTGTTCTCACCGACCTGTACGGCAGCACGCCAAGCAACATTGCCAATTGCGAGTACGCCGAGCATCAGGTCAACGTGGTCGCCGGGCTCAACATGCCGATGCTGCTGCGCATTCTGAATTATCCGAAACTCGGTCTCGAGGAGCTCACCGAGAAGGCCGTCAGCGGCGGCACGGATGGCGTCATGCGCTGCCCGGGCAAAGCGCCGTGATCGAACGCGACGTTACGATTGTGAACAAGCTGGGCTTGCACGCGCGAGCCGCCGCCAAGTTTGTTACGCTGGCTTCGACGTTTCAGTCCGAAGTGAGCGTTGGGCGCGGAACACGAAACGTCAACGGAAAGAGCATCATGGGCGTCATGATGCTGGCCGCATCGAAGGGCACCGTGATTAAACTGCGCACCGAAGGACCGGACGAACACAACGCGATGGATAAGCTGATCGTTCTCATTAATGACTGTTTTGGGGAACCCGAGTAGCCAATAACCTCAGCCACCGGCCTTCACCGCGGGACTCGACATGACCATTTCACTTTCGGGACTGGGTGTGACGCGCGGTTATGCGGTGGGGACGGCGCGCGTGTTTCGGCGCGACAACATCGAAGTACCCCGCTACGAGATTCGCGCCGAAGAAGTTCACACCGAGATTGCACGCTTCCACGATGCACTAATGGAGGCAAAAGTCGAACTCCACTCCGTTCGCGCCCAATTCCCGGAAAACGTTCCGCGCGAAATCGCCTCATTCCTCGACACGCACATGCTGATGCTGGAGGACTCGTTGCTGCGCGACGGTCCGGTTAAGCTCATCAAATCGCACCTGCACAACGCCGAATGGGCGCTGAAACTGCAACGTGATTTTCTCGTCGCTTCGTTCGACGAAATCGGTGACTCTTATCTGCGCACCCGCAAGGACGATGTCGAACACGTCGTCAATCGCGTGCTGCGTGCACTGCTGAAGCAGCCGCCGGAATCCACGTCCATCTCGCCCGATCATTTGCGCGGGCGCATCATCGTCGCGGACGACATCAGCCCCACCGAAGCACTCTACCTGCACCAGCATCATGTGGCAGGTTTCGTAACGGAACACGGCGGACCCACCTCGCACACGGCGATTCTGGCGCGCAACCTCGGTATTCCCGCACTGGTGGGCGTCTCGATGGCACGGCAAATCGTGTTGGATGACGATTCGTTGATCATTGACGCGCCTTCGGGCGTGCTGCTGGTCGATGCCGACGACCTGATGATCGTGCATTTCCACGGCCGCTCACGCGCACTCGCCAGTGACCGCGCGGCGCTGGCGAAATTGCGCGGCGCCACGGCGACAACCGCCGACAAGCTGCGCGTTCGGTTGCAGGCCAACGTGGAATTTCCGGAAGACATTGCCGCCGCCAAGAAAATCGGGGCCTCGGGCGTGGGCCTCTATCGCACTGAATTCCTGTTCATGGAGCGCAGCGATCCGCCTGATGAGGATGAGCAGTACGAAGCCTACGCGCGTGCGGTGCGCGCCTTCAAAAACGCGCCCGTGATCATCCGCACCATCGATGTTGGCGCCGACAAGGACCCGTACAACTCCGTGCAAACAACGCGCGCCAACAACCCTGCTCTGGGATTGCGCGGAATCCGTTACAGCCTGCGCGAACCGGCGCTATTCAAAACACAGTTGCGGGCAATCCTGCGCGCGTCCGCGCATGGCCCGGCGCGCATCATGTTCCCGATGCTCAGCAGCCTTCAGGAGCTGGCACAAGTCACGCGGTTCGTCGAAGAGGTCAAGGCGGAACTGTCGGCACGCCGCGTGAAATTCAACGCGAACACACCGCTGGGTTGCGTAATTGAAACGCCGGCAGCGGCACTCGTAGTCGAACGACTCGCGCGCTGCGTGGGCTTCCTGTCGATCGGGACCAACGACCTGATCCAGTACACGCTCGCCGTGGATCGCACAGACAATCACGTTTCGCATCTCTACGACCCGACTCATCCCGCGGTCCTGGCACTGATCCGCTCGATCATCCGCGCCGGCGCATGGGCCAACATCCCCGTGGCGATGTGCGGCGAGATGGCGGGCGATATTCGCTACACGCGCCTGCTTCTCGGTTTGGGATTGCGCGAATTCAGCGTGCACCCGAACGTCATGCTGGAAGTGAAGCGAATGATCAAATCAACCAACGTGAAAAAGTTACGCGGCGACATTCGCCGGATACTCGCGTGCCACACCATGCAGGATGCCAACGACGTGCTCGAAACAATGAACAATGGCCACTAGCTCCTCCGATGCCCCGCCCCAAAACACCTGACCTCGCCGCCGATGCGATCATTGAATTGATCGACCGCCCCGGCCGCCCCATCGTGCTGATCGAGCGCCGCTACCCGCCACTGGGCTGGGCCATTCCCGGCGGCTTTGTCGATGTCGGTGAATCGGTGGAAGACGCGACGATTCGCGAGGCGCGCGAAGAAACCGGCCTTGCCATTGAACTGAAACATCTGCTTGGCGTGTACTCGGATCCGGCGCGCGACCCGCGCGGCCACACGGTGACCGCCGTTTACATCGCAACGGCCACCGGCCTACCGAAAGCGGCTGATGATGCCAGGCATCTCGAAGTCTTCGACGTGGATCGATTGCCTGCAACCCTCGCATTCGATCACGCCATCGTGCTGAAGGATTATCTCGAGTTTCGAAAGCACGGAACGGTGAAACCGCTGCGGCGCTAACTTCAGACAGACGCGGCGTTGCAGGCACGAAACGAACGTTTTCCCGCTAAACGATGAAACATCGGCATGTCCACACGACTCAACCCGCATTTCAAAACGAATGCGACGTGTTGTTAGACGCCTGGTTTCTCCGCCCACGTTGCGATAAACGCAGGAAAGAATCGGTTCAAAGGCGTGGCCTCATCGTTCCAATAATCTTCATAGAGCTCACGCAGAACGAAGCCCGCCGAAAGTTGGCCGCCAATCTGCGACTCAAGCGTGTGACCGAACACAAGCGCCCGCCCTTCCTCTTGAACCGCCGCCTTCCCCGCACCGGACAAATTCTCCGGCTCGCGATAAGGCAGTTTGAATCTCATCACCCGGTTGTCTGTTGCTGATTCATGATCGAACAAAAAGAACGCTGGACTCATGAAACCGGCCAGCAATCTTCCTCCAGTTCTTAGCACGCGAAAGCACTCGCGCCATACGGGAGCCACATCGGGCACAAACACGTTGGACACGGGGTGAAATATCAGATCAAACACCTCGTCTGAAAACGCGGCCAGATTGGCCATGTCACCTTGAACGCACTGAACATCGAGACCATCGCGTTCGGCCACAAATTTATCTTTCGACAATTGCTCCTCTGAAAGATCAAAACTCACTACCGCAGCGCCGGCCGCCGCCAGAACCGGAGCCTGCTGACCCCCACCGGAAGCCAGGCACAAGACTCGCCTTCCTCGGATTTCTCCGAACCAATACCTGGGAACTGGCTTGTTGGGCGTGAGAATCACATTCCAGTGACCCTCCTTAGCATTTTTGATCACCGAAGAATCGACAGGGCGAGACCACTCACCCCCTTGTTTCGATTCCTGATTCCAGGCTCTGCGGTTGTGTTCGAGGATGTTCATGATGTCTTGTAACGTTGTGCGCGAGTGGCGAGCGGAGGTGGCGCGAAGTGCTGACGTAACGAGTCCGACTCTGCGCGGCTGTCTTGCGCTGATCTACTTTCGCGCATAGATGTAGTACATGGAGATGTCATTCCAGATGCCTTTCTCGGTAATCAGCGCTTCAATATTTTCCTCGTATTCCTGTTTACATTGCGCCAATACATCAGGCGGCACATTCGTAACTGGATGCGGATATTGCCCAGGAAAAAAAGAGCCCGCCTGTATCCAGGAATTGCGCGCGTCTTCGGCAGACTTGTAGAAGCCGGACTCCTCAACGCGAATGTCGACTGCTCGATAGCCTGCGTCTTTCAACAGTTTTTCGCTCTTTTCGATTGTCGCGGTGGCGTCGTTGATCAGATAAGGATAGCCATGCCGCTTAAATACTTTTCGCGCCTCGCGCACCCAGAAATACGACGTCTCCGGCTGCGCGTGAAATCCGAGGATCCCATCGGGCTTCAAAAAGCGATGCCATCGGCGCAGTGTCGATAAGGGATCGAGAATGCAGAAAAAAGCGGAAGCACAATACATTCGATCAAAGCGGTTGTCAGGAAATGAGACCTGCTCTGCATCGGCGAGAACAAATTCGAGATTATCGAATCCTGACTCCGCCAATCTTGCTTTGGCCTGATTCAGCATCCCTGTCGACAAATCGATTCCGACAACCCGCCCATTTGGCCCAACAAGGGACGCCGCGCGGTAGGCGATGGTGCCTGTACCTGTGCCGATATCAAGCACAACATCACCTGATTTCGGTGGCATGTCATTGATCAGTTTAAGCGCAGTCGCTCGATGCCATTGGCTGTTGTCGTGCTTCGAGCTTCTTTCGTCGTAAACGTCAGTGACGTGCTTGTGGTACGCCTGCAGATCCTTGCTATTCATTCAAAGTATTTGAAACGCTCAACGAGACTGTAGAAAAAGTTAATTGAGGGAACAGTATCAGCGCCCCGTGAGTTCGTAAACGGGGAATCGGATTTTCGTTTCGTGGGTGTTGTTGCGTGATGTCACGCCCCGGTGCGGGGCGTTGTTTTCACCTGAGTTGCGGTGTTTTCTACGCCATTCCGTAATTCGCGATCTTCTCGATGTTGTGG
>DKAR01000124.1 GCA_002450895.1 Proteobacteria bacterium UBA6921
GTTGTCGTATAGCATCTTCTCGAAGTGCGGAATGGCCCAGCGTTCATCGACCGAATAGCGACAGAAACCGCCGCCCAGCTGATCGTAAATTCCGCCCTCCGCCATCGAATGCAGCGAGTGGATCGCCATGTCGCGCGCAGTTTTATCTTCCGCTTCGGCACTGCGTGACGCGGCCCAGTGGCGCAACAGTCGCTCAATGTTTGTCGGATGCGGAAATTTCGGCGCGCGACCAAAGCCGCCGTGTTTGGGGTCGTAATTTTCAGCCAGAGTCTCGCGCACGCGCTTCAACGGTGAATCCGTGAGNNTCGAACGATTCATGCGCCATCACGTGACACCAGTGACAGGCGGAGTAGCCAATTGACAGGAGTATGGGCTTGTTTTCGCTGCGCGCGCGCTCGAGCGCCTCGTCACACCACGGATACCACGCCACGGGATTCTGCGCGTGCTGGCGCAGATAAAGACTCGTCTCCTGCGCGAGCCGATTCGTGGAGGATGTCGCGTTTGCCGCCATGTGCGTTTGCCTTGGCCTTCCAATATAGTCGACAATGCTACTCGCCCGTAGTGTGGCGCACCACAAACTATCACCCACAAGAAAATCCTTCATTCGTTAATGTCACCGGACACCGCCATACTTCGCCTCAAGCCTGCTGAGGACCGCCGCATACGGCTCGGACACGTGTGGGTGTTCAGCAACGAAGTGGATGTGGATCGCAGCCCGCTCACGGATTTTGAGCGCGGCCAGCCGGTCATCATCGAAAACAGCAAAGGCCGCGCGATCGGTACCGGTTTCGTGAATCCCGGCACTCTCATCGCCGCGCGGCTGATCAGTCACAATCCCAGCGAAATGCTGGATCGCGCCTTTCTTGTGCGCCGCCTGCGTCGCGCGCTTGAATTGCGCGAGCGTTTGTTCAACGAGCCGTACTACCGTTGGGCATTTGCCGAGAGCGACGGCTTGCCCGGACTTATCGTCGACCGTTACGGCGATGTGGTTGTGCTACAGATCAATACCGCGGGAATGGAACGTGTGCGCGACTGGATATTTTCCGCGATCGATCAGTTGGTGCACCCCAAGGCGATCCTGCTGCGCAACGACTCCTCAACGCGTGCCCTGGAAGGTCTGCCGAGTGAAACCGGCTGTGCGCTGGGCGAAAGCGACGGATTGATTCGAGTGCGCGAAAACGGCTGCGAATTTATTGTCGATGCGCTCAAGGGACAGAAGACCGGCTGGTTCTACGATCAGCGCATGAACCGCACCTTCATGCGCGAATATGTGCGCGGGCAGCGCGTTCTCGATGTGTTCAGTTACGTCGGAGGCTGGTCCATTCAGGCGGCGGCCGCCGGCGCCACTCACGTCACCGCGATCGACAGCTCATCATCCGCGCTGGACCATCTGTTGAACAATGCGCAACACAATCATGTGTCCGACCGCGTGCACACCATCGAGGACGACGCGTTCGAAGCGCTGAAACGCCTGAAGGCGGATGGCGAGCGATTCGACGTCGTCATCGTCGATCCACCAGCGCTGATTAAGAGGAAGAAAGACCTGAAAGACGGGATCGCGGCCTATCACCATCTGAATCAGCTGGCCATTCAGTTGGTACACAGCGGCGGGATCTACATCTCTTGTTCGTGTTCATACCACCTGAGTCGCCACGAACTCGCGAACGTCCTTCTGACGGCTGGCCGCAATACTGAGCGCCGCTACCAGATTCTTCAGCAAGGTCACCAGGGGCCCGACCACCCGATGCTGCCCTTTATTCCGGAGACGGAATATCTCAAAGCATTCTTTACGCGCGTCCTGTTCCGCGAATCGACAGTGCAGGGGCAATAGTATCTGTTTTGAAAATTCGACCGCGACGCGAATTTGCCTTGCGCCGCATTCACGCCGCGATCGGTAGTTGCGTGACTAGCCCTGAATATCCATGACCTTGTTCTTGTCGTCGAATCGAATAATCTGGGTCACAAAGCGATTCTTCCAGTAGGTCCAGATATTGGCATCTGTGTTCGCCGTTCGAATCGTCGGCGGATAACCGTAGGCCATCAACACCGCTTCCTTGCTCATGCCCTTTACGACATAGCCGGCCTTGATATTGTCTTGCTCTTCCTTGGTGAACTTTTCGAACTTTCCGCCGGCTGCCATCGGGTCATCCGCACCAAACAGCCGTTCAACCAACTTTGGACCAGGAACATTGTTGTGCTTGAGTTCGATAATGATTCGGTACTTCGTTCCCGCATCATCCTTAAACAGGATTCGATCATCGCGAACTTCTTCGATCGTAACTTTTGTTCCCGGAACGATCATGGTGCCAACGTGGTAGTTCGTCGCCAAAATCTTCGTCGGCTTTTCGTACCAGATGTTTGTTTGCACAAACATGGATTTTCCAGCGGAGTCCTCCGCTGTGGACAGTCCGGACACCAGCGCTGCCACAAGAAATACAAACGCTCTTGATACCCAAATTTTCATAACATTGCTCCCCTTCTTCTCAGGTGATAAGGCTGACGGACGGAAATATAAACCCAAGGCTGGCTCCTAAAAAACTGGCGACAAATTATTTGAGGTGGTGTTGCAGCCAATCCAGCGTTGTGATCCATGCCTGGCGCGCCTGATCCGGCTGCTTGAAGTTGAAGATATGCCCAGCCCCCGGGATCACCAGCAACTTAACTTCCCGCCCTTGCTCCCTGAGTGCCGTCGCGAGGCGCTCCGATTCCTGCACCGGCGCGGACGTGTCGTCGGCACCGTGGATGAGCAATACCGGCACCCGAATCGACTCGACATAGTTTATCGGCGAGGCGCGGCGCAGCATGTCCTCAAACTCGGCGTCGGTTTTGGCACCCGACTCACTCCGGAAATGCTTTTCGATGATTTTAAACGCCATGCGGAAGCCCCAACTCGGCCGCTCCGTGTCGAACCACGCACGAAAATCAGACACCGGGTAATAGGCGACGACGGTTTTGATTTCCGGCGAGTGCGCGGCCATCAGCAAACTGAAGATTCCGCCTTGTGAAAATCCCAGCGCGGCGATGCGTGACCGATCCACACGGGGATATGCGCGAATCGCTTCCAGCGCCGCCGTTGCGTCGCGCTGCTCGCGCCACGCGAACGTGTTGCGCCGGTACGCGCCATCGAGCAGGCGCAGGTAATCCACGGCAACCGCAAGATATCCGTGCTGCGCGAGATCGCGTATGACACCCTTCATCTCTTCCGTGGTTTTTCCGCCCTCGGGATGCACAATAACTGTCGGCAACGGGCCATCGCGCGGCGGCTGCGCCCACTCGAGATGAACCATCAGCGGGCCGCGCCGGACGTCCTCGCTCCAGGTGGCAATGCCCGGCGGTGTCTGCGCCGGATGAATCAATTCATGGTTGGGGAAAATCGAACATCCGGTCGCCAGGCCGGCGATGAGAAAGGCGAATAATGCGTTGGAAAGGTTGCGCGCTTCCATCGTAGGTTGCGCAGGAAACGCGCTAGCCGCGCGGAACCGGCGGCACCGACAACGGAAAGGGAGTCACGTTGCCGGCATCGGCACTCGCGGGCGTGATTTTCGCCGTGCCTTCCTTGTCAACCTCATCGATCCGCACGACGGCCTGCATCGGCACATGAAAACGCTTCACTCCGGCGAACTCCGCTTTAAGGCGCTCTTCCGTCGGATCCAACACAACCTGGCTGCGCTCTCCAAACAGCAAATCCTCGATGGTCACAAAGGCATACAAATCGCCCTGCGTGATTTTGCGGGCGTAAACCTCATACAGGCTTCCCTGATTGAGAAACCGAATTCGATAAATTGTTTTTGTACGAGATGACTTTGCAGTTGCCATTTGGAATTCCATTTACCAAGCGACGACGGGAAGATTTCACCCGCCCCGGTCAATTGAGGGAAATAGTTTAGCGCAGAGGCTTGCCCCAGGCGCAATTGCGGAAATACGGAGCCTTTCGCTTCGAGAGTGCAATCGTCACTAAATCCCGGCGCTTTTTGTTGGGACGGAACTCCCTTCAGTCAGAGACCCTTCTCAGCGATTATCGGTGACGCGATGCCCTGATGCCCACCGTCGAATGGATGCATCGCAGTGCAACGTGACCTGCGAATTACATTTGCATTGCTTATTCGAGTCGCACGATTTCGGTCTTTTTCGAGCTAACTGCGCGGACCATTCGTCGCAACTTTTCAATTGAACAAAACGATGAATCCCCAAAACACTCCGGAAGGTCAAAGCCGTTTCCAACTTCCACTCATCGCGCTATGTCTTCAACTCCAAAGCCCCCAAGATCTGATGCACATATAGAGAGCGCTTGGGTCGTTTTACATTCCGGGACCCGGAATACCCTTGCCTTGCACTTTTCTTTCAACGAGACCGCTCTACCTCTCAATAATGTGGTTATTTTTTATTCATCCCTTCAACCAGGCCTGTCTTTTTGTCGCCTGCGACTTGGCTCTTCAATGGGCCTTGATTTGCTCGTTATGCGTGTATTGTCGTGTCCTGGACCGTCTGAAATTTTTGCTTGCACGCTAAAGAAATTCAGTTTAGTTTCAGTTTCACAATTTTCAGCGCCAGCCCTCCAACCAAGAAAAGCGGCAGCGCGATTAAACGGTCTGTTCGGTGCATCGCCGATTTCTAAGGCGCTGGCATCGAGCAAATAACTACTAATAACTATTCAGTTGGGATAAGGATTCGCGAGCAATAACAGCGCCAGCTGTCTTTTCAAGGCGCGCTTCGCGATGGGGAGTCGGATCAGTGGGCGGAGCAGACGCGTCAGCATTCGCGAGGACAGGTATTCGCTTCGGGGCGAACCGAGCGAATTTTGTTTGTCGCTTTCATCCATTTCACTTCTGCTTAATTCAAAGACGGACGCCGGGTGTATTCCGGAGTTTCCGCAGCGTTGTTTTTGATCGCCACACTGGGTCAGAGCGACTAACGACATGATGTCAGGTCTGCACACCTGTGCAGCCATACGCACCATGTCGCTAGCGCTTTGCGGAAGAAAAACAGGGAGCATTCGTACGCACGGTAGCAGTGAGCGCTAGGGGAGTCTTTATCTAAAACTTCAACATCAATTGATAAAGGAGTGCGTATGCTGTTCAAGAGAGGTCTACTAATAAGTGCAGTGCTCAGCGCGTCCCTGGCCGCGCTGCCTGCCCTCGCCGATGGGGATTCGTACGGAGGCGGTAGTTATTACGGTGGCGGTGACGATTCAGACAGTTGGTACAGCAGCTACACAAAAGAAGTAACGCTGATCCACATGGGCGACCTGCACGGTCACCTGATTCCGCGCCCGAATTTGCGCAGCGACGGCGACGGCAAGATGGAAGGTGGCTTGGCGCGCATGTACACAAAGATCAAGAGCATCCGCAAGGAACATGAAGACAGCACGCTGCTGATCAATACCGGTGACACCACGCAGGGCTCGGGTGAAGCACTCTACACCGAAGGTCAGGCCATGCTTGATGTCGTCGATATGTTCGGCATCGATGCATTTGCCCCGGGCAATTGGGAATACGTGTACGGACCCGAGCGCTTCAAGCAGGAGTTCGGCAACGGCACCGGCAAATACGGCAAGGGCAATCGCTGGGGCGCACTGGCGAGCAATTTGTACAACAGCGCAACCGACGTTGACGCCAAAGGCGATATCAACGGTACGCGTTCCGAGGAACTCGGCTCGGGATTGTTCACTTCAGGAAAAGTCCCCGCCACGCTGCCTCGTGTTCACACCTCTGAGCAATATGATGCGTGGGCGCAGTGGTATCTCGAAAACGGCACACGTGTGCTTCCTCCCTACTCGCTCAAGACGGTCAATAACGTCAAGGTCGGTATTGTTGGATGCACCACGCGACGCGGCCCGCAGGTTGTCGGCAAGTGGGTGACCAAGGGCATCGAGTTCAGCGACTGCGCGAAAGAAGTTCCGCAATTCGTCGGCGAGGTCCGCGCCAAGGGGGCTGAAGTCGTCGTGCTGATTACGGAAATCGAAGTCGGCGCGAACATTCAGATGGTCCGCACCTTCGACAGCCTGAAGGACAAGGCGCATCACATCGACGTGATCGTCAACTCCGACATGCACGAAGAAACGGTACATCCGATCGAAATTCCGAATGCGGATAACAGCGACAAAACTCTGCTGATCGAAGAAGGTCAGGACGGCACGATGATCGGCGAGTTGACACTGAAAGTGAAAAATAAATCAGTGGTTAGCTACGAGTTCACGCCGCATCGCATCCACGACCGCATCTCCGAGGACTACTACGTCGCGAAGAAAGTGGCCCAGGTGCGTGCGCCGTTCAACGAGAAGTTCGACAAGAACATCCCGTGCAACTCGAGCAGCCCCTACTGGAGCAAGCTGAATAACAGCTGCCTGGTCGGTCCGCTGAATGCTGTTGTCGGCACCACGGAAATTGCCCTGCATCGCAGCGGTTTCACCGATGAAAAGACGTACAGCAATGATCCCGATGCCATGCCGGCGGCCATTGAAGGCACGTCGCATGACTGGATTGCTGACGCGATTCGTTGGTGGGCGAAATCTGACCTCGCCACAGTACGCGGCTTCCGCTACGGCACACACGTGAAGCCGGGTCCGATCACGCGTAACGATCTGTACCACTTCGTGCCCATTGCGGCGCGCATTGGTAAGGCTGGCAAGATCCACGCGAATCAGCTGCGCAACCAGGTCGACAACTCGTCGTTGTCCGTGTTCAGCACCAATCCGCTCGACACCAACGTCAAGGCCAGCCCCTATAACAACGAAGGTTGGGCGGGTGGCTGGATGTTCGCGTATAGCGGCCCGACGCTGAGCTTTGATCCTTACTGGGTCCGTCGCGGTGCGGAGCCGCCGGCGTACGTGAATGGTCCCAAATATCCCGGTGACTCGCGGGGTCGCAATATCAAGGTGAAGTTGGCTTGTGATCGTTTGCCGCCTGATTTCAAAACAGCGGCCGCGTTGGCTGAATGCGCTGCGACAGGAACGACGCTCGTCCAGATCAACCAAAACCTGGAAAACGCGGCCCGACCCGGTGATTGGTTTGGACAGTGGGGCAAGGTGAAAAACGCCATTGTCTGTCAAGGTGTGGCTGTGGACGGCTGCGACCCCGACAGCAATGCTGATTACGCCACTCATGGCCCAACCGGCGGCGGCACCATCTACCGCGATCTCGTGATCGACGAGTCGACGGGCGCTTGGTCGTCTAAGGCAGGACCGTGGAATCACGACAAGTGGAGCCATGCTCCAATCATGGAAGTCGCCGGGTACTACTTCGCGAATGCGCCGTACACGCTCAACAACTGCCCGAACTGCAATCCACGCGGTTATACGGCGGTCGTTGCGGGAACGGACATGGCGGACGATGCCCCATACCTGCTGCCGGTGAACATGAATCCGGAAACCGGTCGCGCATGGTTGGAAAGTAACGGTCGCCCGAAGCTTAAGACGGTCGACGGCCATCACGTCTGGGAAGACGGCCATCCGGTTGTCGACGGCGTACCNNCCTACGACAGCGATCGTGGTCGCGGACCGGCTCACCCCGGCTCCAATCGCATCACGCTGTTGAAGGATCTGCCTGGCCGTGACTTCTTCGGATTCCCGGTCATGCAGCCGCTGTGTGGCGTGGTGGCGAGCTACTTCAGCAATCCGCCAAGCCGCATCATGCCGGATCCGACATCGAATCCGCCGATGCTGCCTTGCCCGAATCCCTAGTATGTAAGCGGATTCAGATCTGTTAATTGGAAGTGTGGCGAACGGCCGGGGGCGTGTGCCCTTGGCCGTTCTCTTTTTACAGGCTGTTTCTCTTGATCAAAGTAATGTCACGCCATGCGCCCAGTACCTTCGTTAAGGTATCTCTGTCCAGCTGTTTCGTCGGCACGCTGAACAAGCCGGCGACGACCGGACCAATGGGTAAAATGTCGCCAACACATTCACAGCATTTGAATTAGAAAATCCATATATCTTCACTGACGCGTTCATGGTCGCCGGTTACGTGCGCGGCGAAAAATTCGCTTCTAATACTTAAGTATTAAATTTGTCGTGCCCGATAACTTTTTTGTCCAGCCCCTCTTGCAGACCACCCCAGTTTCGAATTAAGGTCCCGATCCACCAAGTGGTGTAAGTGCATCCCTTAAAAAATTTTGCACTACCCGTTTTGGGGTACAGCCGAACTTGACGGAAAAATGAAGTGTTCGGCGTTGGAGCAATTCGCCGTTTATGGAAGATTCGTTCGCGAACTTCACTTTTGCCCGGACTCATCGAGGGCGTCGTTTGTAGTGGGGAGTCGTTTGGGTGGAGCAGTGCATCGCGTCAGCATTCGCGGGGCCAGGCGTAGGGCGATTTTGTTCGCCATTTACGCAGCCAATTCTTTTTTCGTATTCAAATCCTCGATGCGCATTTCAGCGTGGCGGCGACCGCGGCCTTTGTTGTCGCACGGATCGTCGTCGACGCTTGTCTCGAATCACATCACTCGAAGTAGCGCTTACCAGCATGGTCCTTGGGGCAATCCGTTGATGCCTTATGAAGGGTCATGCTGCTAACGCTTTGGCGGGAAGAAGGAGAAGTTAACGTACGGAAGCGGTACCAAGCGTTAGAGATGTATTGCGAAAGAACTAACAACACAAACCGTTAGAAAAAGGAGTCACTAAATGCTGTTTCGCAAAAAGTTGTTACTAGCGGCAACGCTCGCGGCGGTTGGCGCCGCAGGCAGTATGCCGGTCCAAGCAGGCCCCACTCGTACCGTCACCATAGTCCATACCGGCGATTTCCACGGTCACCTCGCACCGCGTCCGAATGTACGCAGTGACGGCGATGGCCGTATGGAAGGCGGTCTGGCTCGAATCTACAAACAAATTGACATGATTCGCGCAGACAAAGGCAACATTGTTTTGGTCCACGGCGGCGACACCATCCAAGGCTCGGGCGAAGCGCTCTATACCAAGGGCGACGCCATGGTTACCGTGATGGATAACTTCGGCTATGACGCCTACACCCCGGGCAACTGGGATTTCGTGTACGGCAAAGACCGTTTTGTTGAACTTTGGGGCCCAGGCTCCGCTGGAGCCGGCAAGAATCGTTGGGGCGCCGTTGTCGCCAACGTGTACCACACAGGCGTGAAAAAGTCTGGACATGAAGGCGCACCTGACGCTCCGCTGAATACGACCAATAAGAATTCCGCACAGGGAGAAAACGTTTCTAAAGCAGAATCGGAAGCCCTTGCAAATTGGTACTTCGAACACGGCGTCCGCGTTGCGAATGGTGAATCGGATCCCACGATAGTGAAAACCATCAATGGCGCTAAAGTCGGCATCATCGGGTGCACAACGACTCGCGGCCCGCAAGTCGTGGGTAGCTGGGTGAGCAACGGGCTATCCTACACCGATTGCGGTCTCGAAGTTCCATACTACGCGGCAAAGTTGCGCAATGTAGAAAATGTCGACCTCGTCGTGCTGGTTTCGGAAATCGAAATCGGTCGCAATATCCAGTTGGCGAGGTCACTCTCTGCTGATGCGCATGTCGATGTGATCTTCAACTCGGATATGCACGAAGAAACACTTAAGCCAATCGAGGTTTCGACCGCTGGCGGCAAGACCACGCTGATCGTTGAAGAAGGCATGGATGGCACGATGATTGGTGAGCTCACCTTCTCTGTCAAAAACCACGTAGTTACGGGTTCAACCTTCACGCCGCATCGCATTAGTGACCGAATTGAACAGGATTCGACTATTGCGTACCTCGTGGCGAAGGAAAGCTATCCGTTCAACAAAGGGTTCGACTATGCAAAAGCAAAGGCTTGTGCAGATGCTGCCCTGTTGACAGATAACGACGCCAAGCTTGCCGCGATCGCTGGCAATCCGTATGTGAATCCGCTGTCGGTCATTCGCAACGACAAGAATCTACAGATTACCTGCCTGAACGGACCGCTGAGCGAAGTGGTCGGCAACACGGCAGTCGCGCTGCATCGCAGCAATTTCGCCACGGAAGACATGCCGGCGGTTGTTGAAGGCAGCTCGCATGACCTGATTGCAGACGCGATTCGCTGGTGGGCGCAATCGGACTTCGCTGCGGTACGCGGTTTCCGCTACGGCACGACCGTGAAGCCGGGTGCGATTACCCGCAACGACATCTACCATTTCGTGCCCATTGGAGCGCGAATTGGCAAGGCGTCACGCGTCGCCGCGAACCAGATGCGAAATCAGATCGACAACTCGTCGCGCGCGGTGTTCAGCAGCAACCCGGGTGACGATCGCATCCTTATGCCGCGGTATAACAACACCTACGGTGCACCCAAGAATGCCGACGGCACCGATAACCCGAACTACACCAAGTCCCCGGGTGCTGGATTGCCGGCATCTGGAGCTGCAGGTGCTCCGGAAGGGTTCGGCGGCGGTTGGTTGTTTGCGTACAGCGCCGGCGAAGGGTTCGGCCTGAAGTTCGCGCCCTACTTCAATGACCTGGGTTGGGTGGACAATGGCGACAACACCTACACGCTGTCACCGGGCAGCAACCGTTCGCGCGCACGCGACCTGACGTTCAAAGTGATCTGCAAGGTATTGCCTCCCGCAGAAATTGCCTCCACGGGATGCTCGTTGAGCGATACCGAAACGCGCTACGTCACGCACATCACCACGTTGGCGGATGGTTCCTATGTGGGAAGTTGGAAGTCCCCATACACCGCTACGCAGATCAATGCGAACTATTCAGATACCGTCAACAATGCGAATGCGGCAACTCCGTGCCAAGCCAAAGTTCCGGCTGATGCAGGACAAACATCTTGTGGTTACACACCCTGGTTGTTGAATCCTGACGGCTGGCGCTACCTGAACGGCGTACCCAACCAACCCAACTCGAAGTTCACGGTCAACCAGCACTTCAAGGCGGGATTGTTCACGGTTGCAGGTTATTTCTACGGCCAATATCCGAACACGCTGAACAACTGCAACAACTGCTATGCGACCGGCAAAGTCGACGGCGGTGTAGCGGGCAACATGTCTGTTGCGGACCCTGACGTCGCCGGCCACAAGTTGCTGAACCCGGATGTCGCATTCTTGCTGCCCGTTAATGCGACGACGGATACAAACGGCAACATCGTTCCGGCGTTGGATGGCAACAAGAACCCGTTGCTGGTCCAGGATGCTTCCAATGGCGTGGACGGCCTCGCGCGTGATTACGACAACAAGCCGATGTCTGCAGGCCGACCGATCGCCCTGACGGAAGTCGTCGAGTTGTACGTGAAGTCGCTCGGCACCGTCACGGAAAGCCTTGCGGATGGTGACGGCGGCAACTTGAGAACGCATCGCATCAAGCTGGTGCACAACGATGGGTCCGATGGCGTCGCGCTGCCGGATTCGCTGCCGGTGACAGGCTTCAAGACGATGCAACCGCTGTGCGGCACGCTTGCCAAGAAAAAGGCAGATGGCACGTACCAGACGGAAGATGAAGCCAAGTACGACGCGGAACATTGCCCGCAATAACGTAGTGATTAAAAGCGGCCGCGCAGTTTACCGCCGCCCGGCCGTTGCAGCAAAATTAAAGCCCCGCTCGCGCGGGGCTTTTTTCATCCCCTCGCTACATGATTTACTTCGCACGGCCACTTGGCGCTGTTGGCTAGTAAATTGGGCATTCAATGCGCAATCCGTGACCCATTCTCGTTTTTTCCCCGCCCGAAAATTCCTTGGTGCCGCCTCGGATGCTAAGATGCCCGCCATGCTGAAGCACCCGCAGATTGACCCCGTCGCGATCTCGATCGGTCCGCTGAAAATCCACTGGTATGGATTGATGTATCTGATCGGTTTTGTCGCCGCGCACTGGCTCGGCACGATCCGCGCGAAGAAGGAAAACTCCGGATGGAAACCCGCCGAGATCAGCGACCTGATCTTTGTTTGCGCCATTGGCGTCATCCTGGGCGGCCGTTTGGGCTATGTGCTGTTCTACGATTTTACGAACTACATGCACGAGCCGCTGAACATCTTCAAGATCTGGCAGGGCGGCATGTC
>DKAR01000180.1 GCA_002450895.1 Proteobacteria bacterium UBA6921
GGTAGCGCGGCTAATATCGCGACTAGTCGACTCGGCTTGAAGTAGACGCTAGTGCGCCCCCTCTATGAGTGCCACAATGCCATGCGCACCGGCCCGAGGATGGTTTAGGTGCCGACAAAGTAGCTGGCGGCGACTTGATACTGCACGCGAACCTCCGCGTGAGGAAGTTGAGCCGACAATTCCGAGTCACGGCCACGGGATACCGCTCGACGTCGCGAGAGTGAGAGATCATTTTTCCTATTTTTTGGGGACGGTTGACTCAAACATGACCAGAGTCTGATGTGCCGCACCCGGTGTTCAGTGTTAGAATTGTTTTGTCTTTCTCAGGGCGCGTCATCTTTGAATTCATTGTACTCACCGACCCGTACGATCGTCAGCGCGGCAATTTCGCTGGGATTGTTAGGTACAGTAATAACGTTGCTAACAATGTGGCCGGCGTACAGCGCCAATCACCCGTATATTATTGGTGATTGGGAAATCAGCTACGCGGGCGGGTTCGTTCGTCGCGGCATATTGGGAGAAGTGATCCGGTGGCTGTCGACCGTGTTGGCAATCGAACCACGGTTGATTGTCATCAGCGCGCAAACGCTGGCGTACGTCGTTCTTTTTATTTGCGGCGTCGCGCTTACGCTACCAGTCGTATCAAGATATCCGAAGTTTGCATTTCTGGCTTGCAGCCCGCTGACGTTGCTTTTTCCGGTAGCGAGCCCGGACGGCGGTGGGCGAAAAGAGATATTGTTACTCGCATTGTTCGCGGTTCAGGCAGTTTTGTTATTGAAGCGGGCACCCCGTAGCACCCACGACATTGCGCTACTCGTCGTTACGTCCGTGCTCGGTGTAATCATCGTGCTTTCGCACGAAGCAATGGTACTTTTTATCCCGCTCCAATTCCTTCTGATCCGCTGGTTCGCATCGCCGCGAATATCGTATCTGCATCTCACAACCGCCTTCGCGCCAATTGCTATCGCCTTTTTCGCTGTTGCGGCGTCGCATGGCAATGCACAGCAAGTCGCGGCCATATGCCAGTCGCTGGGCTCATACGCTCCCGAACATTGTCTGGATTACAGTGCGATCGGATGGCTCGGCATGACCGAGTCATCCGGTGTCAAAGCCGTGTATTACAAAATGGTCCAGCCTCCATTCATCGAATTGACTACCTTATTGGGATTCGTGCTGGGTGTGATGCCACTTGCCCTCCTCGCATCGGACGGCTTGTTATACCGATTGGTGCAAAACCGGCTACGCGAGCGAGGCGGTTTGCCGCTTCTCTCAATCGGGTTGTCAGCACCAATTTTTGCCTTTATCGTCGCAAGCGATCACGGCCGCTATTTGTATGTTTGGGTAACAGAGATTATGTTTTTACTCGCGGCCGCTTCGTACCACATGGAACCACCCGCCGCCCAACCGTCACTGAATAGTGTAGTTTCGACTCCTGCGGGGCAACGCGTGATCGCACTGTGTTGGAGTATTTTCCTGCTTCTTTACGCCGTCACATGGAATATGCCGGGGGTTTGTTGCCCATCCTCAATTGGCACTGGAGTACTTGGCCGAACACTTGCGGTGATCCCGTTCTGAATATCGCCACAGCGCAGTCCGTACTTTTGACCGCTTCCAAAATCCCATTTCAATCTTTGCGACAAGAGCATTAGGAAAACTCGCTTCCCTCTTTCGCTTCTTGAACGGGAATCGTTCGTTCCCACTACATCGCAAGCAAGCGACCCAATGTGAAGTAAACACTCGTTCGCCCGCTCTCAGAGTGCCCCAACGCCAGGCGCACCGGCCCGAGGATGGTTTCGGCGCCGAGGAAGATGCTGGCGGCAATCTGATACTGCTCGCGAACCTCGGCATCAATTCCTTCACGCACGCGCCCCGCTTCGAGCGACGACCCGAAGTACGTGCCGCCACCTACTTGCGTGGGAAGGCGCGACGTTCGGTATAAATAAACTGCTCGTGCGAGCACGTATCCGGTCCCGACCAGTTCGTCAAAGTGGTAGCCCGACAGGCGTAGAAATCCTCCCAACTGATACATATCGTACAAATGAAAGGTGTTGCTGAACATCGAACCGGCAAAGACCGCGGGCTCGACCACGTGACGGCCCCAGCTGTACGCGGAACGATATTCGAGTTCGGTGGATTCATACTGATCGTCCTTCGCTCCATCGCTGCGCACGACGCGGTACTTCGCACCGAATGCCGTTCCACGGCCTGGAAAATCCGCATTATCGAGTTGATCGTACGAAAGGCTGAGCGTGGCACCGCGTTGGTTGAGATCTTTGTTTGGCAGTGTAAGAAAACCGAAATCTTCTTCGGTCTTTAATTTTCCTGCAAACAGCCCCAGACGAATTTCGCCACGATGATCCGTTGCGCCGACATCCAGATGGGTGCGCAGTGTCGTCACGTCATACTCACCGAAACGCCGTCCGGAAACATAGAAAATCACGGGCTGGGTCGCGTACTCCAGTCCGCCGGAAACAAACACGCTACCTCGCGTCGCGGAATACGGTTGATAGAGTTCCGTGGCAAGTCGATTGCGATAGCCGAACTGCGCATCGTTGCGCCACTCGGCGCCGCGCGAATTCAGCCACGTGGCACGATGACTGGCATTAAATGATACGCGCGCTGAACTATTGAGATCCGTAGCAAAACCGAACCCAAAGCGCAGATAATTTGGCCCCCAGGCTTTTTCGACCGGTTCAACAACGATCGACCGTGCGCCCTCCCGATCCGCGAAGTGATATTGAATATCCTGCAGGTCGCCGCGCCCGTACATGCGTATCAAGCTTTCGTGAAAGTCGGCCAGACTGAACGATTCTCCCGTCGACAGTTGCATCTCGGGCGCCAGCATCGACGACGCGACGTGTTGCGTGGGTTCAAAGCGATAATCCGTCACGGGACTTGGCTTTGCGATACGCGATTCACGCTGCCGTTGCCATGCCACATACGCTTCGGTGTCAAGACGCAGCGATTCAAGTCGGGCCAAGGCATCTCGTGCCGCATTCTCGCCGCGAGCGATTGCTTCGGAAACACGCCCAAAGTCTCCAGAGCCGAGGTCATTCAGTTCCGGCGACAGCAACACGTCACTTTCTTTCAGGGCCGCCATCGAACGTTTCACGTTCTGTTCGGTCAGCAGATTGATGGATTGCGTGGACACGGAAAACATTGATTGCAGTTCCTGCTGCGTCATCAATGGCGTGCCGAGATTGACGGCAATCACAATGTCCGCGCACATCTCGCGCACAGTATCGACCGGCAGGTTATTGAGCAGGCCACCGTCAACATACATTCGACCGTCAATCGTGACCGGTGCGATGACCCCGGGCACGGACATGCTGGCCCGCATCACGCGCCCAAGATCGCCATTTGAGAAAACATGCGCCGTTCCGGATTCCAGATCGGTGGCTACGGCACGAAACGGCACAGGCAACGAATCAAATTCCTGGTCATGACGTCCTGCGCTGAGGCCAATCAGCTCGCGGATGAAGAACTCCACTTTGAATCCGGTGGTGGCACCCGCCGGAGCGAGTAGCTGGCCATCCCTCAATCCCAATTCCAGGTCGAAGTAGGATTGGAAATCGTCGCGTTTGATCTTGTAGGGAATCTCAGTGCGTGGAGGGTTGTCCCGAAAGATATTATCCCAATCGATGCGCTGCACTTGCCGCTGCATCTCCTCCGGCGAAACACCCGCCGCATAGGCACCTCCGACGAGCGCGCCCATACTCGTCCCGGCGATGCAGTCGACCGGCACGCGGAGTTCCTCGAGCGCCTTCAGGACGCCGACATGGGCGAGTCCACGCGCTCCGCCCCCTGAAAGCACCAAACCGATGCGAGGGCGATCAGTTTCGGCAACCGCAACGTTCCAGCACCCGAGATTGGCCCATAACAACAGCGACACAACGGTCGTACGTAATATGCTGGCGCGTATGTTCAGTTTTGATACCCAACCATGGTCATGAAAACGAACATCGCATGAATTGCGAAACCGCTTCAGGGGGTGTGCGAACATCGCCTAAACCGTTTGAGCTCATCGATATACGACAAATCGTACACGAACTCCTTGCCCGACACGGCAGTTCAACAAAGCTCGTTTCGGTCGCGGGAATATGTACGGTTCCAGGCTTCGCTGGACCGGTGGGCATCGAACCGTGTATTCACGAATACACGGTACTGGAACAACTGAGTGACAATGCTCTCGGCGCACGATGGTCGCACAAAACTAAAAACAGGAGCGTGAATGCACGGCGCGGACAGTCGCACAGCCCTGGAAGGTTTTCAGCCCCGCTCGCTGCTTCAGCTCAGCGATTACCTGCAGGGCCTGATCAAGGGTCGCCTTTGGGTCAAGGTTATCGTTGCGATGGCTTTCGGCGTGCTGGTCGGAACCCTGCTCGGACCCAGCGTCGGCTGGATTGCACCCCGTACGGCAAAAGTCATCGGTGACTGGCTCGCTTTTCCGGGCCAGTTGTTCCTCGCGCTCATTCAAATGATCGTCATTCCGCTGGTGTTCGCATCTGTCGTGCGCGGACTCACCGCAGTGGAAGATTTCGAGCGACTCAAGCGTATGGGCTTGCAGGTAGGTTTGTTCTTTGTTACTTCGACGGCACTCGCGATCGTCATCGGATTGTGGCTTGCCATCGTGATCAAACCCGGCGATTTTGTCAGCGGCGAAATGGTTCGGGCAACCCTGGGTTCAGCACCCTCAGTCGAAGCCGTGGCACCTCCCGAGCGTCCGCGCCTGTCAGAGTTGCCACAAAAAATCGTCACGTTGCTTCCCACCAACCCATTCGGTTCGATCGTGCAAAGCAACATGCTGCAGATCGTGCTGTTTGCGCTGATCATCGGTTTGGCGCTCGCCGCCATGACGGCGAAGCAATCCAAACCCATGCTCGATGTGCTGGGCTCGCTGCAAGAAGTCTGCATGACCATCGTGCGCTTCACGATGCGCCTGGCGCCGATCGCCGTGTTTGGTTTGATGGCGCAACTGAGCAGCAAGATCGGCATCAGCTCCCTGCTCGGCATGCTCGTCTACGTTGGCAGCGTTTTGCTTGGACTCGGGATAATGTTCGTCCTCTATTTGATCGTCGTGTTCACGTTCCTGCGCCGAAGTCCGCGTCGGTTTCTCTCCGCCGTACGCGAAGTGCTGTTGCTCGCGTTTTCCACATCGAGCTCCGCCGCCGTGATGCCGCTATCAATCAAGACAGCGGAGGAAAAGCTGGGTGTGCGTCCATCGGTGGCACAGCTGGTCATTCCGCTCGGCGCAACAGTCAATATGAATGGCACGGCGCTGTACCAGGGCGTCGCAACCCTCTTTCTCGCCCAGGTCTTCGGCGTGGACATCGACGTGAGCGGGCTGGCGCTGATTGTTCTGGTCGCGGTGGGCGCATCGATCGGCTCTCCCGCCACGCCAGGCGTCGGTATCGTGATCCTCGCAACGTTGCTGACCACCGCCGGAATCCCACCTTCCGGCATCGCCCTCATCATGGGCGTCGATCGTCTGCTCGACATGAGCCGAACCGCAATAAACGTGTGTGGCGACCTGGTTGCATCACTTCTTATAGATCGCCTGACAGGCCCTGAACCATCGAGCTGATGGGCTCCGGTCAACCAAACCGCGATACGGGCGTTATTAGTCTGTAGATCCACCGTATGGCGATTCGGTATGCAACACACCGCTCC
The DNA here is from genome assembly GCA_002450895.1 of Proteobacteria bacterium UBA6921. GTDB lineage: Bacteria > Pseudomonadota > Gammaproteobacteria > SG8-11 > SG8-11 > UBA6921. The sequence goes on from DKAR01000180.1 coordinate 5,671, forward strand.
ATCTCCGCGCACTTTCCTATTACGTTTGCTATTTGTTCTTGGCATAAGCCTCGGAACACACGCCGCCGCTGCCGGAGAATTTCAAAAGCAAAAGCTATCGATCGGAAATGATGTTCGTACCTATGGCCTGTACGTTCCGGACAGAATGAACGGCCGGCCCGCCCCCTTGCTGGTCGCACTGCACGGTGGCCTGGGCAGCGCGGAAAAATTCTTCAACAGTTCGACGCTGCGCCAGATGGCGGATCGTGAACACGTTGTGCTTTTGTTCCCGGAATCGATGGGGAAAGCGTGGATCGACGCGCGCGATGAAAACCGGGCTTCGGATCAGGATGTCGAATTCATCGAACGCCTCGTCGATCACGTGAAACAGTCAAACAACATCGACCCCAAATACATTTATCTGACCGGATTGTCGAGTGGAGGCGTAATGACGTTGCGCATGGCGATTCAGAAACCAGGCCTGTTCACCGGCTTCGCGGCGGTTAACGCCAATCTGTCCGAATACATGCTTCACGAGATGCACTCTTCTACTCCGGTCTCGATACTTCTGATCAACGGAAGCGCGGATACGCTGATGCCCTATGGCGGCGGCCAGGTCGGCGGAGGATTCGGACGCAATCGCCTCGGCAAAGTGATCTCCGCGCCAGACACCGCCGCGTTCTGGGCCAGGGTGGGCGGCTGCAGCAGCGAACCCGCCACGGTGGCCGTACCGGAAAAAGACCCAAGCGACGGTACTCGCGTGACGCGCCGCGAATTCCAGAACTGCAATGAAGGTGCCTCAGTCGTGGCCATGACCATCGAAGGCGGAGGCCACAGTTGGCCCGGTGCAAAGAAGCGATCGCTACCCGCGGCGATGGTCGGTCCCCTTACGAATGAGATCGATGCGGCCGATGCGGTCTGGGAGTTCTTCAACACCCACACGCGAACCGCCGCCCGATGAATTCACACTGGCTGATGCTGCTGCTCACCTTATCGACAACCGCTGTTGCCGACGAGCTGACCCAATTATCCGACGAGTATCGCGACGCAGACCCCTTGCAGTCCGCACCGCGCGGCCCGCGCAGACTGCACGGCTTGCTCGGCGGTGCCATCGTGAACTACGACAAAATTATCGGCGAACAGGAGCGCCGCAACGGTCTTCTGCCGTTAGTGATCCTCAGCTATGCAGGCACCGCCTACTGGGCTGTGGGCGGTGGCGGCGTGTGGCTGGCATCTTCAGACGACCGCCGTCTGCGATTCGGTGTCGCGATGCGTTTTCGGCGCGGTTGGAATGCGGACACCGATCCCGAACTGGACGGACTACACGACCGGAAGCGAACGGTTGATGCGGGACTCAGTGCCATGTGGCGCATGAGCGCTTTCAACATCGGTGCCGGAGCCTACACCGACGTGAGCGGAAACAGCGACGGAAAGTCGGCGACGCTACGCATCTCCAAGCCGATTCGCGTTTCGTTGCGATGGAGCGTGACACCTTCGCTCGGCGCCGAATGGTGGAGCAGCCAGCTCGTCGATTACTACTACGGCGTTTCGTCGACCGAAACTTCACCTCAGCGCAATGCTTACGACGGCGTGAGCACAACAACATGGAGAATCGGACTTGGAACCGGATATTGGTTCGAAGGTGGCTGGCAACTCTTGGGCGGGATCAGCTACTCAAACTTTGGATCGGGCATCAGCGACAGCCCGATCGTCAATCGCAACGATTCGCGCGTTGCTTACGTCGGCGCATGGTGGTTGTTTTAGTGATGTTGCCCTCCGCAGGCGCGATGGCAGCAACGCGATTCGACCGTTGCCGTCGCGCAAAAGAAACGCCTTTCTCCCTGCCCGAGCGCAACTCACGAAGCCTCACGCGATGTTGCGCTGGCATTTGCTCTTCAGTCCTAACCTTTAATTAAGTTTTGTCAGTTTCAGGGCGAATATGAATTTCGTAGACTTTACATAAGTTCAACTACCACACGACTCTGATTAACATAAGAAAGTACGTTTCCGACCAAAATACAAAGGCAAAACAAGTCCACGAGACAATTTGTGTCAAGGAACAAAGGGGCCAGTGCGCAAAATTTATTCTTGTTGTCATCGCCCTGCATTCTTCCTATCTTTTCACGCCATCGCGCGCGATGACTTGCGGTTAAAACAAGCATCTTTCAGGCGTGCGACTGATGAGGCCCGGGTCGGGAGACACAGCGACTGTTGGACATGACGGATTGACCGAAATCCGAATGACTCAGGTGTACGTGTAAATAAGACACGCCCTGTTTGGCGCTCACGCAGCGCTGCAGAGAACGACTATCTGAAGTTTCGTCCTCTGACAGAAACGATTATCGGTTGACTCGCATTTGCATCATGGTCCCACGTCGTGGCACTTCCTTCCGACAGGCTCGTTCGACGAACGAAAGCATGCACCCTGGAGGCGAAACATGGACTCGACAGAATTATCTCGGCGCGGATTTCTGAAGACAGCGGGATTGCTGGGAGCAGCAGGTTTGGGCGGGGCCCGAATTGCGAGTGCCGCAACGGCATCCCCCTCGACCATTACTCTTCCGTTTGAAAATGGCACACGGACGATCGTGCAGTATCCGCAGAAAAAGCCTCTCATACTTTTGACCGGTCGCGCGATTCAGCTTGAGACACCGTTAACAATGTTCGATCCAACGGACATCGACATGCCGGTCACCTCAAACGACAGTTTTTTTGTTCGGTATCACAACGCGACGATTCCCCTGACGATCGATTCCGCCAAACATACGATTACGGTCTCCGGGAACGTAAATACCCCACTCGCATTAAAGGTGGCTGACCTGAAGGATCCGGCAAAGTTTCAATCGATTGAGTTCTACGCGGTCAACGCATGCACCGGCAACAGCCGTGGGTTCAACAATCCTCGTGTCACCGGCGGTCAGTGGGCGCACGGTGCCCAAGGCAATGCGAAGTGGACCGGTGTTGCGTTGAAAGACATTCTCGCCAAGGCCGGACTGAAGGCAGGATCAGTTCAAGTCACGTTCAACGGTCTGGATCAGGGCGCCGAGTCCCAGATCCCGGACTTTATAAAAGCTCTGGACGTCGACGTCGCGAACAACGGCGAGGTCATGGTCGCCTATGCAATGAATGGGGCGGACCTTCCGTTTCTGAACGGGTTTCCCGTGCGGCTAGTCGTACCGGGATACACCGGGACATACTGGGTGAAACATTTGTACGAAATTACGGTGACTACCAGCGTCTACGACGGTTTTTACATGAGCACGGCCTATCGCGAGCCGGACAACGCCTGCACCTGCGAAACGCCGGACGCACTATCGCCCACGACGCGACCAGTCTCGCACCCCCGCGTGCGTTCATTCCTGACAAGCCTGATCGAAGGCGCACAAGTGAAATCCGGGACAGCTGTCCCCTTGCGCGGAATCGCCTACGACGGCGGCAGCGGTATCAAGGCGGTGGACATATCCGTCGACGGCGGAAAGACCTGGGTCGGAGCAAATCTCGGGAAGAGCCTCGGCAACTACGCATTTCGTGCCTGGGAGGCGACGTTCACGCCTGCAACGCCCGGACCCTTCGCCATCAAGGTACGGGCCACAGCCAACACCGGCGAAGTGCAGCCGGAAACCCAGTTTTGGCAGCGAACCGGATACGGATTCAATGCCATTGAAACCGTCAATGTCACCGCGATCTGAACGGCGCCAAGGAGAACGACATGAAACGGAACGAAACTGTAAACAAGATTTCCGATAGCTCAACCGCGATCCATTGGCTCACAACCGTGTGTTTCGCCGCATTCGTCGTCTCACTGCTGGGATTGTCCGGCTGCGATGACTCCGGTTCGCCGTCCACATCGAGAACAGCCCGCGGCGAAAATACTTCACCCGATCCCGGTATTCAGGCGCTCGAATCCGACGACTCTGACTCGAAGAGCGGCGATGGTGGCACCGGTTCAACTTCCGGTGGCGGCGGCGTTATCGTGTCGGGAACGACAGTCACGATCAAGCTTCCGTCGGACCAATCGCGATATCCGGCCGGTCCCGCGATGCCACTTGCCGATGGCGCGCCATGCCTGGCATGCCACGACACGGGAGACGTCAATGAATTTACCGCCAGCCGCTCGCCGAACTATGAGTTGGTGAACGAAGAATGCCGCGGCTGCCACTCGGCGGACTACGCGCTGTATCAACCACCGCAAACGAACGCGGGCTGGGCGAAAGTGGTGAAGAAGATGGCGGACAAATTCGACACGACGATCGTGAACGGCGTACCCGTTGTCGACGTCATGCTCAATCCTGTTCATCAGGCTTTGATGACCGACTATCTGACCGCGATCAACGGCAAGTAGTCATCGTTGCCCGTCTGCACTATTGAAGTGAAATAGACGCTCGTTTTCTATACGAGCGTCTATTTGTTCGCGGGATAAGAGCGCTTTCCACTCCCGACGTAGAGCTGCCGCGGACGGTCGATGCCATGGTTTTCCGACTGGAGTTCCAACCAGTGGCTGACCCACCCGGCCGTACGCGCCAGCGCGAACACCGCGGTAAACATGTTCACCGGGAAACCCATCGCACGCAGCAGGATGCCGGAGTAGAAATCGACGTTGGGATACAGTTTGCGCTCGACGAAGTACTCGTCTTTCGTGGCGATCTCTTCCAGGCGCATCGCGATTTCCAGCAGCGGATCGTCGATGCCCAAGTGCGTCAGCACTTGTGACGCCTGTTGCTGGATCACACGCGAGCGCGGATCGAAGTTCTTGTAGACGCGATGGCCGAATCCCATCAACCGGAATGAGCTGCTCTTGTCTTTCGCGCGTGCGATGACTTTTGGAATGTTTTCCACCGTGCCGATTTCGGAAAGCATCTTCAGCACGGCTTCGTTGGCGCCGCCGTGCGCCGGTCCCCACAGGCTTGCAATGCCCGCCGCGACACAGGCAAACGGATTCGCGCCCGACGAGGCGGCCATACGCACGGTTGACGTTGAGGCATTCTGTTCATGGTCCGCGTGCAGAATGAGAATGACATCAAACGCTCGCGCCAGCACTGGATCGACCTTGTGCTCACGATTCGGGCGGCCGAACATCATCTGCAGGAAGTTCGACGAGTAATCCAGTTCATTGTTGGGATAGCGCTGCGGGCGGCCGACCGAATACGTGTAACTCGCGGCGGCGATCATCGGCATTTTCGCAATCAGACGAATCGCCGCACGATGGCGGTCCGCCGGGTTCTGCAAATCGATTACATCGTGATAGAACGCCGACAGCGCGCCGACCACGCCCACCATGACCGCCATTGGATGCGCGTCACGACGAAAGCCGCGGAAGAACGACATGACCTGGTCATGCAGTAAATTGAAATCCAGCAATTCATTTTGGAATGTGCGCAATTGATTGGGCGTGGGAAGTTCGCCATTCATCAACAAATAGGCGACCTCGACAAAGTTCGAATGCTGCGCCAGTTCCTCGATCGGATAGCCGCGATACAACAACACGCCGTTGTCGCCGTCGACAAACGTGATCGAGCTCTTGCATGATGCGGTCGAGCGAAAGCCCGGGTCGTAAGCCAGAATTCCCTGGCGGGCGAACAGCGTCTGAATATCTACGGCCGCCGGACCGAGCGTTCCTTCCAGAATCGGCAAACTGCCGTCGGTGGGCTGGTCGGTCAGGGTGGGGGTTACGAACTTGCTGGCCATCTCACGCATCCTCGTGCCCGTAAACGGGCGTGATTCCAAAAGAATATCAATTACAGCAACTCAGCGAGTGTATCGAACCTCGACGCCCCGGCCAACGGGTGCGGCATTCGCACGCGAAAATGCGGCTCATTCTGTTGCCAATGGGCGAGCGCACGCACCTCGCTACGCCAGCGGCGCAGGATGCAGGGCCTCTAAGCGCCCCGCAACCAGGTCTTTACGCGCTGGCGCTCCAGCAAACCCAATCCGTCGGAACCCGCCGTGCGATTGTTCACCGCGGACCAGAAACTGCTATTGAGCTGGTCGATCTTGCGCATGCTCGTGTCGTGCAGGCGTGGAAATTCGATTAACGTTGCGCCGAGTTCTTTTGCACGCTCGTATACCGGGGAACGCTTGAAGATCGAAAAATCACTGCCCCGCCCGTAATTCATCACGACAACGTAGTTGGGCATGGCCCCGTACGTGTCGAACAAACGGCCGAGCAGATCCACGGAGTCCTTGCCGTCATCCATCACGTGCCAAAAATTGACCGCGACACCGAATTCCGCGAAGGCTTCGAACAAACTGGAATCCGTAATCCAGCGCGACACCGGCGCAAAGGTCTGCGCCGCCAGGTCCACAATGATGTTCTGTTCCGGATTTTCCTCCAGCACATTGGCGATCGCATCCAGGCTCTCGTATTTGTCCACGACCGTCGGGTGCGCGTAGCCTTCATAAAAACGGATGAAGGAGCCATGCGATCGATCGGTGTCGAATCCGACAAATGGCTTCTCTGCATCGATGTAGTATTGCGCCAGCACACGCGACACCACCGATTTGCCCACCCCGCCTTTTTCGCCACCCACAAAATTGATCGACGCCATACCCGCTCCTTTCGGCGCACTCGGGTTGCGCCGGTCTTTGTGATTCGATCCACTGCATGCGCTAAGTGCGCACTGCAATTGATCTAGCAAGAGACAGGCCGGGCGCACCGCCCCATCGCACTCACGCCAAATGGCGGTCGCTACGGTGATTGGATGCATTCGATAGTGCATATGAATCGCCAAACTGGCGCACGACGTCTGTTCGTGCACCAGCGGTGATCATCGCGAAGAAATTATGGACTGGATTGCCGCACACATTTCAAAACGTGTTGGCCATCATGCCCGCTTAGGCGGGCATCCAGAAACTACCCAAAAAAACTGGATTCCCGCCTGCGCGGGAATGACGGCTGAAGAGCAAGTCCGTTGCAATCTCTAATTTGAAACGGATTTTATCCCGCCAGCGCGCGACGCAGGTTGGAGTCGATCGTGTCGAGGAACGCTTCGGTGTTGAGGTAGTGATCCGGTTTAACCTTGTCACCGTGAATGCAGACGGCGAGATCCTTGGTCATTTTTCCGGACTCGACGGTTTCAACGCATACGCGTTCCAGCGTGTCCGCAAACGTCATCAGCGCCGCGTTGTTATCGAGCTTGCCACGGTGATGCAGTCCGCGCGTCCATGCAAAAATCGAGGCGATCGGATTGGTCGAGGTCGGCTTGCCCTGCTGNNGTAGTTCTTGCACGCCCACACGAAACCGCCCTCCCACTTCATTGCCGCCGCGACCATGTCATCGATCAGGCGGTGTTCATAGGTAATGCCGGCGGCGGCGAGGATGTCCTTGAACTGGGTTTCATAGACGTCCTGGAAAATATCCTTGAAGCGCCCGTCGTACTTTTTCAGGATGGTGTTCTTGGTCGAGAAGTACAGCGGCCAGCCTTTTTGCAGCGCCATATTGAAGCAGGCCTGCGCGAAACCGCGAATCGACTCATCGGTGTTGTACATCGCCAGCGCCACACCGTCACCCTTGAAGTTGTACACCTCGTGCGAAATCTTCTCGCCGTTCTCTCCTTCAAAGGTGATCGTCAGTTTGCCCTTGCCCTTGGTGACGAAGTCCGTAGCGCGGTATTGGTCGCCGAACGCATGGCGGCCGATGCAGATCGGTTTGGTCCAGCCCGGCACCAGACGCGGAATATTCTTCATGACGATCGGTTCGCGGAACACGGTGCCGTCGAGAATGTTGCGGATCGTTCCGTTCGGCGACTTCCACATCTGCTTCAGGTTGAATTCCTTCACGCGCGCTTCGTCCGGCGTGATCGTCGCGCACTTGATGCCGACGTTGTATTTCTTGATGGCCTCGGCCGCATCGACGGTAATCTGGTCGTTGGTCTTGTCGCGGCTCTCGATCCCGAGGTCATAGTACTTAATATCGATGTCGAGGTACGGCAGGATCAGTTTCTGGCGGATGAACGTCCAGATGATGCGGGTCATTTCGTCGCCGTCGAGTTCGACGACCGGATGGGCAACCTTGATTTTCGTACTCATGCGAATGAACTCTTCCTCGTATCAACAGGGGCTCGGCGCCGCGCCGGCCGTGACAGCCCGCCATTATACGGGAGAAATAGGCAAGTGCCGTGCCGCCGATATTCATTGAATTCCCGGGCCTCTTGCCACAAAACGCGCACCACACCGCAACATGCCCGTCACTTTTGTCCCCAACACTGTGCGAATCGGGCGTGGGCTACTCCGCATCCGACCGGACAAATCGCCTGTATCTGAGATGCTTACGTGTTTGGCGGACTATGGCACCACGCTTGCAAAATAAGCCTGTCCATTGACGAGAATTTTGTTGGGGACCCACACCATGCAACACATGATCGTTATTTCCGCACTCATCGCTGTGATGTTCGCGATTCTATTTGGCGTCAATTACTGGATCGGCCACGGCAGCTAGAGCGACAACGCCCGGCACGTTCTGGCACGCAGACGGTTTCATCCTGCTAAGCTTGGCTGACGTAGCCGGGCAAGCGGAGCCGTCTGTATGACCTCACTATTGAAGCTGAAACTTCACTGGCAGATTCTCATCGCGCTGGGGCTGGCGATTGTCGCGGGCACCTTGTCCGGAAAAGACGGCGGCATTTTCGGACTGACGTTCTACAGTGTCTACGGCTTCATCGGCACGCTGTTCCTAAACGCGCTGAAAATGTTGATCGTGCCACTGATCTTTTCGTCGATCATCACCGGCGTCGCCGGCATTGGGGGCAGCGGCAATCTCGGCCGCATGGGCGGTCGCACCCTGCTCTACTACATGACCACCAGCCTGATCGCGATCCTAATCGGCCTCGCGCTGGTCGATGCCGTTCAACCGGGTCGCATTGACGGGCAACCAGCGAAAGAAATCATCGGACTGAGCGAAGACACCAGCAAGGTGGCGGCGAAGGTCGAAGGGCGTGGCGCATCAGACATCGTCGAAATCTTCGTACGCATGATTCCCGTGAATGTTGTCGCGGCGGCCGCCGAAGGTCAGATGCTCGGGCTGATCTTTTTCAGCCTGTTGTTCGGATTCTTCATGACGCGCCTGAAGCCACCCTTCGCAACGACGCTCGACCAATTCTGGCAGGCGGTCTTCCAGGTCATGATGTTCATGACGGACTTCGTCATGAAGTTCGCGCCACTGGGCGTCTTTGCACTCGTGGCGAAAGTGGTCGCCAGCACTGGTCTCGGCGCCTTTGTTCCGCTCGCGCTGTTCTTCTTCACCGTTTTGGCGGCGCTCGCGATCCACATGTTCGGCGTGTTGCCGATGCTGGTGAAGGTGTTCGGGCGCGTGAGTCCGATCGCGCACTACCGTGCGATGTCCCCGGCCTTGCTCACCGCGTTCTCCACGGCATCCTCGTCCGCAACATTGCCGCTGACGATGGAATGCCTGGAAAAGAACGTCGGCGTCTCGAATCGCACGACCAGCTTTGTGCTGCCGCTTGGCGCGACGGTCAACATGGACGGCACCGCGCTGTATGAATGTGTCGCCGCGATCTTCATCGCGCAGGCGTATGGCCTGGAACTGAGTTTCGCGCAGCAGTTCACCGTGGTCGTCATCGCGCTGCTCACGTCGATCGGCGTCGCGGGCATCCCGGCCGCCAGTCTGGTTGCAATTACCATCATCCTCGCCGCGATCGGACTACCGGCCGAAGGCATCGGCCTCATTCTCGCTGTCGACCGCGTGCTCGATATGTGCCGCACCAGCGTCAACGTCTACAGCGACTCTTGCGGCGGCGTAATTATCGGACGGATGGAAGGCGAAACCGGCATTCTTGCCTCGAATACATAATTGGCGACAACGAGGTTCAGCACCGCCTGCCTCAAGCATCCGCGACTGCCAAATCAACGATAACCACGGCTTCATGGGCCGCCCACGTCAACAGAATAGCGAACGGCCGTGCCCGCACGGCGGAGCGGATTTGATCCGGCACGCCGTGAATCGTGACCGGCACCGAGATCTCCAGCTCTTTGCCGAAGTGTTTGCGCGCATTGCCTGCAATGGTGTTAGCTATTTCACCGACAGCATCCAGCAAATTCGCTTCGCGTCGATCCGGTTCGGAAAATTCGGCCAATAAGGCGCGCAGCGCATCGCCTGTCGTCGAAAAGTACACGCACCCGCGATAACGGCCCGAGACCGTGATCAACCCGGTAAAATCAAAGTGCGGAATTTCCCCGTTGGCCAGATACGCGGCGCGTATCGCAGCGGGCTCGCGCGTAAGTTGCGCAAAGTAGTGCGTCACGGCTTCTATAAATATTTTGAGTTCAACGTCGGTCATATCGGACATGACGTTCCTCCAATCCATCCATCAACTCAACCAGGGCCTCTGCGAGTCGCGCATCGGTAAAGGGTTTGTGCAAGTAGCCATGTGCGCCACGCTTCAGCGCTTCGATCGCGGTTGCCTTGTCGCTCAACGCAGAGACCACCAGAATCCGTAAATCAGGCGCGACTCTCAGCAGCGCATCGATACACTCAATGCCGTTCATGCCGGGCATGGTCAGATCCATCGTGACGAGATCGGGTTTTCGCCGCAGGCATATGTCCACCGCTTCGTCGCCGTTGCGTGCGAGGCCCACGATTTCCAGATTGGTCAAATTGGCCTGCAGCGTGGCCCGCGCGATGCGCGACCGGATAATGTTCGAGTCATCCACTACGAGCAGCTTCATGGCGCTCCCTACACCGCAAACCGAACGACAAATTGTGTGTACCGATTTTCGCGTGTCACGATGCGCAGGCGCGCCCCCAGGTCGTGCAACTTCTGCTTCACGACATCCATGCCAACACCGTGACCGGCGTCGCGATCCGCGACCGCTGCCGTGCTGAAGCCCGGATCGAAGATTTTCATGATGATCTGTTTGTCATCGTATTCAGCGAGTTGCTCCGCGTTATAGCGACCGGACTCGATGAGCGACTCCTTGATGCGACGCGGGATCAACCCGCGCCCATCGTCACGCAGGTGCAATTCGTATTCGCCCGCCTCGTCTCGCTTCAGTGCAATATAGATTCCGCCCACGGGTGATTTCTCCAACTGGACGCGTTCACCCGCAGCCTCGATTCCATGGGCAATCGCGTTGCGGAGCAACTGCACAATGACGCTTTTTACACTGGCCTGAACCGGCGACGGCAATTCATCCAGCATTTTCAGATCAGTTGATAGCTGAACTTCCTTGCCACGCTCGGTTGCGATGCGCTGCGCCAGGTCGATCAGGTCATCCACGACCCCTTCGCTGCCCGGTCGCGGAGAAAATGCATCGTGATATCCGGCCAGGCGAATGGAAAGGTCGCGCACAATGGCAACGCGCTCGAATAGCTCGTCCAACGGGAGCGGTACGGCGATTAAATCATCGCCGGATACACTCCCCTTGTCCCGCATGCGCGCCAACAGGGTTTCAAACTCATGCGCCAAGTCTTCAAACGGCCGTAAACCCAACGCCGCGGCATCACCCTTGATGGCGTGAATTTTCCGGAATACGCTCCCGATGAGAAAACGATAATCGCGCTCTTCACCCTTCACGCTGCGCAACTGTTCATTGATCTCGATCAGAGTCCATTCTGTGTTCGTCAGGAAATGAGTCAACGCCGCGGGTTCGACTTTCAACAGATCCAGAAGCACCGTGAGCTCGGTTTTGCTTTTCTTTTTCTCCGCAGCCAGTTCGCGCTGCAACAACACCTGTTCCGTCACGTCCGTGACAGTCACCAACAAGTTCGCGATGCGCCCAACCTGAGAGGCTCGATTAAATTGAAGGGTCAGAAATCGCCGCGCGGACGATCCATCCGCGCGCGGCACCATGACTTCAATGGCGGTCAGCGGATTCAACTCCATCACCAGCGACTCTTTCACGCGGTCGCCGAACAGCAAATTGATGTAGTCCACCGTGGACGGATACATGTCCGGGTGAACCATTTGACGCAGCAGTTCCCGAAAATCACTGCCGGGCGTAATCTCCATACCGAGAATGCGCGCCAACGAGGCCGAATATTGGCTTCCAAACCGAAAGCTCGAATCGAGCAGGAACAGACCTTCCTTGACCGTCGCCAGAATCTCCGCCGTCTCCTGTTGTGCGGCTTCAACCTTGCGGTCGGTCGCACGCAGGCGCGCGATGAATTTGAACAGGATGAACGCGAAGTTCAGCAGCGCCAGCATGATGCCGACGGTTTGCACTGTACGCAGGCGATCCGCCTTGTCACGCGCAACACCCTCGAGTTGCGTAGTCAGCTCATTCATCAATACCAGTAACTTGGTGTTACTTTCTCGGGCGATTCGGACGGCAACGCTCAAAGCCGCCGGGTCGAAAATGTCACCGGTCATTAACGGAGCGATCGCGTCCTTCAGCGGTTGCCACAGCTGTCTCGCATCGCGCAATAGGGCGCGCCCCGCGTCCGTTTTCAACCCATCGAGATAGACAGGCGAACCGTCGCCTCCGGGAATAGTGCCGCCACGCTCGAATGCGGTCAGCGTTCCATCAAACAGCATCGCCGTCTTGCGCAGATCATTGAGGCTGGAAAGCTTGACGATGCCCTGATTGTTATCGACGGCGGCGGTCAGCAACTCCTTGGTCATGCGCTGCGAAAGCATGCGTTGCCGCCCGGCCATGTTGATCGCCAGCGCGTCCGATGAAATCTGAAACGAGATGTAAAAGTTCAGAACCAGGACGGCCAAATCGAACAACAGAAACAACGCGACGGCCCAAACGATTTCCCGATACTTTCCAAAATATGACGTGCGCATGGATCGGACTGCCACGGACTGCTCTCCCTTTTTTGATTTTTTATTTCCACGACGAAGACGCGCGAAGATGTCGTGCACCACTCGCAATCACTGTGCCAGTCTGACATTTAACAAAAATGATGAAGAAACTACGACGCCTTTCGTCGTTGACGCGTTCGCGCGAACCACATTTGTGCAAGGCACCGTTCGAATGAACGAATCTGCACTAGTACGTGGCAGCGAGCCCACCAATACTCCTCGCTCCGCGCAAACACGCACAAGAGAGAAGAGATTTGATGTAGCAAATGCGCTGTCCCCTCGCCGTCGACTACGTGCGCAACATGTGCCGCACCAGCGTCAACGTCTACAGCGACTCCTGCGGCGGGGTCGTCATTACGCGCTTGGAAAGTGAACAGGGATTGCTGTCGGAAGCTTCATCGAGGGAGGAGCGGACAGACGGAAACCATCACTGCCGATAAATGGCGTCACGCTCTAGCACTCATACACAATCCGACATACGCCTGAAAGCGGCCAAAAACGGTTGCTCGGATT
>DKAR01000185.1 GCA_002450895.1 Proteobacteria bacterium UBA6921
CCGACGACCTGCTCGCCGCTGTGTGCCTGGCGACCACAGCACCGGTCATCATCGCGCCCGCCATGAACCATCGCATGTGGAGTCACGCCGCCACGAAGGAAAACATGGCGAAGCTCACGGCGCGCGGTGTATCGGTGGTCGGTCCCGACTCGGGTGAACAAGCCTGCGGCGAATTCGGTCCGGGCCGCATGGCCGAACCGTCCTCGATCGTTTCGTTTGTTGCGTCGCGATTTGAGCCGGGAACGCTGGCGGGAAAGCGCGTGTTGATTACCAGTGGCCCGACGCAAGAAGCCATCGATCCCGTACGCTTCGTCGGCAATCGCAGCTCCGGGAAGATGGGATTCGCTGTCGCCCGCGCCGCACTGGAAGCGGGCGCCACGGTCACCCTGGTCAGCGGGCCCGTTGCGCTTGAAACACCGGAAGGCGTGGATCGCATCAATGTGCGCACCGCACAGGAAATGTTCGATGCCGTGATGCAGCGTGTTGGAAAAAGCGACATCTTCATCGGCACCGCCGCGGTGGCCGACTATCGCCCCGCCGAATCCGCGACACAGAAGATAAAGAAGAAGGACGAACATCTGTCGATTGAGTTGATTCGCAATCCCGACATCCTCGCCACGGTGGGTGCGTTGGCAGACAAGCCCTTCGTGGTGGGATTCGCGGCGGAGACGGAAAACCTGGAGCAGAACGCCCGCGCCAAACTCGAATCGAAAAAACTCGACCTTGTCGCGGGCAACTGGGTCGGACCAAAGCAAGGTTTCGAAAGCGACGAAAATGCTCTGCTACTCTTATGGAAAGGGGGCCGCAAAGAAATCGATCGCGATTCCAAAGATCGAGTGGCCCGCCATCTTGTTACTGTCATTGCCGAACGATTGAAAACACGCGCTGTTGGCTAAACCGTTCGGTATGTGTCCCAGGAGGGCATACCCATGGTTGGCACTCTGTTCATCGCGGTCGGCACATTCATCGTCGTTCTCGGTTTGCTGGTGTTCCTGCGTTCACGCGACAACCGTTATGAGATCAAAGTAACGGACATCGTCGTCGCGGTATTGCCTGTTTTCATCTACCTGTTGGTCAGCGGAAAAATAGAATCACTCGAGTTCGGCGAAAGCGGGATCAAAGTTGTTGCGGCGATCAACAAAGCATCCGGAACGGAAATCAAATCCCAGGTGACCCCGATCGAGGCCGGATTGGTTCGAACCGTGGAAAGTGGCGCGAAAGAGGGCACCGCACAAATTCCAAAACTGATAACGAAAAAGACTGAGGCTTTGACGTTCACCCTTGGCTACAAAGGCTACACGAAGGAGGCAATTAATGAGTATCTTGAGCAGCTCACGCGAAAGGGTGCGCTGAAGTACGTTATCCTCCAAAACGAAGACGGTAGTTTTTTTGGGTCGATGGACGCCCGCCGGTTGTACGTTACGTTTACCTCTGGAAATCCATCAATGAACGTTGATCGGTTCAGAACGTTCGTGGTCGACCAGAATCGCGAAGCGCTGAAAAATTTCCCCGGTTTCATAGCCGCCGATCAAGCCATGCATGTCAACGATGACAAACGCCGTGCATTGAAGGAAATGGAAGACTTGAACGTCGAGTCGCTACCCGTGGTCGACAAGGACAATCGCTACATTGGCATCGTGGACCGTTCGCGCCTGACGGCCAGCCTGATCCTCGATGTTGCACAAGCGGTCGCAAAGTAGGGGCCGGTGCGTTGCGCAAACGTGATCGCAAGTATGGTGTTTTTCGCTGCGACACTCGCGCACGCGGACTCATTGCGCGCATTCACCAGCGACGGCTGCAGCCTGTTTCCGGACGGCGACTTCAACCACCGAAAACTGTGGTGTGACTGTTGCCTGGAACACGACATCGCCTACTGGCGCGGGGGTACGTCCGAACAACGCCTTCAGGCAGACCGGCAGCTGCACGACTGCGTATTGAGCAAAACCAATAACAACATCCTCGCCGACATGATGTTTGCCGGGGTGCGACTGGGTGGCGGCCCAATCTTCCCGAATTGGTACCGCTGGGGTTACGGCTGGAACTACGGTCGGGGCTACCAGCCGCTCAGCCCGTTGGAAACCCAAACCGCTGATAACCTGTTGAATCAATACCGCGCCAGCGGAAAACGTTTCGCCTGCGAGCTTTAGGTAGTTGTGCGCACTCGCGCACGCAAAATCTTGGGATATTCTTGGTGGGCGGTGGTTCAAAAGAGGTGTCGGGACCGCCGATAACCTTGCAGAGGTTCTGTATGCGCAGCAATTCAATTCTTTCGTTTCCCGTCGCGTTTTTATTTTCCCTGTTTCTGGCGTTCCCGGCGTTGGCGGATCCCCCGCACGACTACGAGTTCGTCACCTACGATCAGGGGCTGCGCCTCGCGGAAAAAGAAAACAAACCGATCTTTCTCTACTTCGGCCGCTACGGCTGTGCGTGGTGCGACTGGACGAACAAGGAAACCTTTTCCGACCCCGAGCTGCGCAAGTTGCTCACGGATCACTTTGTCCTTGTATACGTGGACGCGGAAAGCGGCAAACGAATTACCTTGCCGAACGGCGAGCGCATCACCGAGGCGGATCTGGGCGCGCGGTTCAAAGCGTTCGCCACACCGCTGTTTGTGTTTCTCGATTCGTCTGGGAAACAGATCTTCAAAGCACCGGGCTTCAAGACCGTGCAGGACTTCAAGGATTTCGACCGCTACGTGGTTGAAGGGCACTACAAGACCAAAGGGCTGATGGAGTTCCTCGGATCCAAATCATGAGCCGCGCCTTCGGGTTCGTTTTCCTTCTATTCGCTTTCACCGCTACTTCCTCGTTCGCCGCCGGTTGGGAATTCGGCGCCGTGATGGACGTAACGCCCGCGCACGGCGATCGCGTTTTTCATCATCTGGATTCCGCCGGTCGCAAGAGCGTTGCCACCGGTCACGGTCTGGTTGGAGTTGCGTGGGAAGACAATCGCGACGGCACGCCGCGTTGCTACATCGCTGCAAAAGCTTACGACGCCACGCTGTTCAACGCAGACGCGCAGGTCAGCGGAAAGGACGACTGCTATGAACCCAGCATTGCGGTCGTCGGCCCACAACGCTTTCTGGTGGTGTTCGAGGAAGGCGGGCATGTGCAGGCGCGCGTCGTGGCGTGGATTGACGGCACGGCCCGATCGGGCGAAACCATCGTGCTGGGAAAGAACGAATCGTCACAGGCGAGTGTCGGCGCCTTTGGCGACAGTGTGTATGCCGCGTGGGCGGAGAAAGAAGGTCGCTTTGCGCGCATTCGCGTCGCACGCCTTGCTGTCACAGACAACAAGGTCAGCGTGACGCAAGTGTCCGCGGCCGACCCGGCGGAACTGAAAGACGATCAGCTGTATCCCTCCGTCGCACCGGGCGCAAAGGGCGATGTGGCTGTGGCCTGGGAAGACCGCCGCAATGGTCACACCATTATCGTGCAGGCCTATTCGGCGGACGGCAAACAGTTCAGTCAGTGGAAACGCGTGAACGAAACGCGCAATGCTGCCGTGCCACGCACCAATTCGCCATCACGCAATCTAGGCAAGGGTCCCGGATCAATGCGCGCGGCGCTGGCACGGCTGGATGACAAAAATGTTGGCATCGTGTGGATGGACAAGCGCGATTTCCTGTCCGGCTACGACGTCTACGCCGCCTTCAGCGATGACGCGGGCAAGACGTTCGGCAAGAACCAAAAGGTACAGGACAGCTTCGGCGACAGCATCGCGCAATGGCATCCGGCCATCGCCGCTTCCGGCAAAGACGTGGTCGTGGCGTGGGACGATGACCGCGACGAAACCGCGGACATCTGGCTCGCGTGGAAAACGGACGACGGCTGGTCCGACGACGTCTCCGCCAAACCCGCCGCCGGTCCGGGCGCGCAGTCCGATCCGAGTGTGGCGCTCGATGAAAAGGGCGACCTGCATCTGGTGTGGATTGACCGGCAGGAACCGAACGGCCCGACCAAACTGCGTTATCTGAGCGCCAAGCGCGCCGCGGCCACGCCCTAGAACGACTCTTGCTGCATTACTGACCACGTCTGCTTTCGATTTTTCTCTGCTTTGTCATCCCCGCGCATGCGGGGATCCAGATCTTTATGCATTCCACACTCGCGCCTTTGAACTCGCGGTGAAGGAAGACGGCTGCGAGATTGAGTGTCGTCTGGAGGTAGTCGCCGCGCGTTCCGCACGCTACCATGCCGCGTCATGGATCACGCGCACGCCGTTCTGCAGCACATCTTCGGTTACGAACACTTCCGTGGTCCGCAGGAGCAGATCATCTCCACCGTCATCAATGGCGGTGACGCGCTGGTGCTGATGCCCACCGGGGGCGGCAAGTCGCTGTGTTTCCAGATCCCCGCCATTCTGCGCCCCGGCACCGGGGTGGTGATTTCGCCGTTAATCGCGCTGATGCAGGACCAGGTCGCCGCGTTGAAGCAGGCCGGTGTGAACGCGGAGTTTCTTAATTCGTCGCTCGACGCGGAGGAAGCGCGCGTCGTGGAACAGAAGCTGCTGCGCGGCGAACTGAATCTGCTGTACATCGCCCCCGAGCGACTGATGACCGGGCGCATGCTCGAACTGCTGTCGCGCATATCGTTGGCCTTGTTCGCCATCGACGAGGCACATTGCGTATCGCAGTGGGGTCACGATTTCCGCCCGGAGTACATTCAACTCTCGGTGCTGCACGAACACTTCCCGGCGGTGCCGCGCATCGCGCTCACAGCGACGGCAGACGAACCCACGCGCCGAGAGATCATCTCGCGCCTCAAACTCGAAGACGCGCGCGTGTTTATCAGCAGCTTCGACCGACCGAACATCCGCTACCGCATCGCGGCGTCGGACGGTGGGCGCAGTGGCAGCTCCCGTGAGCAATTGCTGCGCTTTATCCGCGAAGAACATTCGGGCGACGCCGGCATCGTGTACTGCCTGTCGCGCAA
>DKAR01000004.1 GCA_002450895.1 Proteobacteria bacterium UBA6921
CTCGGCGAAATGAACCCCGAGCAGCTTTGGGAAACGACGATGGATGCCAACTCGCGCCGGCTGTTGCAGGTGAAGATTGAAGACGCTGTCGCCGCTGATGAAGTGTTCACCACGCTAATGGGCGACCAGGTCGAACCGCGCCGCGACTTCATCGAGAAGAACGCGCTCTACGTATCCAACCTTGACATTTAAGCCGAACAAAAAGGCCGTGGAGTCTCCTCCACGGCCCGGATTTCGTTACAGCTCGTTTCTCTAGCTTTCCTTGTGATACTTGACCACGCGCTCAACCTCATTGCGTGAGCCGAGAATCACCGGCACGCGTTGGTGCAGGTTGTCCGGCTTCAGGTCCAGAATGCGTTCGCGACCGGTGCTGCTCACGCCGCCCGCCTGTTCAACGATCATCGACATCGGATTGGCTTCATACATCAGGCGCAGGCGACCCGGCTTGGACGGATCCTTCATATCCTTCGGGTACATGAAAATGCCGCCGCGGTTCAGGATGCGATACACCTCGGCGACCATCGACGCGACCCAGCGCATGTTGAAATCGCGTTCGCGCGCGCCCTTCTTGCCCGCGCGGCATTCGTCGATGTAGCGCTTGACCGGGGCTTCCCAGTGGCGCTCGTTCGACATGTTGATGGCGAACTCGCTGGTATCTTCCGGAATCTGCATCTTCGGGTGCGTCAGCACGAACTCGCCGATGTTGCGGTCGAGCGTAAAGCCGTTCACGCCATTGCCGGTGGTCAACACCATCATCGTGCACGGACCATACAGTGCGAAGCCGGCGCACACCTGCTGCGTACCGGGCTGCAGGAAATCCTTTTCGGTCGGGTTGTCGATGCCGGGTGGGCAACGCAGGATCGAGAAGATCGTACCGACGGAAATGTTCACGTCGATGTTCGACGAACCGTCGAGCGGATCGAATACCAGCAGATACTTGCCGCGCGGATACTGCGCAGGAATCTGATAGACCTCTTCCATTTCTTCCGAGGCCATCGCCGCACAGTGGCCGGCCCACTGATTGGACTGCAGCATCACGTCGTTGGAAATTACGTCCAGCTTCTTCTGGGTTTCACCCTGCACGTTCTCGCTGCCTTGGCTTCCCAACACGCCGACCAGCGCGCCGTGGCTGACCGCGTTGGCGATCACTTTGCAGGCGGTGACGATGTCATTCAAAAGAGAGGTGAAGTCTCCCGAAGCGCTACGAATGCGGCGCTGTTCCTCAATCAAAAACTGCGTAATCGTGGTCCCGTTGTGCATGGTTTCCTACCCTAACAAGCTGTTTACCGTCTGGCGGCCGGCTGCCCCCAAATCGAAAGGGCGGCATTCTATCAAAGTCAGTACGGCCCGCGACGTCTTCAGGCGAATTTTTGACCGCTTCGTTTGCACGCGGCGCCGCAACCGCTTAGCATGTGCGTCCGTTAAATCTCTGTCGTATCAACATCATGACCGCATCGACCGTCCGAATTGCCACCCGCAAGAGCCCGCTCGCCCTCTGGCAGGCTGAGTTCGTTAAAGCCGAGCTGCTCAAGCGCAACCCCGGACTGACGGTCGAGCTGGTCAAAATGACGACCCAAGGCGACAAGATCCTGGACACGCCCCTCGCCAAGGTTGGCGGTAAAGGCTTGTTCGTCAAAGAGTTAGAACAAGGCATGCTGCGCGGCGATGCCGATCTTGCCGTGCACTCGATGAAGGATGTGCCGGTGGAACTGCCCGAAGGCCTGCACCTGTCCGCCATCTGCGAGCGCGAAGACCCGCGCGATGCCTTCGTCTCCAATAATTACAAAGCAATCGACGATCTGCCCCAAGGCGCGAAAGTCGGCACGTCCAGCCTGCGCCGCCAATTGCAGATTCGCGCCCGCCGCCCCGACCTGAAGATCCTCGACCTGCGTGGCAATGTAAACTCGCGCCTGCAAAAGCTCGACGACGGCCAGTTCGATTGCATCATCCTCGCCGCCGCCGGACTCAAGCGTCTCGGCTTCGACGCGCGCATCACCTCGTTTATCGAAGCCGAATTCAGTCTGCCCGCCATCGGCCAGGGCGCTGTGGGCATCGAGTGCCGAACTGACGACCCGCGTATCAACGGCATGCTCGCCGCGCTGAACCATGCGGACACGCGCGTGCGCGTCGACGCCGAGCGCGCCATGAACCATCGCCTCCAGGGTGGATGCCAAGTGCCGATCGGCGGATATGCCGTGCTCGAGGGCGACACCCTCTGGCTGCGCGGCCTCGTCGGCAGCCCGGACGGAACACGTGTAGTCCGTGCCGAAGCGCGTGCCCCGCGCGCGCGTGCGACCGAACTCGGCATCGAAGTCGCCAATGCCTTGTTGGCGCAAGGCGCCGACGCCATCCTCAAGGATGTCTACGCACGTGCCTGACCTGACCGGGCTCACCATCGTCGTGACCCGGCCTCAGCACCAAGCCCAGAACTTGCGCAGCGCACTGGAAGCCGCCGGCGCGCAAGTCATTCTGTTCCCCACGTTAGAAATCTTGCCGCCGTTGGATTCGGCCATCTGCCACGCGCTGTTGGATCGCATTACCGAATTTCAAATTGCGATCTTCAACAGCCCCAATGCGGTTGAATTTGGCCTGCGCGAACTCGCGCGCGTGGGTGGACTGCCTGCTCACATCCAGGTCGGTGCGGTCGGCGCGGGAACCGCGCGCGCACTCGCCGCGGCCGGACATGCTCCGCAACTCACACCCAAAGAAGAATTCAACAGCGAAGCCCTGCTTGCGATCGACGCGCTCAACAATGTGCGTGATAAGAACATCCTGATTTTTCGTGGTGACGGCGGCCGGGAATTGTTGGCGGATACGCTGCGTGCACGCGGCGCAAGCGTCGCCTACGCAGAAGTTTATCGTCGTGCCAAACCAGTGATCGATCCAAAGCCGCTGCTCGATGCCTGGACGCACAACAAACTCGACGCCATCGTGGTCACCAGCAACGAAAGCCTCGAAAATCTTTTCGAGTTGGTGGGGCCCTCGGGCAATGCCGCATTGCGTCGCACGCAGTTGCTGGTGGCCAGTCCGCGCGCGGTGGAGCTTGCCAACAAACTCGGCGCGGAGCGAACGCCCATCATCGTGAAGCCGATGAGCGACGATGCCATCGTTCAGGCGGTCCGCCAGTTCGCCGCTTCACGTGCGAAGCCGTCGCAATGAACGAAACCCGCCAAGCACCGCCACCGCCGGAAGTCTTCATCATCGGTTGCGGCGACATCGGCCACCGCGTTGCCGAACTGTGGAAACAACGCGGCACGCGAGTCCGTGCACTTGCACGCAGCGAGGAGCGCGCGGCGGAGTACGCACAACACGGCATCGACGCGGTCCGCGGTGATCTGGACGCACCCGCAACCTTGAAAGTGCCCGCGTCAGCGAGCGTGATCTACTTTTTCGCGCCGCCGCCGACCAAAGGCACCACCGACCCACGCATGCAGCATTTTCTCGGTGCGATTTCGCCGTCCGCACTGCCGACGCGCATCGTCTACATCAGCACCAGCGGCGTGTACGGCGACGTGCAGGGCGCCTGGGTCACCGAAGAGTCACCAACGAATCCCACCACCGACCGCAGCCGACGCCGGCTCGACGCCGAAAAGAAACTGCGCGCGTGGTGTGACCAACACGAGGTGCCCTACGTCATCCTGCGCGTGCCGGGTATCTACGGTCCCGGCCGCTTGCCGATCGACGTCGTCAAATCCGGCCGCCCGATCCTGCGCGAATCGGAATCCGGCTACACCAACCGCATCCACGCCGACGACCTCGCGGCCATCTGCGTGCGTGCGGGCGAAGCCGATGCCCCACCCGGCATCTACAACGTGAGCGACGGACAGCCCGGAACGATGGCGCAGTACTTCAAAGCAGTGGCGGACTTGGTTGGTGTGCCGCATCCACCGGAAGTGAGCCTGGAGGAAGCGAGGCGCGTGTTGAGTGTTGAAATGATGTCTTATCTGACGGAGTCACGCCGAGTGAACAACAACAAGATGATTCAACGACTCGGTATTGGGCTCTCGTACCCGGCCCTTTCTGACGGATTGCCAACTTGCCAGGCTTGAGCTCTTGATAAGGAATCGTCGCTTGCAGTGCGCAAATAGGCCGCTGAACCGATCACAGTAAATTTCTGAATCATGGCGAAGCACTCACGAATTCTTGCCACATACTTTCTAATTTTCAGCATCGCGCCCCAAACCGCCGTCCCAGAGTCAAACGCCGGCGATACGGACGATGAGTTCGTCATTCGCCGCTACGCGCACCTAGCGCAGGAGTGCATTGCCCAACCGGATACAAAATCGCCAGTATTTCATGGTTGTGTGGACTGGCATTCCGCCGTTCATGGGCACTGGGCAGTGCTTTGGGCCGCCTATCGTTTGCCTGACCCCGCACTCGCCCAAAAAGAAAGGGCCGGTTTGACAAAGCCGGTTTTGGACGCTGAACTGACCGAGATCAAACGCAGAGATGTTGGGGAAACGCGATTTGAAATGCCCTATGGTCGCGCGTGGCTGCTTCAATTGGCGCGTGATGCGGAAACCCTGTTTGGAATTAAAACGGTTCGCCCCCTTGCGGACTACATTTTCAGCACCTTACTTGTGTTTGCGCGCAACGGTGATGGCGATATTGCCTCTGCTGAATACGCAAATGCGAGCTGGTATTTGTACCAAATGATGAAATGGACGGAGTTCATCTGCGACAAAGAGCTGCAAAAGGAGGTCGCCGACATCATAAGGAGCCGTCTCAGTCGATCGATCAACCTCCCATCGTTTTCCCAGCTAAACGGATTTTTCGATCCAAACGCGCTCGCAGTACTAGCACTGTTGTCTGCAAATGCACGCACTGATGAAATTCGTGCGCTGGCGGACGAATTGGTGAGTACATCCGCGCAACCCCTGACTTACCCTTACGCGTCGGCACACCAAAGCGGGTTGAACTTCTCCCGAAGTTGGGGCTTGCTTGCGCTCTTTAATTCAACGGATGACCCGTTGTATCTCGACAGTGCAAAGCGCTACCTCAGCGCAATGGCCCTTTCACAAGACAAATGGTCATTAAATTACCAGCGCTACGCGCATTGGCTACCTCAGTTTGGGTTGTTTTCTGATCGCCTCAGGTACGAACACGATATCCAATTGAAAGTCACTCAATGCAGATAGTTTTTGCAGGCATCTTTTCGTTCTTCTCGTCCACTCTTCAACTTGTGATTTCCAATCGCCTCACATCGCGATACCGCAGTAAAGGGGTCAGATATATTCTCAAAAAGTGTCACAGTCATTTTGTTAATATTTCATAGTTGTTAAACAAAACGGTCTGAATAATTACCTTCAAGCGACGCTTCGCCAAGCGGGCGGTGTAGTCAGAGTCATTGGGCGCAGCACACCCTGAGCTCGGCAGCGTTTGGTTTTACTTTCAAAGAAACAATCAACTAAAGGATGGAGAAATGAATCGAACGTTTTTAAAAACTTTGGGAATGGCGGGGTTGGTAATCGCTTTGGCGGCATGCAAAAGCGGTGGTAGCGATTCAAATGACAACGGCGTGAATCCTACGTCGAATAATTTCACACTGACGGTCACAAAAACCGGTACGGGAAGCGGTACGGTGACCAGCGACGTTGCGGGCATTAACTGCGGCGCGAGCTGTTCGGGCCTCTATGCTCAAAATACGGTCGTTAAATTAACTGCATCGGCCTCCGCGGGAAGCAATTTTGCAGGTTGGGGTGGAGATGCAGACTGCAGCGACGGCACAGTGACGATCAATGGCAATGTCACCTGCAATCCAATGTTCAATCTCATCCCTGTTGCAGGACAGAAAACCTTGAGCATATCGAAGGGCGGCACAGGGACTGGAACGGTCACCAGCACGCCGGCGGGAATCAATTGTGGCGCGACGTGTGCGAAAGACTTCACCGACAACACCAGCGTAGCGTTAACTGCCACTCCCGCAGCGAACAGTATATTTTCGGGTTGGAGCGGTGCCGCAGACTGTGCCGATGGAAACGTCACTCTCAGCGCTAACGTTATGTGCGTTGCGACGTTCAACCTAAAGCCGGCACCATCATTGAACCAGGCGGCATACAATACGCTTACCGCGACGTACCAGTACGGCTACAAGTCGATCGCAAATATCGCCATCACCGGAGCACCGGCCGACACCGACTGGGCACGTTGGGACATGCTGCATGACGGCACCCGCTATCGCCTGTATTTCTTCAAGTCCGGCACCAATGACAAGCTTTATCAATTCGCGTTCAATCCGGCGACGTCTAAGTACGAATATGGATTCGACTCGATACCAACACTGACAATTACTGGTGCTCCGTCAGACGCCGATCCATCCAGCTTCGCGATGCTCCATGACGGCAGCGCATATCGTCTTTATATGCGCAGCAAGACATCGATTGCCGTCCACCAGTTCGCCTTCAATGCAGCGACTTCAAACTACGAGTATGGTTTCAACTCCATCCCGAAGATCAACGTCACCGGTGGTCCGGTGGATGCGGACTACAGCCGCTGGTCCATGCTGCATGATGGTACGACCTATCGCTTCTACGCCTTCAAGCAAGGCTCCAACACCGTGTTTTACCAGTGGGGCTTCAACACAGCTTCATCTGCCTATGAGTATGCGTTCAATTCACTCACGCCGATCACGGTCGAAGGTATGCCGGCAAACAGCGATGCCACGAGCTTTTCTATGTTGCACGACGGAACCGACTACCGGTTCTATTTCAAAACCAAGTAGAACTTCTCTTATCAAAGTGTTGAGTTCAACAAGGGCGCCTCCAGGCGCCCTTGTCATTTCAGGGTAATGTCTCACTTCGCGAGCCGCCGAAACCGACGCCCCACCCGGCATCTACAAAGTGACCGACGGACAACCGGGAACGATGGCGCAATTTTTCAAAGCGGTGGCGAACGTGATCGGCGTGCCGCATCCGCCGGAAGTGAGACTGGAGGAAGCGAAGCGGGTATTGCCTGCTGAGATGATGTCCTATCTCACGGAGTCATGACGTATCGACAACCAGAAACTAATTCACCAGTTCGGCATTCAATTGAAATTTCCTACGATCTCGGCCGGAATGACCAAGCGATAGTTGGCCTCTTGGTTGACCGTGTTCGGCCATTAGCACGGATTCTCCCAGCTCCGAAATCTCACCCGACAATGTCCGCTGGCCCCCGCAAAGCGGACCCATTGTTCAGTCGGATTGAATGGCCGGGGCTGGCAACGACTCCCAAAACTTCATGAGATTGTCTTCATTTGACCTAGCAAGCGGACTTCTACGAGCTTCCTTATGCAGGGAGTCCTACGACACTGTTCCGCCTTCCCACATCGGAGGATCGTGTCATGTCGACAGAAACCATGGTGAGCGGGACTCGTCCGCAAGGGCGAGTGGTCTGGAACAAGGGCAAGCTGATCGGGCAGAAACCGCCTTTGAAGTTGAAAGAGATCTGGGCACTGCGGATTCGTTTGCAACTGGGCAGGCGGGTTCGCGATCTTGCGCTGTTCAACCTTGCCATTGACAGTAAGCTGCGTGGCTGTGATTTGGTGAAGCTGAAGGTCAGTGATGTTGCTCATGGTGATCAGGTGGTCCGCCGGGCGATGGTGATGCAACAGAAGACGGCGCGACCGGTGCAGTTCGAGTTAACCGATCCGACACGCGATGCAGTGACGGCATGGATCGCCAAGGCACACCTGGCTCCGGGCCAGTTTCTCTTCCCGAGCCGGGTGAAGTCATCTCCGCATCTCACCGCGCGGCAGTATGCACGGGTGATGAAACGCTGGATGCGTCTGATTGGCCTCGATCCAACGATATACGCCACCCATTCGTTGCGTCGAACCAAAGCGACGTTGATCTATCGCCGGACGAAGAACATCCGGGCCGTACAGCTGCTCTTGGGCCACACCAAGCTGGAAAGCACGGTGCGCTATCTCGGGATCGAGGTGGACGATGCGTTGGAAATCTCCGAGCAAACGGAAGTATGACCGTTCGGCTATTTGTATCCTCAGGGCGCTATGGAGGGCGCCCTGCCTTTAACCCAGGTTCGCGTTATACGTAGTTTCTGCGAACAATTAGGCTCCGCTTTTAGACACCCTTCGCAGAACCGGCGGGATCCAAGGATTGTAATTCCGCCACATGGCGCCGATACTATGCCAAATGGCAGAACGTAGAGGAGCCACGGTATGTCCGCCAAACGCCTCCTGAAACCCCACCGCGCCTCCGGCGCCGGACTGGATATTGATCTGTCCCTCGATGATCCGCGCACCCTGATCCGCGAGATTGAAGCCGGGATCCCGGTCCCTGTGGTGGAGCAGCTGGCCACTCTGTTGGATATCGCGCTACCGGAACTGGCCGAGGGGGTGATTATCTCGGAACGAACCCTGGCCCGCCGCAAGGCCGAAGGCCGGCTGCATCTGGATGAATCCGACCGGGTGGCCCGAATGGCGCTGTTGTTCAGTGCCGCCGTGCGCTTGTACGACGGGGATGTGGCCCGCGCGGCCGTGTGGTTTCACAGCGGACACCGCGCGCTGGGCGGCAAGTCGCCCTTTGAGTATGCCGCCACGGAACCGGGGGCGCAGGAAGTTCGCGATCTGATCGGCCGGATCGAGCACGGCGTGTTTGCGTGACAGTCTCGGTTTTTCGGATTTACCTCGCTACCATCAAGACTCCGTTCGACGGCGAAGGGGCCAGCCTGTATCCGGGGCGATGGAACAGTCGCGGCGTCCCGATGGTGTATACGGCCGGTTCACGGGCCCTGGCGATGCTCGAGATTCTCGCCAACTTTGACGCCGAGGATGTCGTAAGAAAGAAGTTCCGAATGTCGGAAGTCCTCATTCCAGACCGGTACGTTAATCATCGCAAACGGCGTTGGCCCAAGGGCTGGACCGACAACCCTCCTCCCGCCGCCACCCGAAAGCTCGGGGATGAATGGATTCGCAGCGCGTCGTCCGTTGCACTGGCCGTTCCGAGCGCGATTGTGCCCAAGGAATTTAATTACCTTTTGAATCCGCGCCACCCTGACTTCGACAAGCTGACCCTCAAACGCGCGGAACCGATCGAGATTGATCCGCGATTGAAGGCGTAACTCCAATTTGGTTGTTCGTTCAGTAATAAAACTTCACGAGTACGGCTGCGATCACGCCGGTGATAAACGGGTACTGTTTGCAGAAGAAATTGTCGCTGATAGTGGGTTCAACGTCGCGTAAGTTCTAGAACAGCATGTCGCAGAAGGCGACTCGTTGTCGTGTCGCGTTGGGATTCGATGGAAGTTGACGAACTGTCGTTATGCAAGACCTCGTATCTTGCGGGCATCCGTTTCGGCTAGGTATCCTGGGTCGCTGGCGCCAGGCAGCTTGTCGAATTTGAAGTCGCCGAGTGCGGCCACCTGAATCAGCTTCAGGTCGTACCCCGACTGGTTGTGAACTGCAGCCCTTTGTCATCAACGTAGAATTGCGATTCCGGCGACAATAATGGCAAAAATAACTATTAACTGAAGACCAACTACCAGCGTATCCTTGATCGTCTTTGGAAAAACAACCTGGAGAAAATTCGCGCGAAGCGGTATCAGAAATGACGCGGCAACGGAAAAAATGTACGAAGCGATAATCAGACCAGATGAGAACTGTTCTTGCTCGTAAATAATATAACTTGCGCAAATTAGCGCCACGCCCAGAAGTAACAAGAAATACTTCCCGAAACTGCCGCGACAGAAAATTAACATACGAGCAAAGTACGCTGCCTCACACGCAACGAGCGTCGACATTACGTCGCTGCGCAAAAGAAAACCAACGATATCGTTCATGTTCACGTTTCTACTGTTGCGGGGTATCCGATCTCAGTCGGGAAAGCAGTCCCAAGATGACAAGCATGCTTTTACTCATCACTCCCATTAATGCAAGAATGCCTCGGAAAAGTTGCACCGCAACAAGGATCGGCGATAAAAACGCAACATAGTTCTTCCAAGTCTCAAGATCCCAATCCTTAGTCAATTGCGCCATTGCAGCAACGTACAGCGTTAGTGAAACAATTATCGGCGCAGCCCACGCGGCAAGCACTATCAAAGATCCCGTCATCGCAAACGGTACTAAGCAAAGGATGAATATCGACATAGAAAATACCGCGAGCGAAACAAAACTCCCATTCATCCCCCCGCCAATCTTGTACGCGCCATCACCGATGGCGGGATCGAGAATGATGTAACCCGATCCCGTCCAACCGGGAACTGAAACGGAATCCGTGTGGGTGATAACGATCTTTCCAGAGTTTAGAGCATTATTAATGTCACTCATCGTCCCAGCATCGTGATGAATGTTTGGAAGCGTCGTCGCTTTGTTCGCGGCGGTGATCTGATAAATTTTCTGTCCTGCGGCCGCTGCTTTTTGTAGTGCTTTGACTGCCGAGATCGCTTCGGACGGATTGCTCGGGTCATTGAACATCTGCTCCGGAATGGAATGTTCAAGCGCACTTCCCATCACTCCCGTTTGCAGAAGGAACTGGAAGCGTTTATCCAGATTGCCATCGTTCATTTGCGTCGTAACGTTCTCCTGAAATAGGTCCATCTGCATCCCGCCGGGTTGCAAATTCATCGGCAATCCAAACATGAACTGCACTTTGGGTGTATAGCCGTACGTCCCGGCGGAGGGGAACAGGCTCAGGTGTCCGCCCTGCGGTTGACTGATGAGATGGGTGTAGGCCAGGTGCTGGGCGTAGTAGCCCAGCGTGCCAGCGTAAAACATGTCGCCGAGGATGGAGTCGCCGGTCAGGGTCTTGATCAGGTCGGGATTGCTGGATTCGAGGATCGTTTTTGTGTTCGTGACGCTGGCCTGCAACTGCTGCAATTTGGTTGTTGAGACACTGCCGCCGACGGTGCTGAGCGCGTAGTAACTGCCGGACGGATACACCGCCGATGCGCTCTTGGGGCTTCGATTCACAAACTGCTGTGTAACACTAAGCCAGAAGTCCGACCCCAGCGTTTGCGCCTGTCCGGTCGCTTTCACTTGTCCATTCACTTTGAGTTCTGGAACCACCTGAATTAGATACCCCGGAATGCTGCTGGGCAGCTGGCTGACGTCGGTGATTTGACCTTCGGGGAGAAGCGAGAGCAACACCTGCTCGTCATCGGGTGTGGCCGGCCTGAACGACAGCGTCACCTTCTCGTTATTCACCTTCGCAAACGGCAACGTGACTTTGCCGTTGGGGAACAGGTCGTTCACGGCACCGAGTTGAATGGTGATGCGGTGCTGCAGGCTGCTGGGCAGTTTGTCCATCGTGGCGCCCTTGACCACCACCTTGTTGGGCAAGGAGGCCGGGAAGCCTTTGACGCTTTGGATGATGGCGTTGTGGCCGCCGATGACGTCGCTGACGGTGGGCGGTGTCGTCTGGTTGGTGAGGTAGGTTTCGACGTCGGTCTGCACCTGCGTCTGGGCGTTCTGCAGGATCGTAGGATCAAAGCCGCTGATCCAGCCTTCTTGTTCATTCACGGTGCCGCTGGCCAGGTAGTTGTCGGCGACGGTTTGCATGTTCACCGTCGTCACGCTTGTGACGTCGATTCCGGTGGTGAACTGGTATTGCTTGTAGCTCGGGTCCATCGCAATCCACGCATCGGCGGATTTGTTCTTGGCGCCGCGCGAGGGTTCGAAGTCGATCGCGGCTTCGACCCAGATGTGTTCCATGCGGGCGGTGGTGAGTTTGCCGCCGGTGAGCACGCCTTCGGTGGGAATGCCGCCGGAGCTGGCGAAGCGCAGTGCGGCTTCGGCGTTGGTGAAGCCGCCGGTCCAGTTCATGTACTTGTCCATCGGCACATCGAGGGTGCCGTGGACGTAACGGGCCGGGATGCCGGAGGCGCGGTACAGGGCGATCAGCAGGGAGCTGATGTCCAGGCTGTTGCCCTTGAGACTGCCGAGGGTGTGATCGGCGCTTTGGATCGCGCCCCAGGTGGGCAGCCATTCGACGTTGTTGCGCACCCAGATATAAATGGCGAGGGCGTCGTAGTTCAGTTCGGCGGCTTTGGCTTTGATGGCGTCGGTGAGGACGATTTCATCCGTTTCAGCCAGGTACACCGGATCGCTGGCGCCCGGGAGCTTGTCGTATTTGAAGTCGCCGAGCGCGGCGAACTGGGCGAGCGGACGGTCATATAAAGCGCTGGCGGTGAATTCGCTCTTGGTCTTGCGCGGCTTGTCCTTGATGGGGCCGAAGTTCTTGGTGGGCAGGTCGTTCGGATCGAACGGCTGGTGCGTGGCTTTGTTCTGTTTGGAATCCAGGTGCTGTTTGGCTTTCTCGACCTTGGCCTTGAGGTCGTCGTCGCTGGTGGCGGTTTCGATGTCGGAGAGGTTCTGGAGTAGCGTGTCGCGACGGTGGCTCTTTTGTCGCAACGGGATCCGAGTCAGTCACCAGAATGTCGTGACTCAAGATCTGAGCCCGATCCTTTGCTTCCCTTCATTTCCCAGATTCTTCAACTAGAACCAACGAAACAAAAAAGTGCGCTGCAAGAATCGATAATATTGCGCCGAGCGAAAATATCACCACTTTCCACGCAATTGTCGGAACAAATCCAGACACCAGGAAACACAGAAGGTACGGGCTTAGCCATAGCCAAAATTGTTTTGCATCTACTCCTACTTTTCTACCGCACTTTTTGCAAATTATTGGAAAACCTGGGCCGATGAACAGCTTTCTTATTGTAGAAATTGTTCGGTTCCCACAGTTTGGACAGGCGTGCATAGATCACTTCCTATTTGATAGGAGTACTACATTGTTCAAGACTCTTTGCAGTAGAACTAAGTTGGCCAATTGCGGAAACAACGTTATTGATGGCACCAAACAAAGCACCCGTTGCGATGGCTCCCGCGACGCCCAATGGATATCCCGCAATGCTCGCCCATCCGAACGCATACGAAAAACCTGACACAAGTCCACCCAAAAAGCACCCGGGAGCGATCGGATCTGACGAATAACTCTTGATAAGTGTATAGGCTACTAGAGTTACAGCCAGCAGCGCCAAAAGTTGATATGCAACAATTGCTGCAACTTCCGCCTGTCCCATAAACAAAAATATCGTGGCGAAAACCAACAGATCTGCGATTGCAGCACCGAGGACAGAACCAAAATAGAATGACCCGCTCTGGCCCCCACCGATCTTATACGCCCCATCGCCTATATTCGGATCGAGAATGAGGTATCCCGATCCGGTCCAGCCCGGAACGGAGACGGCGTCGGTGTGCGTGATTACGATCTTTCCCGCGTTCAACGCATTGTTCATGTCACTCATCGTGCCCGCGTCGTGGTGAATGTTCGGAAGCGTCGTCGCTTTGTTCGCGGCGGTGATTTGATAAATCTTTTGTCCTGCCGCCGCTGCTTTCTGCAGCGCCTTCACCGCCGAGATCGCTTCGGTATTCTGACTCGGGTTGGCGGGATCGTTAAACATCTGCTCCGGCACCGCGTGCTCGAGCGCACTTCCCATCACCCCTGTTTGCAACAGGAACTGGACCCGCTTGTCGAGATTGCCGTCATTCATCTGCGTGGTAACGTTTTCTTGGAACAGGTCCATCTGAATCCCGCCCGGAGTCAGATTCATCGGCAACCCAAACATGAACTGCACCTTCGGCGTATAGCCATACGTACCGGCACTGGGGAACAGGCTCAGGTGACCACCCTGCGGTTGGGCAATCAGGTGGGTGTAGGCCAGGTGTTGGGCGTAGTAGCCCATCGTTCCGGCATAGAACATGTCGCCAAGGATTTTGTCGCCGGTCAGCGTCTTGATCAGGTTGGCGTCATTGGATTCCAGAATCGTCTTCGTGTTGGTGACACTGACTTGCAGCTGTTCCAACTTCGTTGAAGAGACGCTGCCGCCAATCGTCGACAGCGAGTAGTAGGAACCCGACGGATACACCGCCGATGCGCTCTTGGGGCTTCGATTCACGAACTGTTGCGTCACGGAGAGCCAGAAGTCCGACCCCAGCGTTTGCGCCTGCCCGGTCGCCTTCACTTCGCCGTTCACTTTGAGTTCGGGAACCACCTGAATCAGATACCCCGGAATACTGCTGGGTCGAAAGGCGACGGTACGCAATTTCTAAATTCACTACACGGTCGACTCTGAGTGTTCGCCTATCACCGATAGGACAGTTTTGCCGAACGCTTCCAACTTTCGCTCCCCAATTCCAGAAATATGCGCCAGCTCATTCATCGTGCGAGGACGTCGTTCCACTAGCTCCGCCAACGTTGCGTCATGAAACACGACATACGGCGGTACGCCTTGCTCGGCGGCGAGTTCGCGGCGACGGGTGCGGAGGGCTTCCCACAAGGCTTGGTCGCGGGGCGTCATGAAGGTGCGAGACGGGCGATCGCTGCGGGATTTCTTGGTTGCGGTTGTTTTGGTTTCGCGGCGCAGCAATACGGGTTGTTCGCCGCGTAGCACGGGGCGGCAAGCTACAGTGAGATGTAGTCCGCCGTAGCCTTCCAGATCGACGGCGAGCAAGCCGCGCGCGATGAGCTGGCGATACACGCCGCGCCATTGAGTGGCGTCGAGTTCGGCGCCAATGCCGAAGGTGGTCAGCCGGTCGTGTCCGAAGCTTTGCATGCGTTCGTCGGATTTGCCGCGCAGCACATCGACCAGGTAGGTGACGCCGAAGCGTTGGCCGGTGCGGTGCACGCAGGACAAGGCTTTTTGGGCGGCGACGGTGGCGTCCCAGGTTTGCGGGGGTTCCAGACAGTTGTCGCAGTTGCCGCAGGGTTCCGACAAATGTTCACCGAAGTAAGCGAGCAGCGCTTGCCGACGACACGTGGTGAGTTCGCACAAGCCGAGCATCGCATCCAGCTTGTGGCGCTCGACGCGCTTATGCGCATCGTCGGCTTGCGAGGCTTCGAGCATCTGGCGCAGCGTGATGACGTCCTGCAATCCGTAACTCATCCACGCATCGGCGGGCAAGCCGTCGCGGCCCGCGCGGCCGGTTTCCTGGTAATACGCCTCGACGCTTTTGGGCAGATTGAGGTGCGCAACGAAGCGCACATTCGGTTTGTCGATGCCCATGCCGAACGCGATGGTGGCGACAATGATCACGCCGTCTTCGTTGATGAAGCGCCGTTGATTGCTCGCACGTTCTTCGGTCGACATCCCCGCGTGATATGGCAGCGCGGTAAGTCCCTGCTGTTGTAACCAGGCGGCGATTTCATCCACGCGCTTGCGCGACAGGCAGTACACGATG
>DKAR01000075.1 GCA_002450895.1 Proteobacteria bacterium UBA6921
ATGGGCATGATGATGCTCTCGCCGATGATCATTTCACTGCCCTTCAAGATCATGTTGTTCGTTTTGATCGATGGCTGGTCATTGATCATGGGCACCCTTGCGGCGAGTTTTTACTGAGGTCGTGTTATGACGCCAGAAAGCGTAATGAGCATTGGAAGGGACGCCATGGAAGTATCCATCCTGCTGGTGGCCGTGATCCTGTTGCCGGTGCTTGGCGTCGGGCTGTTGATCAGCATGTTTCAGGCCGCCACGCAGATCAACGAAATGACGCTCAGCTTTGTTCCGAAGTTGCTGGTCATGTTCATGACCATCCTGTTCGCCGGCTCGTGGATGCTCGGCTTGCTGACGGACTACGCCAACCGGCTGATTGAGAGCATTCCGACGCTGATCGGATAAGACATCGCGCCATGAACTTCACCACCGCCGAAATCAATGCCCTGGTCGGTGCGTATCTCTGGCCGATGTTCCGTGTCGCCGCGGTCATTGCCACGGCACCGATTCTTGGTGCGCGTTATGTCCCCGCTAGAATAAAAGTCATGATGACGCTGGCTTTCACCGTTGTCATTGCGCCGACGCTCACCGATGTTCCCGCCGTGGATCCCATCAGCATTCAGGCGCTGACAATTGTCGCCCAACAAATACTGGTGGGCGCGGCGACCGGTTTGATCATGGCAATGGTGTTCAGCGCCTTCATGATCGGAGGCGAATTTGTCGCGACGACGATTGGTTTGGGTTTTGCGTCGATCGTCGATCCCCAGCAGGGCGTGCAGACGCCGGTGCTCAGCCAGTTCTACGTGATCCTCCTGTCACTGGTGTTTGTTTCGATCAACGGTCACCTGTTGCTGATCCACGAGCTTGCCAACAGTTTCCGAACGCTTCCGATTGCTCCCGAAGGGATGCCGCGCGAGATGTTGTGGGGCATCGCCGCCTGGGGCAGCGAAATGTTTCGCACTGGTGTATTGATGGCATTGCCGGCCGTGACGACGCTGTTCATCGTCAACGTGGCGTTGGGCATCGTCATGCGCGCGGCGCCGCAGTTCAACATTCTCAGCATCGGTTTCCCGGTCACGCTGACGATCGGTTTCATGATCGTCCTGATCACATTGCCCGTGGTGCTTCCACTGTTCGAATCGCTTTTGACTTCGGGATTCGACGTCATTCGTGTCATCTTCTCGCGGAGTCCGTAAGCCATGGCGGAAGATGCCGGTCAAGAACGCACTGAACAGGCTACGCCAAAACGGCGTGAGGAGGCCCGCAAGAAGGGCCAGGTGCCGCGTTCGCGTGAACTTAATACGGCATTGGTGCTGCTCGCGGCCGCAGGCGTGATCATGGGATTCGGCGGCTATTTCCTTTCGCGCATGGCGGATCTGTTTCGTTCCAGTTTTACGCTGCAGCGCGCTGACATGACCAATCCGGCCGCAATGCTTCCGGCGTTTGAGTCCGCGATTGAAATTGGTCTCGGTGCGGTGCTGCCATTTCTGATCGTCATGGTGCTGGTGGGTGTGTTCGCCCAGCTGGCATTGAGCGGATGGACGTTCAGCGCGGACCAGTTGAATCTGAAATGGAACCGTCTTGATCCGTTGAAGGGACTGGGTCGCGTTTTTTCAACGCGCGGATTGATCGAGCTGGTGAAGGCGTTCATCAAGTTCGCTTTCATTCTGGCCATTGCCATCATGATCCTGTGGAACGAAATGGATCAGCTGCTTGGATTGGGTTCGCTGGAACTGGAGCCTGCTGTCGCAAGCGCCGCGCATCTTGCGGCGTGGACGTTTGTCGTATTGGCGGCCGGGATGATCCTGCTTCCGTTGATCGATGTACCGTTCCAGTTGTGGGACTACCGCCGGCAACTGCGCATGACACGTCAGGAAATTCGCGACGAGTTCCGTCAAACCGAAGGTAATCCTGAAGTTCGCATGAAACTGCGCCAGTTGCAGCGCGAGGTCGCGCGGCGCCGCATGATGCAGGCGGTTCCGAAGGCCGACGTTGTCGTTACCAACCCGACGCACTACGCGGTGGCGTTGCGTTACGACCAGAAGAAGAACAAGGCACCTGTGGTCGTTGCGAAGGGCGCCGACCTGATCGCGCTGAATATCCGAACCCTGGCAGACGAACATCGCGTACCGATTGTCGAGGCGCCGCCGTTGGCCCGTGCCCTCTATCACAACACAAAACTGGATCAGGAAATTCCTGCAGGCCTTTACCTGGCCGTGGCCCGATTGCTCGCTTATGTCTACCAGCTGACGCATTTGCATGCGTGGCAGCGGCGTGAGGATGTCAAGCAGCCTGATTTCCCGATACCGGATGAATTGAACAAAGCCCGGACCTGAGCGGGCGCGAGAACATGAAGTTGCGAGGTGAGTTATGAATGTAGCGCTTGTTATTCGCCGATTGATGCAAAACGGATTGGGCATTCCGCTGATGTTGATGCTGATGCTCGCGATGGTGGTGCTGCCGCTGCCGCCCATCATGCTCGACATCCTCTTCAGCTTTAACATCGCGCTGGCCATGATCGTGCTGCTCGCAGCGCTCTATACAGAGAAGCCGCTGAGTTTCTCCGTGTTCCCGACCGTGCTCCTGGTCACCACCCTGATGCGCCTCGGATTGAATATCGCGTCGACCCGTGTGGTGCTGCTCAACGGCCACAACGGCACCGACGCCGCCGGCAAGGTCATCGAAGCCTTCGGAGAGTTTGTCATTGGAGGAAACTACGCGGTCGGTATCGTCGTGTTCGCCATTCTGGTCATCATCAACTTTGTCGTCGTCACGAAGGGCGCGGGTCGAATTTCTGAAGTCAGCGCGCGCTTCATGTTGGATTCGATGCCGGGCAAACAGATGGCCATCGATGCNNGCTGCTGACGATCGGTGACGGACTTGTCGCGCAGATTCCGGCGCTGGTGCTGTCAACGGCTGCCGGTATCATCGTCACGCGCGCATCGACGCCGCAGGACATAGGCGGCCAGATCGTCGAACAGTTGTTTGAAAATCCGCGCGCCGTCGGAACCGCCGCCGGCGTGCTCGGCATCATGGGCGTGGTGCCGGGAATGCCGAACGTTCCGTTTCTTGCGCTGGCCATCGTGTGCGGATTTCTTGCCTACCGCATGGCGCGGCGCAAGCGCATCGCCGCGCAAACGCCGCCGCCCGCGCCCGTCGTTGCGCCTGAGCCGAAAGCCGAGCC
>DKAR01000236.1 GCA_002450895.1 Proteobacteria bacterium UBA6921
AGATATCGGTTGGCTCCAGTGTGCCTTAACGGTGGGCCGAGCCGCATGTCGGTCGCACCGCTGAGCATTTTATGCTCTAGCGTTTTGAGGGGCTTAGCGCGCATTCGGCGAGTGCTTCCTTAACAACCCGCCGTTATAATCCGCCGATGAATGAGCTGAACGTAGTTCAGATGGTCGCCGTTTGGGCGCTGCCGGTCTTGTTTGCAATCACGGTACACGAAGTGGCGCATGGATGGGTGGCGCGGACGCTGGGCGATCCGACCGCGATGATGCTGGGACGCCTCACGCTGAATCCCGTCAAACACATCGATCCCGTCGGGACCATCGTGGTCCCGATCGTGCTGCTATTGATGCATTTGCCGATGTTCGGCTGGGCCAAGCCGGTNNACCTTCTGCCACTGCCACCGCTGGATGGCGGCCGGATTCTTACCGGTGTGCTGCCCGGCCCGTTGGCGTGGAAGGTGAGTCGCATCGAACCGTACGGGTTTATTATTTTGCTGCTGATGTTAACGACAGGAGTTCTGGGGAAGGTTCTCACTGCGCCGATCGACGGAATGTTGGGACTGATCTTCAGCATATTCAGACTATAAAAACAGGAGCCTTACTTTGAGTTCCGTTCCCACGCAGTTCAAGCGCGTGCTATCGGGCATGCGGCCCACCGGTCGTTTGCACCTGGGGCACTATCACGGTGTATTGAAAAACTGGATCCAGCTTCAACACGAGTTCGAGTGTTTCTTTTTCGTGGCGGATTGGCACGCGTTGACCACCGATTACGAAGATCCGCGCAACGTCAGCGCCAGTGTGTGGGAAATGGTGATCGATTGGCTTGCCGCTGGCATCAATCCCGGCGAGGCCAAACTGTTTGTGCAGTCGCGAGTGCCCGCGCACGCCGAATTGCACCTTTTGCTCTCGATGATGACACCGCTGNNGGCTACCCGCTGCTGCAAAGTGCGGACATCCTGATCTATCGCGCCGGACAAGTGCCGGTCGGCGAGGACCAGGTCGTGCACGTTGAGCTCACGCGTGAAATCGCGCGGCGGTTTAACCACCTGTACGGGCGCGAACCGGATTTCGAGGAAAAGGCCAAGGCCGCGCTCAAGACGATCGGCAAGAAGAACTCCAAGCTCTACGAAACCCTGCGCAAGCAGTATCAGGAGCAAGGCGATCACGAAGCGCTGGAAAAGGCGCGTGCATTGCTGGAGTCGCAACAGCACATCACGCTGGGTGATCGCGAGCGGTTGTTCGGTTATCTCGAGGGCGGCGGAAAAATAATTTTGCCCGAGCCGCAGGCACTGCTCACAAAAGCATCAAAAATGCCCGGCCTGGATGGACAGAAAATGTCCAAGTCGTACGGGAACACGATTGCGCTGCGCGACACGCCGAAAGAAGTCGACCAGAAAATCAAGACGATGCCGACGGATCCGGCGCGCGTGCGGCGCACGGATCCCGGTGATCCCGAGAAATGTCCCGTGTGGCAATTCCACCTGGTGTATTCGAACGATGACCTAAAAAATTGGGTGCAAGATGGCTGCCGTAGCGCGAAAATCGGTTGCTTGGAATGCAAGCAACCGGTGATCGACGCCGTGCAGGCAGAGCTGGACCCGATTCGCCAGCGGGCTGCGGAATTCAGCGCCGACATGGCCGGGGTTCGCACGATCATCAACCAAGGATGCGAAGCCGCGCGGGAAGTCGCTGACGCAACGCTGGAAGAAGTTCGCAAGGCGATGGGACTGACTCACGAGTGATTCGATGACTTCTACTGCAGCAGAACAATTAGATTCCATGTCAACGGGCAGCAGCGGTACGCCGCACCAGTTGCCGTTGGGCTTCCTGAACGGCGAACCGATCA
The DNA here is from genome assembly GCA_002450895.1 of Proteobacteria bacterium UBA6921. GTDB lineage: Bacteria > Pseudomonadota > Gammaproteobacteria > SG8-11 > SG8-11 > UBA6921. Next base: position 1,850 of record DKAR01000236.1, read on the forward strand.
TCGAGCTTCCGCAGGATCTCTACATTCCGCCCGAAGCGCTCGAAGTCTTTCTCGAGGCTTTCGAAGGTCCGCTGGATCTGCTGCTTTATCTCATCAAGCGCGAGAACGTCGACATTCTGGATATTCCGCTCGCGGAAATCACGCGGCAGTACATGGAGTATGTCGAGATCCTGAAGGGCCTGCGCCTGGAATTGGCGGCGGACTATCTCGTGATGGCCGCCATGCTCGCGGAAATCAAGTCGCGCATGCTGTTGCCGCGCCCGCCAGAACTCGCGGGTGATGAAGAGGATCCACGTGCGGAACTCGTTCGACGCCTCCAGGAATACGAACGCTTCAAGCGCGCTGCGGAGGATATGGATCGGCTGTCGCGATTGCACCGCGACATCTTCCCGGTATCCGTGGCACTGCCGGAGTTGTCCGTCAACAAGCCGCAACCGCGTGTTGAATTGCGCGAGATGCTGTTTGCGTTGAAAGACGTCCTGATTCGCAGCGAAAACTTTGCGCATCACCATATCAAGCGCGAGGCGCTGTCGGTGCGCGAGCGAATGACAAAGGTGCTGTCCTGCGTCCGAGACGATCAATTCACCGAATTCACCACACTGTTTCCGGTTGAAGAAGGCCGCATGGGCGTCGTCGTGACCTTGCTGGCCGTGCTGGAGTTGATCAAGGAAGGGTTGATCGAGCTGATTCAGACCGAACACTATGGGCCCATTCATGTAAAGGCGCATGCAGCGCGTGTGGAGGAGTAATGGACATTTCGCAGTTGAAAAATGTTCTCGAAGCAGCGCTGTTCTCTGCCAATCAGCCCCTGACCGTCGATCGCTTTCTCAGTCTTTTCCTGGATGACGCGCAGCCGACGCGCGAAGAAATTCGTGCGGCATTGGAACAGTTGCGCGACGACTACGCCACGCGTGGCATCGAATTGCAGGAAGTCAGCTCAGGTTTCCGTTTCCAGACGCGTCAGGATTACTCGCAGTGGGTTGCGCGGCTGTGGGAAGAGCGTCCGCAGAAATATTCCCGCGCCTTGCTCGAGACACTCGCGCTCATTGCGTATCGACAGCCCATCACGCGGGCAGAGATCGAAGACATTCGCGGCGTCACCGTCAGCAGCCACATCGTCAAGACGCTCGAAGAGCGTGGCTGGGTGCGCGTTGTGGGACACAAGGAAGTTCCGGGTCGTCCCGCGTTGCTCGCGACCACACGTGATTTTCTCGACTACTTCAATTTAAAAGCTCTGGATCAGCTGCCGCCATTGGCGGAAATTCGCAGCCTCGAGGACGTCCTGTCGCCGCGAGGCGCCGATGTGAGTTCTCCCGCCGCCGACGAAGAAGAATCGGTCGCAGAAGATGCAGTTACTCAAGCGAATGCGAATCAGGAAATGGCCGAGGCCGGAATCGAGGCCGGAACGGAAGTCTCGTCTGAAGTCGACACAGAGCGCCCCGTTGATTCTCCACTGCATTAAATTTTGAAAGCGACGGCCAAAAAAAATTCATAGCCGGGCTGCATTTCGATAACAAACAGATGTAGACCCGGCGTGAGCGAAGTGACGCCGCCATCGCGTTCAATCTGGAACTTCCCATGAGCGAAAAACTGCAAAAAGTACTGGCGCGGGCAGGCCTTGCGTCACGACGAACCATTGAACAGTGGATCGCCGAAGGCCGTGTACGTGTGAACGGCCGCGTTGCAACGATCGGCGAGCGAGTTAGCGAAAACGACCAGTTGAGCGTCGACGACCGTCCGGTAACACAACGTGTTTTTAAGGAAGAGTGCCGCATCCTAGCCGTGCACAAGGCGGAAGGCGTGGTTTGCACGCGGCGTGACCCGGAACATCGGCCCACCATATTTGAAGACTTGCCCCGTCTGAAAGGGGCGCGGTGGGTCGCGGTTGGCCGTCTCGACATTAATACGAGCGGGCTTATACTCTTGACGACTGACGGGGAACTGGCGCATCGGATGATGCACCCGTCCCGGCAGATTGAACGTGAGTACGCCGTGCGTGTCTTCGGAAAAGTCACGCCCGAAATGATTGAGACACTGAAGTCAGGCGTTGTACTGGAGGATGGTCCCGCGCACTTCGACGAAGTCATCGAAGCGGGTGGAAGCGGGATCAATCGCTGGTATCACGTCATCCTCAAGGAAGGTCGCCAAAGAGAAGTACGTCGTTTATGGGAAGCCCTCGGTGTTCAGGTCAGTCGCCTGACCCGGGTTCGCTACGGACCAGTCGAGCTGCGGCGCGGCTTGCGCGCCGGTAAATACGAAGAGTTGGAAAAAAAACAGGTTGCTGAGCTGCGGGAGTTGGTCGGCCTGGCAACTGCAAAACGGGGCAAAGTGCGAGAGCAAGACTTCGGGGAGCGGAGTCGAGCGATGTCAAAACAAAAGGCGCGAAAAAAGTTGAACGTGGTGGGGAAGAAAGTCGGAAGGACAAGATGAAAAACCTTTTCGAACTAGGGGACCGCTATGACACAAAGACGCGTTTACGCCCATACCGGGCGTTCGTGGCGTTGCAAAGGCACGCCATTACCGCTTCGACGCATCAAGGTTGCCGGATATGGCCAGATCGATGTACCCAGGCATATCGTGCGAATTGATGCAAAGAAGCATGACGGCTCTACAACCCGCGGCTGGCAGGTGCGCTTCAAAGAGATGAAGTTGTTTTCGGACAATCACTACTCCGCGAACGCACGCAAATCACTCGATGCCGCAAAGAGTTTCCTGTCGGAAGTCTTCATTCCGCCGGAAACGCCATTCCCGGCGCTACGCACGCGCGAAGCGACCGGGCGAAAGCTCGTAAGTCTGGGGATGCCCGGACTGGGTGTGCAGTGGACGGAGAAGCAGAATCGCGATGTGCGGCAGTTGTACATCCAGATCAGCGTGCCCGTCCCGGCCATCGGCAAGAAGACCAAGCATCGCAATGTGAAAGTCTACGTCGCCACCGAGTCGACGCTGTCGGAAGACCATCTGCGCCGCGCGCTCGAGCGTGCCGTTGACCTGCGTTTTCGGGTCAATGAGCTCTATCGAGCCGGTGATACCGCACAGCTTCGGGCCATTACGGTGCGCACCAAGCCGTCGTTGAAAGCAGTGACGTTTGTCAGCCGCCTGCAGCTCAAGAACATCTTGAAGCAGATCCGGAAGCTGACGACGTCCTGACCGGCAGTGCTTAGGTAAAAAAATGGGCGCACAGTGTGCGCCCAAATAAACCAACTCGAGGAGAGGTGAGTTGGAACATTCGATTCCAGCAACCGACCCTTAGTCGTCGGACTGTACGCAGTTGCGCCCGGCGGTCTTTGCGCGATACAGCGCCTGGTCCGCGCGGGCGAACAGCGTTGCGTCGAGATCTTTCGGCCGCAGCGATGCAACACCGGCGCTGACCGTCATCCGAATGACTTTGCCTGCGCAGACGAACTCTTCTTTTTCCACATTTCTGCGAATTCTTTCCGCCAGGCGCGCCGCGCCCTTGGCATCGGTGTTGTTCAGCAACACGACAAATTCCTCGCCACCGAATCGAAACAGCATGTCGCAACGGCGAATGCTGTCCGTCGCGCACTCGACAAGGCCATTGAGCAGGCAATCGCCGGCGGCGTGACCGTAGGTATCGTTGATGGTTTTGAAGTGATCAATATCGAGCACGATCAAGGACACCGTGGTCTTGTGGCGGTGTGCGAGCTCCACTTCGCGTTTCAAGGTTTCATTCAACGCCGCACGATTGTAGGAGTTGGTCAGCGGATCACGCTGCGATTTGATCAATGCAATCCGGTACATCAGCGCGTTGCGCAGAGGATGAACCAGGCAACGCAGCAGCGTCTCCAGATCATTCTGTTCGGCGCTGCTGAATCTCGACTTGCGAAGGAAAGTGACTTCACCCAACGGCTGCTCGTTCAGGGTCAGCCGAAAAACGCAGGTATTGCTCGCATTACGACCGACTTTCATATCGATCGTGGACAGATCGTTGACGTAACGAATCCCCTCGATGGGGACACTGCCTTTGACTTCGACCGCGAACGTCTCAATCAGCTGGGTGAGGTCGAGGGAGGTCTGCAGAGCCTGGGTCATGCGCAGCGTGCGGTTAAGCATCTGCCGCTTGGCTTCGCTGTCGCCATATTCCGGAGATGGTGCGACCGGACGCGTGGCCACGACGACGTTGCGCGGCGCGTTCAGGGTGGGTTGCGTCAGGGTGGCCATCGCCAGTCTCCACAGTTCATCTGCGGGAAAGAAAAGCGAGAACCATGCCACGCCGCGTCGGAAAAAATACTTCGATTCCGAACAATGAGTTGCGGATACAACACGAGAATCCGTCGCAGCCCTCGTCAACGGCTTGGCGACGGCAATGGCGCCTTGCTGCCGGGAAACGGTGATCGCCTGCCGAAGAAGGTCCGACAACCTTGGTAACGGCACCGCATCTTGGCGGCCATTCGTGGTCTACAGTTTTAATCGGGTCGTGTGCGACGTGCCCCACCGAGGGTGGCCACTCTGTAACGAGGATACGAACGTGAAGACGAGACTGGGTTTGATCTTTCTGGGCATTTTTATTTCCGGGGCCGTGCTGGCAGCGGATGTTGCCCCCAAAAAATTTGCGAAGAGGGAAGGTGAACTCACGGCAGGGATGACGAACCCCGGAGCCACGGAGTATCCCACGTGGTTCAAGAACTCGTTCCTGGATTTCGGCGGCGACGTGAAAGAGGCGGCGCAACACAACAAACGCGTCGTGCTCTTTTTCTATCAGGACGGTTGTCCCTACTGCAAAAAGACCGTGGAGGTAAACCTCGCGCAGAAGGATATCAACGACTACATGCGCGAAAAATTCGACGTCATCACGGTCAACATGTGGGGCGATCGCGAAGTCACGGATTTCGATGGCGAGCAGCTGATCGAAAAGAATTTCGCCGCCAAGTACAAGGTGATGTTCACACCGACCATTCTTTACTTCGATGAAAAGGGCAAAGTCGTCCTGCGCGTCAACGGCTACTACGAACCGCACAAGTTCATGTCCGCGCTGAAGTACGTTTCCGAAAAGCACGAAGCCGAGGGCAGCTTCCGTGACTATTTCACCAAGGTCAATCCGCCACCTCCGGCGGGCGTATTACATCCGGCACCGTTTCTGAAAAAGCCGCCCTACAATCTCGCGCACGTAAAAGACAAAGGTGCAAAACCCCTGTTAGTGCTCTTCGAGCAACAACAGTGTCCGGCGTGCGACGAACTTCATGGCGATGTGCTGAAGCGCAAGGAATCACTGCAACAGGCGAAGCGTTTCGATGCCGTGCAACTCGATATGTGGAGCACAACGCCAGTCACTACACCGGAAGGTATGGCGACCACGGCGGTCGAGTGGGCCAAGAAGCTGGACGTGAAATACGCGCCGACGTTTGTGTTCTTTGATTCTTCCGGAAAGGAAGTCATTCGAATGGAGGCGTACCTGAAATCCTTCCACGTGCAGTCCGTGATGGATTACGTTGCATCCGGCGCGTACAAGGAAGAGGCGAGCTTTCAGCGCTACATCGAAGGCCGGGCTGAACATCTGCGCGAAAAGGGTGTGACCATCAACATCATGGATTGATACCGAACATTACCGAACACGCAAGAAAAAGAAGGGCGGCCTTGGGCCGCCCTTCTTTTTACATTCCACCTCCGCCCATTCCGCCCATCGGAGGTGCTGGGGGCGGTGGAGCAGGTGCGGGGGCCGGTGCGGGAGCAGGAGGCGGTGGCGGCGGCGGTGGGGGCGCGGCGGTGATCGTGATCGTACCGCTGGCTCCCGTATTCCCGACCGCGTCGCTGACGATGACCGTCGTCGTTCCTTCTGAAAGCGCGGTGAGCAGTCCGGTCTGGTCAATCCAGGCCTGAACGGAAGACACCGTCCACACATACGGCGGCGTCCCGCCCGTGGCGCTGAATTGAAGCGTCGTGGTCGCCTGCAATGTCGCGGTCGACGGCGAAACCGAGATCAATACTACCGGCGCCGGAGGTGGCGGCGGTGGTGAAGGCGGAGGCGGTGGCGGAACCGTCGGAGGCGGCGCCGGCGGCGGGGCGGGAGGCGGCGGCGGAGCCGGTGCATTCACCACCGTCAGCGTGATCGAACCGGTGACGTTGTCCGCGTCAGTCGCGCTAATCGTCGTCGTGCCGGCAGCGGTTCCCGTCACGACGCCGGTCGTGGGATTGATCGACACCACACCGTTGTTCAGCGCACTCCACGTGTATGGCCCTGCGCCACCGGAAGCCGTCAATTGAACCGATTGTCCGGCATTGATGGTGGTTGAAGCCGTGGAAATGGAGATCGTCCTGAAATAAATCAGCCCGGACGTTACGGAAACGTTGTTGGCGTCGCGGACGGTGACCAATGTTGTGCCTGCGATGCTCGAGGTGAGATTCGCGCTCGTTCCCACCGGTGTCAGCGTCATGCTGGTATTCGAAAGCAGCCACGTGTACGGCGTCGTTCCACCTGTTGCTGTCAATTGCAGCGTCGAGCCTGTGGCGCGAAACGCTGTAGTCGGCGTCAGCGTCAGAATGGCCGTCGGCGGCGGCGGGGGTGGTGCCGGCGGAGGCGGGGGCGGCGGTGGCGGTGGGGGTGGAGGCAGCGCCACCGGGTTGATCGTGATCTGTGCGCTCGTTCCAAAGAAGCTGTCGGCGTCCGTCGCACGCGCCGTCAGCGTTCCCGAAGAAAGCGCCGTCAATGTTCCCGCCGAATTGATGGTGGCAATCGCCGGGTTGGTGATGGTCCAACCGTAAGGCGAACGGCCACCCGAAGCCGTGAACTGAATGGTCGAGCCCACGTTCACCGACAGTGCGCTGGCCGACACGGTGATGACACGCACTGCGATTGAACCGGTCGTGGCCGTGGTGTTGATCGAGTCGCGCACGGTGACTGTAACCGTTCCGCCGCCCGCACCCGTCAGCATGGCCGTGTTCGTGGTTTGCGGCGCAATCGTGGCAATCGCGGTATTGGATGTCGACCAGGTGTAGGGACCCGCGCCACCGGTGACCGTAAACAGCAGTGTGTCGCCGGGGCCAATCAATCCGGTTGAGGGGGTGAGCGCCAGTGCAACGGGCGGCGGAGCCGTAACCGCATTGACCGTCAGCGTCAGCGAGCCGCTGATACCGTCTGCGTCAGTGGCTGTCGCGACCGTTTGACCCGCCGCGAGTCCGGAAACCAATCCGTTGGCGCTGACTGATGCGACGCCGTTGTTAGTGGCAGTCCACGTGTAAGGTGTGTTGCCGCCGTTCGCGGTGAGCTGCAGCGTGGCTCCAACATTTAAACTGATCGCCGGTGCAGATACCGACACGGTGCGGAACGTAATCGTTCCCGTGGTTGCTGATCCGCCGGTAGCATCGCGAACCGTGACAGTCGTCGTGCCCGGCGTACCCGAAACCAGAACCGCATTCGTGCCGGTACCGCTCACGGTCATCGCCGTATTCGACGAGGTCCAGCCATAGGGCGCCGACCCGCCGGTGACGGTGAGCTGCAATGCACTGCCGGTGGCGCGCACGGCCGATTGTGGCGTTACCGATAATGTCGCAGGCGTGGGTGCGGGTGCAGTGCCGCCGCCGGCCTTCGAGATCGCGTTAAAAACATTCAGACGCCCGCCGGACAGAACGAGATTGGCGAGGCCAGGTTTCTTGTCGACGTTGTCCAGAATCAGCGCCTTGAGCGCACTTACGGTGAGGGCGGGATTTTGCGCAAGAATGAGCGCCGCGGCGCCCGCCACGTGCGGCGTCGCCATCGATGTTCCGCTCAAACTTCCATACGTGCTGGTGAGCAGCGTGCTGGTGATGGCCACGCCGGGTGCGGCCAGATCCACCGACGTCGCACCGTAGTTGGAAAATGTGGCGCGCACGTCCGCGGCGTCCGTTGCTGCAACGGCAATGATATTGGCCGAGGTGTAACTGGCCGGATAACTCGGCGTCGCGTCGTTATCGGTCCCGTTGTTTCCTGCGGCGGCAACAAACAAAACCCCGGCGGAGTTTGCCGCATTAATCGCGTTTAACAAGGCCTGGCTGAACGCGCCGCCGCCCCAACTCGCATTGATCACGCGCGCGCCGTTGCGCACCGCGTAATTGATCGCACTGATGGCGTTGGCCGTTGTTCCCGAGCCGGTGGAGGTGAGGAACTTCAGCGGCATGATGCGCGCTTTCCAGTTCACGCCCACGACACCGACCGCGTTGTTGCCGATGGCAGCAATCGTTCCTGCCACGTGCGTGCCGTGGCGATTGTCGTCCATCGGATTGTTATCGCTGTTGGCGAAGTCCCAGCCGCGGATATCGTCGATGTATCCGTTGCCGTCGTCGTCGATGCCG
>DKAR01000082.1 GCA_002450895.1 Proteobacteria bacterium UBA6921
TGCCGTCCGGCTTCTTGCCGACCGCCGAGCGCTTTGGCCTGATGATTTACGTTGATCACTGGGTCGTGAGAAAGGCGATCGAACTCCTGGGCCGTGTTCACCGGCGCGACCCGGACGTTTCATTCTCTATCAATCTGTCGGCTCAGACGCTATCTCCTCCGATCGTTCAACTCATTGCAGAAAATGTTGCCCGGCACCACGTAAACCCTGCCAGGTTGACGTTTGAAATTACAGAAACAGCGGCGATTGCGGATATGGACGCCGCAATTTCCGTGGTATCGAGGCTACATGAAATCGGGTGCAGCACAGCACTCGATGATTTCGGAAGCGGCATGGCCTCATTTGCATATCTGCGCGAACTCCCCGTGACGCGGGTAAAAATNNTGCGGAGTTCGTTGAAACCGAAGATCAACATGCGGCGCTGGCGGACCTGGGAGTCGATTTTTGCCAGGGCTATTTCTTCTCCAAACCGTACCCCGCCGAACAGCTCGTCGATTCAGGTTATGGCTCAGGTTCTCCAGACTCTAAAATTGTTCTTGCCGGCGAGCGTTTTCGTTTGAAAGGCTAGCGCACGCAGGGACATATCCCTCCAGCGCATACAAACCGCTACAATCTGCGCATCGGCGTCCTTCCGAAAGGTCACTGCCTATGCGCATGGAACACTTCGAGAACTTGCGGCCAATTTGTCCGCGCTGCAAATCCGAACGCAACGAACAAGCCCCGCTCTCATTGATCCGCCATGGCCATCCCGGCGGGTGTGTTGTTATGGAAGGGTTATTAACGTGCTCGCAACCGGCCTGCCGTGCCGAGTATCCGATCATTGAAGGAATTCCGGTTATCGTCCCGCTGCCAGGAAAATATATTGCGGACAACATTTACCACATCACGTCGCGACTGGATCTTTCAGAAAACCTCGAGGGTGTTCTCGGCGACGCAATGGGCCCCGGAAGCGACTTCAACACAACGCGCCATCACTGGAGCAGCTACGGTTGGGATCACTTCGCCGACCTGGCTCCACCCAATGCATTGCCGTCAGGACTCGAATTAAAGCAGAGCAGCGTTGCCAATCTGCTGCGCGTTTCCGCTGAGTTACTTCCCAACACCCCTGCCGGACCCAGTCTCGACATCGGGTGCGCAGTCGGCCGAACAACGTTCGACCTTGCCGCAAAAACTGGCGGTCTTGCGTTAGGTATCGATGTCAATTTCTGGTTGTTGCGTATTGCACAGCGCGTCCTTCACGATCGACGCGTTCATTTCCCGTTGAAGCGATCCGGCATCCGGTTTGACCGAGTTGAGTTTAACCTGGACTTTGCGAGCTGTGAGTCCGTGGATTTTTGGGCTTGCGACGCGACCGCATTGCCTTTTTCACCGCAGACCTTCAACAGCGTGGCAGCGCTGAATGTCTTCGACGTCAATCCTGCACCGCGAGCTTTATTGGCGGGGATTCGCGATTCGCTACCCGCGGGAGGCGCAGCCCTGCTGTCCAGCCCCTATGATTGGTCGCCGCCGGTTCCCATGGGCCAATGGATCGAGGCAACCCACCGCAGCGCAAGAACAGGCGAGCCCCCGCTGCGGACTCTGCTAAACCCCGGTCGGCACCCTGCCTCCATCGACGGCTTGAAAATCGTTGGAGAAATTGAGCATCACCCGTGGCTCGTCCGCGTTCACGACCGCCGCACGGCAGGGTATGACGCCCATATTGTGGCTTGCGTCCGAACCGCCTGACATTCAGACCCGTCCTGACAGCTCGTGTACCGCGTGAATCCGGTTTAGAATACCCAGCCGCTATTGGGTAAGGGAGTCGAGTAAGGAATCGCGAAATGGCTTATGTCGTAACTGAAAGTTGTATTCGCTGCAAATACACGGATTGCGTTGAAGTCTGCCCGGTGGATTGTTTTCATGAGGGCCCCAACTTCCTTGTGATTGACCCTGACGAGTGCATTGACTGCAGCCTATGCGAGCCGGAATGTCCGGTTAACGCGATCATGGCCGAGGATGATATACCGGAGTCGCAGCGCCAGTTTATCAAGTTGAATGTCGATCTGGCCCGGGGATGGCCAGTGATCACAGAAAAGAAGCCGGCACCGCCCGACGCAAAAGACTGGGAATCGGTGAAGGACAAAATCGGATACCTGGAGAAGTAGACCGGCATGCCGAGCGATCGACCGCGCGCAGTGGTCGTCCCGGCAGACGAAGATCCACTGCGGGTGCTGGCGGAACGGGTTTGCCAAGATGCCGCATCCCGTTTGCCCGATCTCAGTTCCACCACGATTATCGTACCGGGCGCTCACCTCACCGCCCCGTTACGCGCGGCACTGCTCGCCGCAGCCAGCGCGCATGGGTTTACAGCGCTCTTGCTTCCAAGAATTGAGTCACTTCGCTCGTTTGCTTTTCGCGATCCGGAATCAAACGCCGAGAGTCTCACGGGATATGCTCGCGAACTGCTCCTGGCGGAAGTGCTCGCGTCTTACCCCGAGCTTTATGGAAAAGCAAACCCGTGGTCGCTCGCCGAGGAATTAATTCGCCTTTTTGATGAACTGACATTGAATTGCCAGTCATTACCGCACTCCCTCGACGAATTCGCGCGCTATCTAAAACACGCCTACGCGTGTCAACCCGGGATGCTCCAACCCCTTGAACGCGAAGCCGCGCTGGTCCATACGCTTTGGCAGGCATGGCACGCGCAAATGAAAGCGCTGAATGTCGTTGACGAAAATGCGGCTTATGTCGCCCGCCTTGCGAACAGCGGCAATGCTCAGGGGGCTGGCGACCGGCTTTACATCGCGGACTTCTTAACCGTCACGCGAAGCGAAAAGCAGTGGATTCGACACATGCAAGAAACCGGAAGTGCCACTGGGTTCTTTCACATGCAGGATCCGGAAGGAGAACACTCCACGGATACTCGCGGTTCGGAGAGCCCTCGCGCCAGGTTTTTTGACGCCGTCTATTCTTCCAGTGACCTCTCCATGTCCGAGCGCGCCGGCGAATTTGTTGCAACGTTTCCGGACGATCCGATTGGCGGGACTCTGCACGTATATGCGGCGAATTCGAACGAAGACGAAGCATGCGCCGTGGACGTGCAAGTTCGTCGCTGGCTACTGGAAGGGCGGTCACGTATCGGCATTGTCACTGAAGACCGTCGCCTTGCACGGCGGATTCGTGCGCTGCTGGAACGCGCGGAGGTTTCGCTCGACGATCTGGGCGGCTGGGCGCTCTCGACCACAAGCGCGGCGACCGGGCTCGAACGGTGGCTCCAGTGCATTGAAGAGGATTTTTCCTACCCCCCGCTTCTCGATGTTCTCAAGTCACCACTCACTTTTCCGCACCGCGATCGGACGGCGCTGCTAAGTCTTGTGTATCGCTTCGAGGAAGATATCGTACGCAACGAAAACGTACCGCGGAACATGCGCCGATACCGCGATCATTTGCGCCGTCGTGCCACGCGTCTGCCATCGGACATGGCCGCACTTTATCCGGAAATAGATTCATTGCTGAAAGACATCGAAAGCGCAGCTGAACCGCTTTCTGCCCTGTTAGGCCACCGACAGAGATCCCCGACGGAGTTTCTTGATGGCCTCAATGCAAGTGTCGAACGAATCGGATTTCTCGAATCGTGGCGCACAGATGCTGCCGGCTCATCGATTCTGAGGGAGATCGCCGCCCTCCGGCGTGCATCAGCGCAATCCAATTCACGAATGCGCTGGACCGATTTTCGGGCGTGGTTGGGGCGCGCCTTGGAGCGAAATTCTTTTGTACCCCCCAGCGGCGGCCAACGAGTGCGCATCGTAAGCCTTGCGCAATCCGCAGGACTGATATTCGATGGCATCGTCGTTGCTGGCTGCGACCGGGAGCACTTTCCCGGCTCAAGATTGAACTCGCCGTTTTTTAACGCTTCTGTCCGAGCTCAACTGGGACTCCCAACGGAGGAACAAAGGCAAATCGCGCGAAGGATAGAGTTCCATCGACTTTTGGTTTCCGCGCCACGCATTCTGATTACGCGCGTGCAGCGGCGAGCGTCGGAGCTGGTTATCGCCTCACCTTGGCTGCAACTTATCGAAACGTTTTATAAATTGAGCTATCGAGCTGATTTGCAGGATCCTCATCTCGAATATCTGGTACCTCGGGCGCAGGTAATTCGAGGGGACGGTGCTCCACTGCCAGAACGAACGAGCCGCCCGCGCGCCGTCATTCCCGAACGACTCTTGCCGACGCGCTACTCACCGGACAGTTATGATCGCCTGCTTGATTGCCCCTATCAGTTTTTTGTCGCTAATGCGCTCAAGTTGCGCGCGCCGGAAGAAATTCGCGAAGTCCTGAAAAAGGATGACTTCGGACGGCGTGTCCACTTGTGCATTCAGGCATTCTTCAAACCGGTGCAGGGGCTTCCCCCACCGTTTTCACGCCGCGTCAGTGAGTCCTCGCGCGAAGAAGCAGTCGCCCATCTCGAATTGATTTCCCGCTCCGTCTTCAAGAAGGACCTCGAAGACAGTTTTCAGCATCGCGCTTGGCTGAAACAGTGGCTAAGAGTTGTTCCGTCGTTTATCACGTGGGAAATCAAGATGTCCGCCAACTACCAACTCAAGGGAGTCGAAGTGTCGGCTGAGCGACCGATGGATGACTCCATTATGAAGATTGCCGGCCGACTCGATCGGGTTGACGTCGACGGGAATCGGCTTCGCGTTGTTGACTACAAGACCGGCACACCACCCGGCATCGCGGAGGTCGAGGCCGGCGAGCGGATTCAATTGCCCCTGTACGCCGCACTTGCGCGCCTTTCGAATACAGTGTCGATCCGAACCGAATACGTTCAGCTACAGGAAGAAAAAGTGAAGTCAGTTTCGACGCTTGAAGGTGAAGCGCTAGATGTCCTTTCGGCCGCCGTCGTCGAACGCCTCAGAATGCTTGATCAGTCAATGCGCGATGGAGAAGCGGCACCTGCGTGGGGCGACACGCAAACGTGTGAGCGTTGCACTATGGATGGAATTTGCAGAAGAGCGTACTGGATTGAATCAGAGGTTGAAGCAGATGCTGAAGCCGAACGCTGAAAATTTTCGAACCCCAGAAATATGGAGGCGGCCCGAAGGCCGCCCAAGTCTCCATATCAAGCGATCCATGCTTGCTTACTGCTGGTCCAACGTACCGCTAAACGTCGGGCTCTCCTTAGCGAACCTCCATGTAAATCTGTAAAGAGATTCGTGATGCAAAGAATATCAAATTTGCCCGGCCTCGCAAGCCCCTGACAAGAATTTTTTTGTGCACTGTGTTTCACTTTTATTACGTCAACACTTTTTTAAGTTGCCCTTAATCCTCGTGGTGTTGGAGCACGTAGATAGGCGTCAACAATTCAGATGGCTTTGAATAAATTCAAAGGTGGCTATGACTTACAGTACCAGTGGAATTAATAATTCGCAGTCGGCGCAATGGCCCAATTCGTTCGGAAGAATCGCGAGGCTGAACCTCCTTGAAAAAAATCCTTGACGCCGCCCGACCTGGACTAAACGCCGCGGTCGCTGCCTCGGCGGGGACGGGAAAAACCTGGCTGCTCGTAACGCGTTTGTTGCGTTTACTGCTGGCTGGTGCGCGCCCGGATGGAATTCTTGCCGTCACCTTTACGCGCAAGGCCGCGGCGGAAATGCATTCCCGCCTGCTCGAACGACTTCAGGTCATGGCCAGTTGTTCTGAAAGCGATCTGCTACAGGAACTGAATCGAATCGACGTAACTCCTTCACCCAAAACCCTGTCGACGTGCCGTCGACTGCACGAACAGTTATTGCGCTCAGGGCGCACGCCGCGCACAACAACGTTTCATGCTTTTTGCCAGGACCTGTTGAAACGATTTCCGATAGAGGCTGACATCACGCCGGGCTTCGAATTGGTGGAATCGACCCGTTCTATCGAAAGCGAGGCGCTGCAAGCAATATATGCCGATGCAACGCTTAACCCTGATAGCCCGCTCGCAGCAGCGCTGGAATCGCTCTATTCGCGATTTGGACATACAACCGCAGAATCAATTGTCCGCAGTTTCCTCACCTACCGTTCCGAATGGTGGGCATTCACCTTCGGCCGCGAAAATTCAACGCAGTACGCATGTGACTTGCTGCGATCCCAACTTGAAATCGGAAACGATGGCGTTCCCTACGACGACTTTCTTGTCCGGCACGGCAGCGCACTTCTCGAATTTTCCGAGTTGCTGACCCGTCATCCGACAAAAACCAATCTCGAAGACGCAGAGGATTTGCGCAACACGTTAACTTCGGAACATTCTGCGGAGATCAAGATACAGCGTGTGACACCCGCATTTCTCACAAAAGAAAATAAGCCCCGCGCCAGAAAGCAGTCAAAGGCGCAAGCGGGGAACATGGGCCCGGCGGCGGAAGAGCGCTTGCTTGATCTGCACGAATCTTTGAGCAGCAAACTTCTGGCACTGCAGGATATTGAACGCGCCCACGATACGTTTGAATTGAGTCGCTCGTGGTTTACTGCGGGGACTTTCCTGATAAATGCCTACCAGCGAATCAAGGAAGAACGGCGGCTTCTGGATTTCGCTGACCTCGAATGGCGAACGTATGTCTTGCTTGCCGAAAATGATTACTCCGCCTGGGTTCAATACAAACTGGATCAACGCATCAATCATCTGCTGATTGACGAATTCCAGGACACCAATCCCATTCAGTGGCAAATGATTTTGCCACTCCTGAATGAGCTCGCCAGCGGCGATCCCGAAAACGCCAGAAGCATTTTTCTGGTGGGCGATGAAAAGCAGTCAATCTACCAATTTCGCCGCGCCGATCCGCGGCTGTTTCAGGTCGCTCGCGAATGGCTAAAAGACCAGTTACAAGCCCAGACCCATACTCTAAATTCGTCGCGAAGATCGGCGCACGCGGTCGTCGATGTGGTCAACGCGGTCTTTCAACAGTCCGCACTTAGAGACGTCGTGAGGGATTTTCCAATTCACGAAACCCATCTCGGCACGCTGTGGGGACATGTTGAGATTCTTCCGCTCGCACAACCTGACTCGCAAAACGACACTCCGACTCCTGTGCACGTCGGTTTGAGGAATCCCTTGCGCCAACCTCGCATTGCGCGACCAACGACGATTCACGACATTGAGGCAACGGTCGTTGCAGGAAAAATTCAGGAGCTCATTGCGAAAGGCACGGTGATTGCGACCACCGGGGGAAATCGGCCGCTACGGTATTCCGACATTCTGTTGCTGGTGCGAAATCGCACAAATGTTTCCGCTTTCGAAAACGCGCTGCGCAACGCACATATTCCCTACGATGGAGCCGCACGCGGTACGCTTCTGCAGAGTCGAGAAATTACTGACCTTGTCACTTTACTCGAGGTCCTGACAACCCCGTTCAATAATCTTGCGCTTGCCACGATACTTCGCAGCCCTGTCTTCAACTGTTCGGATGAACACCTTTCAATGTTGGCGCTTCATAACGACCAGGGAACGTGGGCCCAACGACTGGCTGAACTGGCTCCAGAGCTTCCAAAAACAAATCCATTGCACCGAGCCAACGAATGGATATCTCGCTGGACCAGCGCGGCCGGAATGTTACCGGTGCACGACTTACTCGACCGAATCTACAGCGAGGGGCAAGTCGTCGATCGTTACCTGGCGGCGGCACCGGCTCATCTCCATGCTTCGATTGGCCGAAATCTTGAACAATTTATTGATCTGGCTCTTGAACTGGATAGCGGACGGTATCCAAGCCTGGGCCGTTTTATCTCATCAGTCCGGGCCGCACAGCAGGGTTTGACCGATGGACCGGATGCCGATAGTGCGGCAAGTGCCGGCGACGGCGTAAGAGTCATGACCATCCATGCGGCAAAAGGTCTCGAATCTCCCGTTGTATTTCTTGTTGACGCAGCAAGCAGCTCACAAAAAAGTGACAGCACAAATGTCTACCTGGTTTGGGAGCCCGCTGAAAAGCGACCCAGAAATTTCTTCATATCCCGAAGCAAGAATGGTTTGGATCCGCTGGCTCGAAGCCTTGCAGCCAAAATTGACTCTCGGCACGAACAGGAGGACCTAAACCTGCTTTACGTCGCCATGACACGCGCAAAACAGATGTTGTTCATTTCAGGAAGCTCCACCAAGCCACCGGGCGATCGAAGCTGGTATCAACTGGTGTGCCGCGGAATGGCGGAGTTGCCCGGCCAGGATGATCGACGATCCTATTCCAGCGGCACACTGCCGATGCAAACCGCAATCAGCGATTTGCCGCCAACGAGTTCTCCGGAATTTTCGCTGGACCCAATGCTGACACGCCCAGTACCGGCGTCGACCACACTTGGGGAGATAAAACCAAGCCGTACAGATGGATCAAACGGCGAATCGCGCCCCGACGAAGTCGATATCGCGGGAACTGAACGTGGCGTGGCGATTCACCGACTGCTTGAACTGCTTTCAGTCAACAAGGCCGTTTCCGTGGAAACGCTGCGGCGTGCCATTGAATCGGCTCTGCATCGAGACATCGATCCAACTGAACTCATAACGTGGAAGGAGGAAGCATTAAATGTGCTGAGCGCTCCCCATCTGCAGGACTATTTCGATACGCAGCGATTCATACGCGCTCGAAATGAGGCCCCACTGTCATACATCGACAATTATAGTATTGTCCACGGCGTGGTGGATCGAATCGTCGAAAGAGAAGATGAAGTTGTCGTGATCGATTACAAAACACATCGTGTTACATCAGAGAGCGTGGCTAAGGCGATTTCAAGTCAATTCGCCAGTCAACTCGGCTGGTATACAAACGCGGCGAAACTGCTTTGGCCACACAAGGCGATACGAACTTGTCTCGTGTTTACCGCCTTACCTGTCGCAGTGGACATCAGCCCGTCACTAAAGTCGTGATTAAGCCGCGCCAGTTTGTTCGATTTTCAGCAGCCTAATTTTGCGCGACCGGGGCGGATTTTTCGTTCTCGAGAATTTGCACCAGCTGACCCGCGTTAACATAGCCCGGCACGACGTGACCGTTTGGAAAAACCATTGTCGGGGTGCCTGAAACACCAATGGAAAGGCCTGCGGCCATGTGCTTGTCAATCGGGTGATCACACTTCTTTTCCTCAACCGCACCACCCAATTTGGCGTTCGTCAGCGCCGTCTTTCGATCTTTTGCGCACCAGACGCCAATGGCCTTGTAATACGAAGGCGTGTCTTTGCCGGAACGAGGAAACGCGGCGTACCGGATCTTGATTCCTTTATCCATGTAACTGCGAATCTCGCTGTGCAGTTTTCGGCAGTAACCGCAGTCAATGTCGGTAAAGACCGTCACCGTGTATTTCACGTCCTTCGGCTCGAATACCACCATCGTTGATTCGTCGATCGCGTCGACAATCTTTTTTCTGCTCTCGGATTTGCGATCATCAGTCAGGTTGCGTCGCGTCTGCAGGTCATACAGATTTCCGTCCAACAACAATTTTCCGTCAGCTGAAACGTAGAAGACCTGGGCGCCCATCACTACTTCATAGAATCCAGGGATCGGCGCAGGCGTTACGGATTCGGGAGACCCGTCCGGTATGGCGCGCTGTACTGCCTGTTTCACCGTCGCAATTTCCGAAGCGGAGTCGGCCAAAGCGGCACTGGAAACCACGGAACAAGCAACTAAAAACAAACCCCGCAACTGATGCATTTTGTTACCTCTGGATGGACTCGACGACAGGATATTAGTCCCCGTCCGTGACCCGATTGTTTCACGGAACCGCGTGTTTTTCATGTGATCACATCATCATCCCGATCGTGTTTCTGGATGGATGGACCGTTTTTTGGCGATTACAGTCGCGACTTTAGCCTCGGGGGTGGTGATGCTCGTGGAATTCCTTAAGGCGCTCCCTGGCAATGTAGGTATAGATCTGCGTTGTCGACAGGTCACTGTGCCCAAGCAGCATCTGTACTACACGCAAATCCGCGCCATTGTTCAGCAGGTGGGTCGCAAACGAATGTCTTAGGGTGTGCGGCGACAGGGCCTTATCAATCTGTGCACTG
Source organism: Proteobacteria bacterium UBA6921 (assembly GCA_002450895.1). GTDB lineage: Bacteria > Pseudomonadota > Gammaproteobacteria > SG8-11 > SG8-11 > UBA6921. Next base: position 9,998 of record DKAR01000082.1, read on the forward strand.
GCCGCGTAACGCTTGATGAGATACCAGAACGCCTGGCGAGTCATTGATTGGCCTCGCCGGGTTGTAAACAGCGACTCCGATCCGCGACGACGGGTCAGCTGCTTACGGCTTTCTGCCAAGTAGCGCTGGAGCCAGCGAATAGACTCTTCGTTCAGTGGCACCAACCGCTCTTTTCCGCCCTTACCTACCAGTCGGACGACTCCCTGTTGAAGATTTACCTGGGAAACACGAAGGGTCACCAGTTCGGAAACCCGCAGTCCGCTCGCATACAGCAACTCAAGCATCGTGCGATCCCGCAAACCAAGAACTTCGGATGTCTTTGGTGCGTCGAGCAGGGCTTCAACCTCTTCTTCGGTCAAAGCCTTGGGAAGAGCACGCCCCAGTTTGGGTGCTTCAATTCGTTGGCTCGGATCTTCCTTTAACCGCCCCTCTCGCACCAGGTACTGGTAGAAACGGCGAATACTCGAAAGCAATCGCGCCGATGATCGGGGTCGTGCACCGCCTCTGGTTCGCTCTGCCAAATACGCCAAAAGGTGACCGCGATTGGCGCGATCAAGATGAAGAACATTTTGCGTTGCCAGCCATTTCGCCAACCCCACCAAGTCTGCGCGATACGCCGAAATGGTGTTTTCGCTCAATCCACGTTCTGTCCACAAGTGGTCAAGGAACGCTTCAATAGCCAGCGACTCTGCCTCACGCAGTGGCGTATCGGGTTTTGTATTTGGCGCTTTGGGTTTCATGATTCAGCAACCACTGCTTTATGTTTAGTTCGGGTCCTTCGACTGCGCCGGAAAATCCGCCCAATCCAAATCGGGAAACTATTCGATGGCAAGGCACAATGACGGGGAAAGGATTGGCACGGCATGCACCGCCTATGGCGCGGGCACTGGACCCAAGGGTACGCGCAAGCTCCCCGTAACTTTTCGTTTCGCCTGGATCCATTTCGGAAAGGGCATTCCAGACGCGCTGTTGAAAGGCAGTCCCGCTCGCCGCCAACGGGAGATCAAAACGCGCTGTCGGGTTCAAAAAATATTCCCTTATCTGACTAATCGCGCGAGCAAGAAGGGGACTGCTCTTGGCCGTGGCGGATTTCGGCCCACCCAAGTCACGGACGAAATCGATTCCCAGCAAATGCGTCGAGCTGGCGCGAACTTCCAGTGACCATCCTGCAACTGGCATCGATATTCGGGCGGAATTTTCCACCGTGCGCTCCCTCTTCCCTTTGTCGTTCTACTTTCCGGAAGGGAATCATAACCCAATCTTAAGCTGGCTTCGACGCCAGAAAAGAAACAAAAGCCGCCGCGATCCCGCAGTATCGCGACGGCTATTGTTTGAATCGAAAAATCTTAGGCTTCGGAAGAACCAGCGCCGGTAAGCTTTTCCTTGATGCGCGCGGACTTGCCAGAGCGATCGCGCAGATAGTAAAGCTTGGCGCGGCGAGTGTCGCCACGGCGCTTGACTTCAATGGACTGTACCGACGGGCTGTAGGTCTGGAACACGCGCTCGACGCCTTCGCCATGCGAAATCTTGCGCACAGTGAAAGAGGAGTTCATGCCGCGGTTTCTTTTCGCAATCACGACGCCTTCGAATGACTGCAGGCGTTCGCGGTCGCCTTCCTTGACCTTGGATTGCACGACGACGGTATCGCCAGTGTCGAATGCCGGCACTTCACGCGTCATCTGCTCTTTTTCAATCTCATCGATAATGTTGCTCATCACACACGCTCCGCTCAATCAAACCTGATTTCAGTCTTTCTGTTCCGCAACGTACTCGGCCAGCAATACGTTGTCCTCTTTGCTCAGTTGCAGCGCCGCGATCAGGTCGGGTCGCCGCTGCCGGGTTCGTCCCAGCGCCTGTTTTCTGCGCCATCGCGCAATCTCGCGATGGTTGCCGCTCAACAACACCGGCGGCACACGCTGGCCTTCAAACTCCTCCGGCCGCGTGTAGTGCGGGCAATCCAGCAGTCCCACACTGAATGAATCTTCCTGTGCCGAGTTCTCATCGCCCAGCACGCCCGGCAACAACCGGGTCATCGCATCGATGACCACCATCGCAGCCAGCTCACCGCCGCTGATGACGTAGTCGCCGATCGACCACTCTTCGTCGACGTCCAGTTCAATGAACCGTTCGTCGATGCCCTCGTAACGCCCGGCCAGCAGGATGACCTGCGCTGCCGCGCTGTGAGACTGTACGAGTCCCTGGTCAACTTTCCGCCCCTGGGGGGACAGATAAATCACCGGCCCCTGGTTGCCCGCCGTACGCGCCGCTGAAATCGCATCGCGCAGCGGTTGGATCATCATGACCATGCCCGGTCCGCCGCCGTAGGGCCGATCGTCCACCGACTTGTAAGGGTCGGTCGCAAAATCACGCGGATTCCAGGTCCGCAGTTCCACAATGCCGCGCTCGATTGCGCGCCCGGTGATGCCGTAGTCGCGAATCGCCGCGAACATCTCCGGAAAGATCGTGACGATGTCGATTCGCATGCGTCGCTGCCCTCGCTCCGTCTGCGTTTCGCCGCCGCTCAAAAATCCGGGTCCCAGTCCACGACCATGCGACGCGCGCCAAGGTCGATGTCCTGAATCACCTGCTTGCGAATGAACGGAATCAAACGTTCCCGATCACCCTTCACCACCAATACATCGTTGGCGCCGGTCTCGAATAATTCGGTGACATGCCCAAGGTCGACGCCCTGCGAGGTCACCACGTTCATTCCGACCAAATCCGCCCAGTAGTATTCACCTTGAGCCGGCTCTGGCAGCTGCGACCGTTCAACACTCACGGTCGCATTCAACAGCGCAGCGGCCTGGTCGCGATCCGTGCAATGCTCCAGCTGCGCGACGATACCGGCGCCGTGGGCACGGCCGTCCAGAACCTTCCGCACTTCCTGTGCGCCGCCGTGTTCCAAAATCCACGGCGTGTAATCCAGAATGCCTTCACGCGGATCGGTGTAAGAAATCACCTTGACCCATCCGCGCACTCCGAACACACCCGCGATTTTGCCGACCACCACACGGGCCGGGTCGCGATCTTCTACTGGCTCGGAGTTCGTCACGCCGGCACCCGTGCCGTCGTTCGTACTGACAGCAAGTTAGGCCGCAGCCTTCTGCTGATCCTTCACCAGTTTCGCAACGCGATCCGACGTCTGGGCGCCTTTGGAAACCCAGTAGTTCAGGCGCTCAGAATTGATCTGCAAGCGAACTTCGTGCTCACGAGCCATGGGGTTGTAATACCCGATGCGCTCAATGAAGCGTCCATCTCGCGGATTACGGCTATCCGTCACAACCAAGGTGTAAAACGGCCGGCCTTTTCCGCCGCCGCGCGATAAGCGAATCGTTACCATCCGAAATCGTCCTCAAAATCCAGTCAATAAAGCCCCGCCAACCCGACCGGGCTGGCCGCAAAGGCCGGGTATTTTACGTAATTTCTTTTTAAAAGAGAAACACTGGTTTGCGGGTTAAAACGACATCCCCGGCGGCATGCGCCCCTTCATGCCCCGCATCATCCGGGCAAGCCCCCCTTTGCCCATCTTTTTCATCATTTTTTGCATTTGGGTGAACTGCTTAAGCAATTTGTTGACGTCCTGAACCTGGGTTCCGGACCCATTGGCGATACGGCGCCGACGGGACCCGTTGATGATGTCGGGGTGGCGGCGCTCCTGGTAGGTCATGGAGGTAATAATGGCCTCCAGGCGCTTTAGTTCCTTGTCATTGAACTGGCTTTTCGCCGCCTCAGGCACCTGGCTCATGCCCGGTAATTTATCCAGCATGCTGGCGATTCCGCCCATCGAGCGCATCTGCACCAACTGCTCGCGAAAGTCTTCGAGATTGAAGCCCTTGCCCTTGTGCATCTTTTGCACAAGCTTTTCGGCTTGCTGCTTGTCGACGCTGCGCTCGACTTGCTCCACAAGGCTAAGCACATCGCCCATGCCAAGGATTCGCGATGCAATGCGATCCGGATAAAACGGCTCGAGGGCCGTGGTCTTCTCGCCGACACCGATAAATTTGATCGGCTTGCCGGTGATGTGGCGCACCGANNGTGTCGACGATCAGAACATCTTTCGAATGCACTTCCGCATGTCGGCGTGCATTGTTGGCAATGTCCACCGGATCCTGGTTGGCGGTACTGGGAAAGAAATCCACCTCAATGTCGCCCGCCAATTTCTGCAGCTGGTCGATCGCTGCCGGGCGATAAACGTCGGCGCTGACGACGAGTACAGACTTGTGTTTACGCTCTTTGAGGAATCGGGCGAGCTTCGCAACGGAGGTCGTCTTACCGGAACCTTGCAGGCCGGCCATCAGAATCGTTGCGGGCGGACGCGTGCTGAGATCGAGTTCGGTGTTGGTCTCGCCCATCACGCTGACCAGCTCGTCGCGCACGACTTTGACGAGCACCTGCCCTGGCGTCAGGCTACCGACAACTTCGGTACCGACCGCCCGCTCGCGCACGTGCTCGATGAAGTCGCGCACAACCGGCAGCGCAACGTCGGCTTCAAGCAGCGCCATGCGCACTTCG
>DKAR01000059.1 GCA_002450895.1 Proteobacteria bacterium UBA6921
ACCTCGGAATTGCCCATTTGGTCATCCGGTAGCCCGACTTCAGCGCCGGAGCCCCGTATCAGGGTATGGGGGCAATCTTTCCAAAGGCTGTCCCACGTGGGCTTCCGGGCCCCGAAAATGGCATTTGAATGAGGGTCTTCACTGTATCCCCAACCGTCCAGGACGATCAGGATCATGGGTTTGGGTCGATTAGGCATACCGCGCGTTGGGTTTCACCGGGTTGTTAGTTCAGCTTGTTTCGATTGACTGTTGCGCATGAGGCGGGCGAATTCTACTGCGTCCGAGCTGAAGATTCCGCTGCCTTTTTTACGGTCTGAATGCAAACCGCTTCGGTTTCAACGAGTCGAACATTATTGTATATTGCTTTGGTAATAATCTAAATGTTACATCCCGATATTTCCTCGCGGGCTACCCAATCCAGGCATTGTGATTGCGCGTATCCGCTGTAAAACGGTTCTGAGAGCAGGTAAGCGTGATGACATCGACCGAATTTGAAAATGATTTGATTACACACGATGAGGACATTGACCGCGCGTCCCGATCGCTCAAAGCCATGTCCCACCCGTTACGCTTGAAGATCCTGTGCACATTGGGCGATCGCGAAATCAGTGTTCAGGACATCGTGGACCTGGTTGGAACCTCGCAGAGCAACATTTCCCAACACCTGGCGATCTTGCGCGACAAGGGGATCCTGATGTCACGCAAGGATGCAAATCGCGTGTTTTACCGCGTGGGTGATGCCCGCACGCTTCGGCTGATCGGAATGATGCGCGACGTCTTTTGCAGTTCGGACCGGTAATACCTCATGGATCAGCTCGTCGCCTTTGTCTCGGAACAATGGATGCTGTTCGCTGCCCTTGTTTTTATCCTGGTCATGCTGGCCAACTCGTTTATCAGCACCTGGGGCGTAAAGAATGTGGGCCCCAATGAAGCGATCGCCCTGATCAATCGCCAGGATGGCATCGTGCTGGATGTCCGGACCGACGACGAATACAACGCCGGGCATATTGTTAATTCGGTTCATATTCCGGTGGGCCTGCTTTCGCAGCGCATCGGCGAACTGTCCAAGCACAAGTCGCAACCGATCGTTGTCACCTGTCGAACGGGCAACCGCTCGGCCACCGCCTGCTCGATGTTGAGAAAACAGGGATTCGACCCCATCTACAGGCTTGCCGGCGGCGTTACCGCCTGGCAAAGCGCTAACTTGCCGCTGGCCAAGGGCAAGTGAACCTGATTTCGCAGACGTAGCAGGGGGCACCATGCAAGAAACCGAGACTTCCGAAGGCATCATCATCTACGGCGGAGCGACCTGTTATTACTGCGTCGCTGCCAAACAACTCCTGGACCGTAAAGGCGTACCGTATGTCGAAATCAAGGTCGACGCGACGGAGGGGATGCGCGAGGAAATGGAACGTCGCTCGCGACGCCGTACACTGCCGCAGATTTTCATCGGCGGACTTCATATCGGCGGTTTTGATGACATGACGGCGCTTGATCGCGCCGGAAAACTGGATCCATTGCTCGAACCTTTCAAAAAACAGGCTGCCAGCAATGGCTGACGGGGCGCTGCATATCGTCTGCCCAACGTGCCACGCCGTGAACCGGGTTCCGGCGGCAAAACTGGCCGACGGCGGAAAATGTGGCGCGTGCCATGGTCTGTTGTTTAACGGCCATCCTGCCACTCTCGATTACGTCTCGTTCCGAAAACATATCGACCGCAGCGACATCCCCATCGTTGTCGATTTTTGGGCGGCGTGGTGCGGGCCCTGCAAGATGATGGCGCCCGTCTTTGAGGCGGTCGGTATCGAACTGCAGCCGTACGTCCGTTTCGCCAAAGTTGATACCGAGCAGGAATCCGGACTGGCAAGCCAGTACAATATTCGCAGCATTCCTACGCTGATCGCATTCAAGAACGGCAAAGAACTCGGGCGCATTGCGGGCGCGATGGACCGCCCCAATTTGCTGGAATGGATACGCCAGCATATTTCCTCCAATTGACAGAACCGGGATAAAAGATGAGCGACAATCAAACCAACGGACAAACTCCGCCATTAGAAAAAGAATTCGCGATTCAGAAGATCTACATCAAGGATGTTTCTTTTGAAACGCCAAACTCTCCGGCGATTTTCACGCAGAAGTGGGAACCCAACGTCAATCTCGAGCTGAGTACGGCGGGTCGGCCGCTCGCGGATGGCGTACACGAAGTTGTCCTTTCGATTACGGTTACGGCCAAGATCGGTGACAAAACGGCCTACCTTGTTGAAGCGCAGCAGGCGGGAGTCTTTACCATTCGCAACTTCAATGAGCAGGAACTTGGCCCCATGCTCGGCAGCTTTTGCCCGAACATTCTGTTCCCGTTCGCGCGCGAGACAATTTCCGATCTGGTCATCAAAGGTGGCTTCCCGCAGTTGCTTCTGGCCCCTGTAAATTTTGACGCGCTGTTTGCACAGCACATGCAAAACCAGCAGCAAAAAACCGGCACCCCCAGCCCCGAACCGGTTCATTAGGACGAACCGCGCCTTGGCTGATAACACGATTGCTGTTCTCGGCGCAGGATCCTGGGGCACCGCGCTTGCGGTTCACCTCTCGCGTAATGGCGCGCACGTCCGGCTCTGGGGACGGTACACCGCGGCGATCGAGTCACTGATACGCGACCGGCGCAACAACGAATTTCTTCCCGACGTCGCATTCCCGGATTTGCTTGAGCCAGTTACGGACATCGGGCGCGCCATCGCGAAATGTTCCAACGTCCTCATTGCCGTTCCAAGTATTGCATTTCGCTCCACGCTTGAAGGCATTGCACCCGACTTCCCCGCGGGTGCCAGCGTCTGCTGGGCGACGAAGGGATTGGAGCAGGGCAGCAACAAGTTGCTCCACGAAGTCGTGATCGATGTGCTCGGTGAAAATCGCCCGATGGCGGTAATTTCCGGCCCCACGTTTGCTGCCGAGGTTGCGCGGGGTTTGCCGACCGCGGTGACGGTCGCATCGCCAGACCCGGATACGGCAAATCGCATTGCGCAGCAGTTTCACAGCCGGACGTTTCGCGCCTATACCAGCGATGACGTGGTCGGCGTGGAAGTCGGTGGCGCGATCAAGAACGTGCTCGCCATCGCGGCAGGGATTTCCGATGGATTGGGATTCGGCGCGAATGCGCGTGCGGCACTCATCACTCGCGGCATGGTTGAGATGACGCGCTTTGGCGTGACTCTGGGAGGCAAACGCGAAACGTTGATGGGCCTGTCGGGGCTGGGCGACCTGATCCTGACATGCACCGACAACCAATCGAGAAACCGACGATTCGGACTGGCCATGGGACAAGGCCACAGCGTGGAGCAGGCACTACAAAGCATCAGTCAGGTGGTTGAGGGCGTTCAGACTGCACGCGAAATCTACGAGCTGGCCAAGAGCAATGGTGTGCCCATGCCGATCGTTGAGCAGGTCTACGCCGTGATCTACCAAAACGTCGCGCCGCGCGAAGCCGTGCAATCGTTGCTGGAACGCGCGCAGAAAGCCGAGACCGCCTAAGGCGTTTTACCGGGTTGCCACATCGATGGCTTCAGTGGCGACCCGCACCATCAGTTCGATTTCGTCCGGTGCGATTACATAGGGCGGCATAAAGTACACCACGTTCCCCAGTGGACGCAGCAACACGCCTTTGGACAAGGCGAATTCATACACCCGCAGGCCGCGGCGCTCCGACACGGGATAGGGCTCACGTGTTTTTTTGTCGCGAACGAATTCAATCGCCGCAATCATGCCCACCTGACGCACATCGGAAATATGTTTGTGATCGACAAGGTCACTTAGTTCATTTGAAAGTTTTTGCGCCAAGGATCGGTTTCTTTCCAACACCGGCTCATCCGTAAAAATTCGCAGCGTCTCCAGTGCCGCCGCACAGGCCAATGGATTGCCGGTATAACTGTGCGAATGCAAAAAGGCGGTTCGCTTCAAGTAGTCGTCATAAAAAAGCTGGTACGTGTCGTCCTTGCAAAGTACAACCGACAGCGGAAGAAATCCCCCGGTGAGCCCTTTTGAAAGACACAGAAAATCCGGCGTGATTCCCGCCTGCTCGCACGCAAACAGCGTTCCGGTTCGCCCGAACCCGACGGCGATTTCATCTGCAATTAAATGCACGTCGAATCGGTTGCACGCCTCGCACAGCAGGCGCAAATAGACAGGATCGTACATGCGCATGCCACCCGCGCATTGCACCAGCGGTTCCACAATCACCGCGCAGACTTCATCCCCATGCTTTTCAAGCGCGCGTTCCATTTCGGCAAAAATATTTCGCGCGTGTTGTTCCGGTGTCACACCTGCTTCGCGCAAGTACGCGTCAGGAGACGGGACAGTGACGGGACGAAAAAGCAGCGGAGCGTAGGTCTCCTTATAGAGATCAACGTCACCTACCGACAGCGCCCCCAATGTTTCTCCGTGGTAGCTGTTGCTGAGCGTGATGAATTTGGTCTTGTTTACTCGCCCGCGATTTCGATGCGCATGAAAACTCATCTTCAGTGCCACTTCCACCGCCGATGAACCGTTGTCGGCGTAAAAACATCGCGTCAATCCTGCAGGCGCTACGGCTGTGAGTTGCTCCGAGAGCTCTATGACCGGCGCGTGAGTAAACCCTGCCAACAACACATGCTCCAGTTGACCAAGCTGGCGTTGAATCGCTGCGGAAATCCGCTTGTTGCGGTGGCCAAACAGATTCACCCACCAGGAACTGATGGCGTCCAGGTAGCGCTTTCCGTCGAAATCCTCGAGCCATACACCTTCGGCCAAGCGGATCGGAATCATGGGTAACCACTCGTGATCCTTCATTTGGGTGCACGGGTGCCATACCACAGCGAGATCCCGGTCGGCCCAAAGTGTGTTTTGAGTCACAACTCCCTCCAATTCATCGCCCTGCCAAGCGTTTTGCTTCCAAATTTATATTAAGTCTTGCTCATCTTAATCCGACAGCTGATATGAACCCATAAACCATATTTTGTTTTGATAAGTCAGGAATGGTTGGCGTGGGCACAAAAACGGTAATCCGTCGCACTTGGGCGGTGAGGAGCAAGCAATGAGTTTAACGCGTCGCGAATTCCTGAGTCTCTTGGCTGCAGCCGGGACCGCCAGCGTTGGATTGCCCCGCATGGCAAACGGCGCGGTGCGGCCCGACAGCCTGTATGACATTCCGCCCTTCGGAAACGTCTCGCTACTCCACATCACCGACTGCCACGCCCAGCTGACTCCAACGTATTTCCGTGAGCCCTCCATCAACATCGGCCTGGGCGAAGCCGCCGGACGTCCGCCCCATATCGTAGGTGATGCATTTCTCAAATATTTTCGCTATGCACCAAAAGGTCGCGAAGCCTACGCATTCACTTACCTGAATTTCGAAACGGCGGCGCGCAAATACGGCAAGGTGGGCGGTTTCGCGCACCTCGCGACGCTGGTTAAACAACTGCGGGACAGCCGCCCGGGGCGAACACTCCTGCTTGATGGCGGCGACACCTGGCAAGGGTCAGCAACAGCGCTTTGGACAAACGGCCAGGACATGATCGATGCCACGAAGTTGTTGGGTGTCGACGTCATGACCGGACATTGGGAATTCACCTACGGGGCGGACCGTGTAAAACAGGTGGTCGAAAACGACTTGGCGGGCAAGATGGATTTTGTCGCACAAAATGTCTCTGACAATGCCTTTGGTGATCTCATCTTCAAGCCCTATGTCATTCGCGAGATCAACAACGTTCCGGTCGCAATCATCGGACAGGCATTTCCATACACGCCCATTGCGAATCCGCGCCACCTGATCCCGGACTGGACGTTCGGAATTCAGGAAGAACAGCTGCAGCGGCTCGTGGAAGAGGCGCGCGAAAAAGGTGCGCAAGTGGTCGTGCTGCTGTCGCACGGCGGAATGGATGCGGACTTCAAATTGGCAGGACGCGTGACCGGAATCGACATCATCCTCGGCGGCCACACGCACGATGCGCTGCCAGAACCGCATGTGGTCGAAAATCGCAGCGGCAAGACCTGGGTCATACATTCCGGTTGTAACGGAAAATTCCTGTCGCTGGTGGATTTGGATGTTCGAAACGGCCGAATCGAGGATATTCGTTATCGTTTGCTGCCGATATTCTCAAACCTGCTCCCGGCGGATCCGGCCATGGCGGCGCATATTCAAAAGGTTCGTGCTCCGTTCCTGAAACGGCTGAATGAAAAGCTCGCAGTCACCGAGTCGACCCTGTATCGCCGCGGCAATTTTTCCGGAACGTTCGATCAACTTATCGTTGATGCACTGCGCGCCGTGAAGGGAACGGATATTTCTTTCTCGCCCGGTTTTCGGTGGGGAACGTCATTGCTTCCCGGAGACATCATCACCATGGAGCGGCTAATGGATCAAACGGCCATCACGTATCCAACCGTGCTCACAATTGAACGAAAGGGTTCAGAAATAAAAGAGATCCTCGAGGACGTCGCCGACAATCTCTTCAACAAGGATGCCTACCTCCAGCAAGGCGGAGACATGGTTCGCGTCGGCGGCATGCGCTACGCCATTTCGCCGGACGAACCGATGGGCCGCCGGATCGGCCACATGGAAACGGTAGATGGAAGAACGATCGAGGCCGGCAAAACGTATAAAATCGCGACCTGGGGATCAGTTCAGCCGCATGAACCGGGCGTACCCGTCTGGGATGTGGTTGCGGAGTACTTGCGCGGCCGGCGCAGCGTGGTGATGTCGCACGCGGACCTGCCCAAAATCAGCGGCTTGGAAGACAACCCGGGGATAGCAAGTCGCGCCAGCTCTGCGGTTGGCACAAGTTAAGGTACACGGGTATCCGACCGATACAGGTTTGCGGTTGGTGACCAGCGCAGTGCGCTTCGAGAAGTCCTGTTCGCCTATCAATTTGACGCTGCATGTGCCGGAAATGCCCAAGGCGCGGGCAGAGTGTGTGTGAATGATGTTAACAACGGCTGAGATCGATGAGTTTATCGCGTCGTGACTTCCTGAAGATGCTGGCGGCAGCGGGTGCGATGGGCACACTGCGCCCGGAAACTGCACTGAGCGCGGAGAACGCATCGAAGTACTACGAAATCGAACCGTTCGGTAACCTCACCCTGATGCATTTCACCGACTGCCACGCGCAGTTGACCCCGACTTATTTCCGCGAACCTTCCATCAACATTGGCATTGGCGAGGCCAAGGGACGTTTGCCACACATTGTGGGTCTGCCGCTGGTGAAGTATCTCGGACAAAAAGAACGTAGCATGTACGCGCATGCGTTCTCGCATCTGAGTTTTTCCGAATTGGCGAAAGTGTATGGCCATGTCGGCGGATTCGCCCATATGGCGACCGTCATCAACCACATTCGCTCCAGTCGTCCCGGCCGAACCCTGCTGATGGATGGCGGAGACACCTGGCAGGGATCAGCGACGTCGTTGTGGACGAAGGGCCAGGACATGATCGACGCCTGCAAACTGCTCGGTGTCGAAGTCATGACCGCTCACTGGGAATTCACCTACGGCGCGGATCGCGTGCAACACGTGGTGAAGAACGACTACGAAGGGAACATTGACTTCGTTTGCCAGAATGTCGCCGACAACGCGTTTGGCGATTTGATTTTCAAGCCGTACGTCATTCGCGAGATCAACAAGATCCCGGTAGCCATTATCGGCCAGGCGTTTCCCTACACTCCGGTTTCGAATCCCGGGTACCTTGTTCCTGATTGGACGTTCGGGATCCAGGAAGACCGCCTGCAGCAAATGGTCAATGAATGCCGCGAGAAGGGCGCGCAAATCGTTGCGCTGCTTTCGCACGGCGGTATGGACGCAGACTTCAAGCTGGCCACGCGAATTTCCGGACTGGACATCATCATGGGCGGTCACACGCATGACGCGCTCCCGGACCCGCACCTGGTCGACAATCCCAGCGGCAAGACACTCGTGTTGGCTTCCGGATGCAACGGGAAGTTTCTTTCTGTGCTCGATCTCGATGTGCGCGACGGGAAGATCGCCGACTTTCAGTACAAGCTTGTGCCTATATTTGCGAATCTCGTACCGGCAGACAAGAAAATGGCCGCGCACATCGAAGCGGTGCGCAAGCCGTACGCAAAGCAGCTGGGTGAAAAACTCGCAGTAACAAAAGAACTACTGTATCGCCGCGGCAATTTCAACGGCACCTCGGATCAGATGATCGTTGAAGCACTCAAGGAAGTGAAGGGTACAGATTTCGGATTCTCGCCCGGATTTCGCTGGGGTCCGACGTTACTTCCCGGTGAAGCGATCACCATGGAACATCTAATGAGCCTGACGGCCATCACCTATCCGACCGTCGTCATTCTGGAACGAACCGGCGAAGAGATTCGCACGATGCTCGAAGACATCGCCGACAACCTATTCAATCCGGATCCGTATCTGCAACAAGGCGGCGACATGGTACGCACTGGCGGTCTGCGCTATGTCATCGACCCCAATGAACCGATGGGCAAACGCATCAAGGTCATGGAAACCATGGAAGGCGTTGCGCTGAATGCTTCCAAGAAATACAAGATCGCGTCCTGGGCCAGTACACAGCCGCAAGAAGGCGGGCGTGCGATCTGGGATGTGGTTGCCGAATACCTGAGACACCATAAAACGATTCACATCAAATTGCCGAACACGCCAAAGGTGTTGAACGTCGACGGTAATCCGGGTCTTGATCTCGGCTAGAGCTCTAGACTTTTCCGTATTCAATTGCGTGACCGATCCACCGCTCGATCAGTGGTGCGACCAATTGTGAATTTTCATTCAGTACACGCTCTGCCGCATTGGCAACATTGGGCAGCATCCATTGATCGCGCCCCAGTTCCGCAATGCGGAGCTGGGTCAGGCCGGTCTGACGCGTGCCGAGCACTTCACCGGGTCCACGCAATTCAAGATCCCGGCGCGCGATTTCGAAGCCGTCGTTGGTTTCGCGCAATGCCGCGAGTCGGGAACGCGCCAGCGCCGACAGTGGCGCGTGATACATCAGCACGCAGACACTGGCTGCGGCGCCCCGACCGACACGACCGCGGAGCTGATGCAGTTGCGCCAACCCCAGCCGCTCGGCGTTTTCGATGACGATCAGGCTGGCATTCGGAACATCGACCCCGACCTCGATGACGGTGGTCGCGACGAGCACATCGCGTTCGCCTGACTTGAACTCCTTCATCACTGCGTCTTTGTCTGCACCCTTCATGCGCCCGTGAACCAGCGCGATGCGCAAATCGGGCAGTGCTTCCTGCAACTGCGCGGCCGTGTCGACCGCAGCGCGACATTGCAGTGCTTCAGATTCCTCAATGAGCGTGCACACCCAATACACCTGCCGCCCATCCTTACACGCCGAGCGGATGCGCTGCACGACCTGATCGCGGCGCGAGTCGGACACAACGACGGTCTCAATCGGTGTACGGCCCGGCGGGAGTTCGTCAATGATGGAACAATCCAGATCGGCGTAGACCGACATCGCCAGGGTCCGCGGAATCGGCGTGGCGGTCATGATGAGTTGATGGGGAGATTCTCCGTCACGCTGCCCTTTTTGCCGCAGCGCCAAACGCTGATGGACTCCGAAACGATGCTGCTCGTCGATGATGACGAGCGCGAGTTCCGAGAACACGACGTCTTCCTGAAACAGCGCGTGCGTTCCAACAACAATCCGCGCGTCGCCGCTGGCGATGCGTTGCAGCGCACGCTGACGCTCCGTCGATTTTTGTCGGCCTGAAAGCCATTCCGGCACGATTCCAAACGGCGCAAGCCAGCGTTCGAAATTTCGAAGATGCTGCTCAGCCAGAATTTCCGTTGGTGCCATCACGGCGGCCTGACACCCCGCCTCGACGGCCTGCAACGCGGCATGAACTGCAACGAGCGTCTTGCCTGATCCGACATCGCCCTGAACCAGCCGTTGCATCGGATGATTCTTTGAAAGATCCGCGGCGATTTCCTCCATCACACGCTGCTGCGCACGCGTCGGCGTGAATGGCAATGCTTTCAGGAAGGGTGCAGTCAACTCTCCTGTTGCCGTCAACGCGCGCGAGCTCAGCTGTTGTGCCGTTGCACGCAAGCGCCGTAGTGACAGCTGCTGGGCGAGAAGTTCTTCAAACGCGAGGCGTACCTGAGACGGATGACGTTTGGATTCAAGCAGCGACACGTCAGCATCCGGTGGCGGACGGTGCACGAACTGGATGGTCTCCCCCAGGGAAGGAAACTGCTGTGACTTCACGACATCGACCGGTAACAGATCGGAAATGGTGGAATGGTTCTTCTGCCACCAGTCCAGCGCCTGCTGGCTCAATCGGCGCAGCTGATACTGCGAGATTCCCTCGGTCAGCGGATAGATGGGTGTCAGATGGTCGGCGTGCTGATAGTCATCGTCGTCGGTGACGATCCGATACTCCGGATGAATCATTTCCGGCATACCCTGATTGGTCCGAACGTCTCCAAAACAACGGACGCGTGCTCCGCGCGCGAGCTGTTCTTTCTGCCGCGCATTGAAATGATAAAAACGCAGCGTCATCGAGCCCGTGCCATCGGAAATTCGGGACAAGAGCATCGCGCGTCGCGCGAACTTTATCTCGGTGAGCAACACCTCGCCCTGGACGACGGCGCTGTCTCCGGCGCGCAGTGCGCCGATCGGAACGGATCGCGTGCGATCCTGATAACGTGCGGGAAGATGAAACAGCAAATCCGGAATCGTGGTGATACCCAGCCGCGCCAGGCGCTCGGCCACTTGCGGACCGACACCCTTCAGTTCGCGAATCGAAGGCGGGTGACTACCGGCCCGCGAGGGATTCATTTTGCGAGATGCAGAATGCCGTCGATTTCAACGCGCGCACCGCGGGGCAGCGCTGCAACACCGATTGCGGCGCGTGCCGGAAACGGCTGTTTGAAATACTGACCCATGACTTCATTGACGGTGGGAAAATCTTTGAGATCCGTAAGGAAGACATTGATCTTGACCGCATCCTGAAGCGTTCCGCCCGCAGCGCTACAGACTGCAGAAAGATTTTCGAACACTTGCCGGATCTGGGCGCCAATTTCGTCGGACACCATTTCCATGGTCGCGGGTACCAACGGAATTTGGCCCGAAAGGTATACCGTGTTATCGACCTTTACCGCTTGCGAATAGGTTCCGATCGCCTTCGGTGCTTTGTCAGTATGAATAATCTCGCGGGGCATGGGGGTCTCCTGAAAGGCCCGATGTTAGTGACGTTCGTCTGATTTGGCAAAATCCACCGCGCGAGTGTCGCGTCGTTGCGCGTAGATTCAGCCTTTGCCGCGGTGAATGCGCGCAACGATATCCAGTTTCCTCAACTGACGCATGATCTTGGCGAGATGCACGCGATTTTGCACATCGAGCGTAAAGCTGATCGTGCTGTATTTACCGTCGCGCTCGGCGATATTGACGTAGTCGATGTTCGCGTCGAGATCCGCAATCGCCGCCGCCACGGTGGCGAGCACGCCGCGCTTGTTGAGCACTTCGAGCCGGATATCGACTTGGAAGTCGCCTTTTGCATCGGGCGCCCACTGCACATCGACCCATTTTTCCGGACGTTTGCGAAACTCGACGACGTTCTTGCACGACTCGGTATGCACGACGATGCCACGCTCAGCCGTCAGTACGCCAAGAATCGGATCGCCGGGAATGGGTCGACAGCATTTTGCGAAACTGACAACCATGCCTTCGGTACCGGTAATCAGCAGCGGGCGTGCGGAATCTTTCTCGGATTTGAACAGCGCCGGCACGTAGCGCGTGAGAACATCCTTGATCGCGGTGCCGCGTTTGTGCGTGCGTTTCGCGGACTCTGCGGATTCTTCCTCGGCTGGCGGCGCTAATTGCTGCGCACACAGCAGCGCGACGCGATGGCCCAATGCAATGTCTTCCAGCATCGTGTCGAGATTCGCAACGTCCATCGATTTCAGTGCCGCATCGATGCGTTCCTTCGGAAT